>CP098402.1:602931-904397 GCA_025916675.1 Phycisphaera sp.
GGGCCGGCGGACCGTCGTCCCATCGATGAGCCGGTACGACCCGGTCGAGATGACCGCGCCGTAGGTCTCCTGGCCCACCAGCGGCCCGCGTTCGGTGGTCTTGATGGCGTGCGAGAAGATCTCGGCGTTCGAGTACGAATTCTCGTTGCACAACACCGCGATCGGGCGTGAGTAGCCGTAGATCAGCCGGCGATCACGCGGGTAGGCATCCTGGGGGACGTCGTCGGGGTTGGCCCCGCGCGGGATGGTGTAGGCGTGGCGTGGCGCCGTGAGCGAGCTGAGCAGGATGTCGGTGGTCCAGCCACCGCCGTTGTCGCGGACGTCGATGAGCAGGCCGTCCTTGCCGCTCGCCGCGGCGTACAGATCACGCTCAAAATCGCGCAGCGAGGGCTCGTTCATGCCGCGGATGTGCAGGTAGCCCACGCGCCCGCCCGACAGCTCCTCGACCTTGGCGCGGCGCTGGCGAACGCCGTCCTCGTACCGCAGGCCGCTATCGCCGCCCGAAGAAGTCGGCACGATGAGCACGTACGCGGATCCTGTCGGGTCTGCGGGCACGATGTCGAGCAGGGTTTCCTCGCCCGACGTGCCGGCCATCGCTTCGCTCAGGTCCACCGTCGGCATCCCACCCTCGGGGGCCAGCGGCGTGCCGTTGATAGCGATGATCACGTCGCCCTCGTGGAGCTTGCTCGTGTCACGCCACGCCGGGCCTTCGGGCAGCACGTACGTGACTTCGTAGCCGCGTGCCACGGGCTTGGCGTCGATGCCCAGGTACCCGGTGCGGATTGCCGGTGCGTCGTAGAGCTGCGTGCCGCCCCAGATGCCCAGGTGCGAGCCGTTGAGCTCGCCCATCAGCAGCCGACCGACCTGGTAGAACTCGCTGGGCGTGCGTGTCACGCGCGCCAGCTCCAGATACCGCTCGGTCAGGCCGTCCCAATTCAGGCCCTTCATCGTGGGGTGGTAGAACTCGCGGCCGAGCATGTTGGCCGCGTCGCGGAACTTCTGGGCCTGCTCGGCGGCCACGTCGATGCGGACCGTCGCGTCGATGCCCAGCGTGTTGGCCCCGCCGCCGGTGGGCTTGGCCGTCGCCGCCTGCCCGCCGCGGATGAACACGGCCTTCGAGCCATCGGGCGTCACGTGCACCTGTGATACGCCGCCGCTCTGCACGGTCTTGCGGTCCTGCCCCTGGTAGTCGACCGAGAACAGGCTGGTGCTGCCGTCGATGTTGGTGCTGAACAGCACGCGGTCGCCGCCGGGCGTGAGCGCGAGGTTGCCGACTCCGCTGAAGCCCGTCAGTCGACGCACGCGCTGCCACGCGTCCTCGGTGTCGAATTCCAGCGGCTCGCGATCGGCCGGCTCGTCCAAATCGGGCGTGTCGATCTTGCCCTGCTTGCCCACTGCCTTGGCGGCGTCCTTGAAGTACTGGGCGAGTTCGTAGTCGGTCTTACCCTCAAGAGAGCGGTCGAGTAGCACTGCGTACGCGTCGTACGACCAGTTGTTGCCCGCGCGATCGCTCAGGAACACCAGCATCTTGCCGTCGTGGCTCAGCCGCGGGGATGTATCGATATCCGGGTGCCGCGTGATGTTCACCGGCTCGGCGTCCTGGCCGTCCAGGTCCAGCAGCCACACGTCGGCGTTGAAGTCCAGGTCGGCCACCTCGTAGACGATGTGGCGGCTGTCGGACGCCCATTGCACGTCGGGTTCGTTCCAGCTCTCGAAGACGAGCGTGTCCTGACCGCTGGCCAGGTCGCGCATCCACAGGTCGCCCCGCTCGCGGACGTACAGCAGGCGGTAGCCGTCAGGCGATGGCATGGGCTCGACCGTCCGCTCGTCGCTCTCGATGAACGGTTCAACCTCGAAGCGCAGCGCGTCGGACCAGCGTTTGCCGTGATCGATCTTGTCTTCTTCGTCTTTCTTCTCGGATTCATCCTCGCCGCCGTCTTCGGGCTGCTCTTCGCCATCGCCATCGCCATCGCTCTCGGCTTCGGTCGCTTGGTCCTCGCCCTCGGTAGGCTCTTCGGCGTCAGCGTCTTCCTCGGTGGCCTCGGGTTCTTCTTCCTCCGGCTCTTCGGGCATGATGTCCTCACGCGCGAGGCTCACCATGGCGCGGTAAATGGCGAACTCGCCGTCCTCGTCGCTCGAGAAGTACAGGTACTGGTTGTCGGGGCTCCAGGCGATGTCCTGCTCTCGCCCGCTGGTGAAGGTCACGCGGCGGGTGGGTCGGTCGTCCTCGGTGTTGCGGATGAACACCTCGCCTCGCGCCACCACGGCCAGGGTCTTGCCATCCGGGCTCAGGGCCGCCTCGCTCACCTGGCGGTCGAGGGTCTCGAGCCGAGTGTCGAGCGTCTGGCTGTCGCCCGAGGCGTAGATCTCCACGGACTCGGGTGTTGCGCCCCGCTGGGTCAGGTCGAGCGTGTACAGCGTATCCCAAACCAGGAATACGGCCGTCGACCCATCGTCGGACAGGTTCAGATCGAGCACGCCGTGGCCGATCGTGTGTTCGCCCTCCTCGGGTGCAAAATTGGTCACGCGGCGCAGCCCGTCCGCATCGGTGCGGCCGGCGGGGATGCGCCAGATGTTGTTCTGGCCGTGGCGGCTCGAGACGTAAATGGTCGATCCGTCGGGAAGGCCGAACGCGTTGGCATCGTTGCCATCGAAGTTGGTCAGTTGCTCGAATCGGCCCGTCTCGGTGTCCATCTCCCAGACCTCGCCGGCGGCGGGGCCCTGATAGGCCGGGCGGTCGTACAGGTCGCGTTGCCGGGTGAACAGCACGCGCGAGCCGTCGGCGGTCATCCGCGGCATCAGGCCATAGGCATCGGTGAGGCGTGTAATGGCGCTCCCATCGAGCGGCACGCGATACATGTTGGTTCCGCGGTACATGCCCGGCTCGAGCCTCGCCTGTACCAGCACCGCGTCGCCCGCCGCGTCGAAGCCCGAGAGCGTGAGCGAGCGATCGCTCAGCGTGATGCGGCGGACGGCGCCACCGACCACACGGCCGCCATCGGTCGAGACCGGCATGGCGTACAGGTTTGTCGAGCCGTCGCGCGTGGACGTGAACACCAGCGTCGAACCATCCGGGCTGAACGCGCTGCGCAGGTCGTCGGCTGGATGCGTGGTCAGGCGCGAGGCAACGCCGCCCCCGGCGCTCACGGCCCACAGGTCGCCCGCCCACGTGAACGCGATGGTCGAGCCATCGGGGCTCAGGCTCGGCATGCGCGGGTAACCCACGCGGGATTGCTCGGCCATCCAAGCCGCCGACGCCATGCCCGAGCGAGCAGCAGACTCGTCACCCGCCCGGCTGCTCGAAAGCGACGAATCGGGCGAGGTGGTGGCGCTGCTCGCGCAGGCCATCTGGAGCGAGGCGGTGCCCGCGGCCAGCGCCATGGCGAACGCCGCCGACACGCGGCACCTTCCTGAGAGGTCGAACCCTGGCATGGCTGGTCTCCTGATATCGAGGGCCCTAATCGGCCCGATTGGGTCGTATGCGCGAGCCACATGGCCGCCTCAGGCAGCCAAAGTAGGGCACGCCTGACAGGTACAGACTACAGCGTCTGATGCGCTGGGTCTAGCGATCTGTCGTCCGGGCGAGGGGTTGCCCGCCTCGATCGAGTGCTTGTTGGGTGATGGGTTGGGTCGCGGGCGTCACAGCCCGGCGGTTTGACGGGTCCGCTCGTCCTGATTCTGGCGCTCCCGGGCGGCGGCGGTCCACCGCCGGGCGATGCGACGCTCCAGCGAAGCCACGTCGCCGAAGTGGCGCTCGAAGCGTTCCAGGTGCTGAGCCGGGGTCTGTTCCCCGGCGGGCAGATCGGCCAGCTCGCCCAAATAGGCCGCGAGCTCGTCCCGCTGGGTGCGGTGCAGTTCCTTGAAGAGCCCGTAGGCCATCGCGTAGAGCGGCCGGGCGGTATAGGCCCGCAGCCCGGTGTTGTCGTCGAAAACGACCACCTTCTCCAGGCTCGGGAGCTCATCCTTGAGCACGAGCTTCTCGAGTTCCTGCTCGCGCGGCTCGTAAGCGAACGCGAACCCGAACTGCCCGCCGGTGTTGTGGGCCTCGAAGCTGGCCGCCAGACCTTCGCTCACCCACAAGGGATACGACGACCGGCGGTCCTGGAGCCCGGTGTTGAACGCCAGCAGGTGGATGGCCTCGTGCAGTACCTTGGCAACGCCGAAGCGGAGCACCTCGTTCTCGATGCGTCGGCGTTCCTCGCCCAGGTGCTCGTTCAGGTCGTTGGCGGCATCGCGGATCAGCCGGGCCCGCTCGTATTGGCCCTGGCGATTGGCCTCGTTGGCTTGGTCGGTGAGCTCCTGGATGCGCTGCTCGTACTTGGCCAGCTCACGCATCACGCGGAACAAGCTGGGCGAGGTGCGGTCGTCGTGGACGATGATCGCGTTGTGGGCCATGCTGTAATAGCCCGCCGTCCAGCCGGCATCGAACCCATCGTGGTTCTTCGCGAAGTCCAGATAGTCGCCGTGCTGCCCGAAGAACACGCACACCAGGCGGTGGGGGTGGGGGTGCACGGGCACGCCCAGGCGGTCGATGTCGCGGAAGTACTGCTCGCGGGCGCGCTCCAGCAACGTGATGCGGCCTCGGGTCCAGTCGTCGGGGGCATCGCTGAGCACGAGGTACGAACGCGAGCGATAGGTCTTGAAGCCCGGGCCCAGCTTGGTCTGGATGGGTTCGATCACCGACGTGTCGTCGTTCGATGAGAGCCTGGCGACGCGCTCGAGCGAGCGTGCGCGGCGGGCTGCCTCGTGCCGCAGGGCGGGGTCGGCCCAGGCCCTGAGATAGCCGTCAAAGGCCTCGCGATGGCGGCCTTCGACCTCGGCCTTGTGGGCGCTCTCGAACGCCTCTTGTGGCGAGGCCCAGGCAGCCATGCTGAATGCGAGCGTGGCCAAGCCAAGCGCAACCTTTATTGTCGGACCCATCGGCGATCCCCCTTCGCCCCGCCTATCGGCCAGCGTCTTGACCGTCCCCGGTCGAGTGCCGCGACCGGGCGCTCGGGAGTCCGAATATGGCGCGTGGGGGGGATCGGGGGGTGGTAACCCGCCGTTGACCTCCGCAGCTACCATGGCCGATGCCGCGACGCGCCGCTGTTATCTGTGCCCTGCGAACCCCGGTCGGCCGATTCGGCGGGGCCCTGGCTGGCGTTCGACCCGATGACTTGGCCGCCCACGCCATCAAGGCGGTGGTCAAACAATCGGGCATCGATCCGGCCACCATCGATGATGTCTACTTCGGCGCGGCCAACCAAGCCGGCGAGGACAACCGCAACGTCGCACGCATGGCCGTATTGCTCGCGGGGCTGCCGACGAGTGTTCCAGGATCCACCATCAACCGGCTGTGCGCGTCGGGGCTCGACGCGATCAACATCGCCGCCCGCATGATCGAGGCCGACCACGGCGACGTGTTCATCGCCGGCGGTGTCGAATCGATGAGCCGGGCACCATACGTGCTCAGCAAGCCCGACACGGCCTACGCACGCAACCAGGAGATGCACGACACCTCCATTGGCTGGCGCTTCGTGAACCCGAAGCTTTCTGAACTCCACCATCCCTACGCGATGGGCGAGACCGCCGAGAACGTCGCGCGGCAGCACAAGATCAGCCGGGAGGATCAGGACACGTTCGCGCTGTCGAGCCAGCAGAGGTGGGCCGCCGCCCACGAGCAGGGGCTGTTCAAGGACGAGATCATGCCGATTCGGATCCCCCAGCGCAAGGGCGAGCCGATGGTATTCGACACCGACGAGCACCCGCGGCCGGACACGACGCTCGAGAAGCTCGCCAAGCTGCGACCCGTGTTCGCCAAAGACGACCAGGGCACCGTGACGGCGGGCAACTCATCGAGCATCAACGACGGCGCGGCCGCGCTCTTGCTCGTCGAGGAGGGCCGAGCCAAGGCGTTGGGCCTCGAGCCGCTGGCATTCGTGGGCCCGAGCGCCGCGGTCGGCGTCGATCCGGCCTACATGGGCATCGGCCCGGTGCCCGCCATCCGCAAGGCCCTCGATCGCGCCAAACTCTCGCTCTCCGACATCGGCCTCGTCGAATTGAACGAGGCTTTCGCGGCCCAGTCGGTCGCGTGCGCTCGGGAATTGGACATCCCAAGCGAGAAGCTGAACGTGAAGGGCGGAGCGATCGCCATCGGCCACCCGCTCGGCTGCAGCGGTGCTCGGCTGGCGACCACGCTACTCCACGAGATGGTGCGCACCGGCACGACACACGGCATGGCTTCGCTTTGCGTGGGTGTTGGTCAGGGGCTGGCGACGACTTTCGAGCGGGCCTGAATTCAGACGCTCACTGCCATCTTCTCGAATCCGCGCTCGAAAGCGCCAACCAACTCATCGATCTCGGCCTCAGTCATCGGCGTTGAGAGCGTGGCCGAGCACGTGTTGATGAGGATGAACCCCTCGTCGAACATGTACTCGAGCAAGGCCTTGAGACGGGAATTCTCTTCCGGCGTGAGGTAGGCCTCGCGGAAGTTTCGCGGCGGCTGTGGCTTCATATGCACGCGGAACATCGAACCGCTTCCGGTCACACACACCGGCACGCCCGCTTGCCGGGCCGCTGTGTCGATGCCCTTCATGGCACGAGCGGCCAACGCGTTGAGGCGAGCCACCGCGGGCTCGTCGAACAGCTCCATCGCGACCAGGCCGGCCGTCGTGCTGATAGGATTGGCCGAGAAGGTGCCCGAATGCGGGTAGAGCACACGCTTGGCGCGCGGATTGAGCACTTCCATGACTTCCGAGCGGCCGACCACCGCGCCTACCGGAAAGCCGCCGCCGATCATCTTGCCGATGGCGGTCAGGTCGGGCGTGATGTCGTATCGCGATTGCAGCCCGCCGTGCTCGGTGCGGAAGGTGATGACCTCGTCGAGCACGAGCAGCGAGCCGTGCTTCGTGGCCCACTCGCGGATCGCCGCCACGAATTCCGGGTCCGCCGGCCGCAGCCCGACACGGTGGGGCATCAGGTCGAGCAGCACGCACGCAAGTTCATCTGCGTGCTTGTTCAGGATCGCGATCGCGCGCTCGGGGTCGTTGAACGGGATAATGACCACGTCGCCGAGCGCCGACCCGGGCGTGCCGTGCGCGAGGGCGACGCTGTTGGGCTGGTCGATCTCGCCCCATGTGTCGGGATTCGGCGCCTGGCTCACCTCGGCGTAGTCGTACCCGCCGTGGTAGGCGCCCTCGACCTTGGCGATCTTGGGCCGCCCCGTGTACGCCCGCGCCGCCTTGAGCGACACCATCAACGCTTCGGTGCCCGAGTTCACGAACCGCAGCTTCTCGAAGTTCGGGTTCCGCCCCACCAGATGCTCGGCGTATCGCACCTCAACCTCGGTGGCCGTCGTAAATGCCGACCCACGAGCGAGCTGCGCGGTCACCGCTTCGACAATCGCCGGGCACGCGTGGCCGTGGATGAGCGAGGCCATGTTGTTCGAGAAGTCCAGCCGCGTCACGCCCTCGATGTCGGTGATCCGGCAGCCCACACCATGGTCGGCGTACACGGGATGCGGATCGCGCAGCACGGTGTTGCGGCTGACGCCGCCAGGCAAAACTCTCTGGGCTCGTTCGTAGAGTTCGGCGCTACGTGTGGTCTGGGAAGGCGTGCTCATCGGGTATCACTCACTCTTGGATCGGCAGCAGTGGGGCACCGGTGCGCTGCTGGACGTCGCCGAACCCAACACCCGGGCTCAACTCGACCAGCCGGAACCCCTCGGGTGTCACGTCGATGACCGCAAGATCGGTGTAGATGCGGTCGATCACGCGCCGGCCCGTCAGCGGATAGGTGCAATCCTCGACCAGCTTGGGCTCGCCTTGCTTCGTGCAATGCTGCGTGATGACGTAGACCTTCTTGACGCCCGCCACAAGGTCCATCGCGCCGCCGACGGCGGGGATCGCGCCGGGCTCGCCCGTCGACCAATTCGCCAGATCACCGTTCTGGGAGACCTGCATCGCGCCCAGCACGCACAGGTCGATATGCCCGCCGCGGATCATCGCGAAGCTGTCGGCGTGGTGGAAGTAAGCCGCCCCGGGGATGGCCGTCACGTGCCGCTTGCCGGCGTTGATGAGTTCGGGGTCGCCAGCGCCCTCTTCGGGCGAGGGACCCATGCCCAGCAGGCCGTTCTCGGTGTGGTAAATCAGCGTGCGGCCCTCGGGCACGAACCGCGCGACGAGTTCGGGGATGCCGATGCCAAGATTGACATACGACCCATTGGGAATGTCGAGCGCGAGCCGTTGGGCCATCTCTTCCCGCGTGCGTCCGGCGAGTTGCTCGGTCTGGGTCATGGGTACGTCTCCCCGGCGGCGACTAATTCCGATTCATGCACGGGATTCGCCACCGCGACGACGCGCTCCACGAACAACCCCGGCGTCACGACAACCTCAGGATCAATCCCGCCAGGCTCGACGACGCGTTCTGCTTGCACGATCGCAACCTTCGCCGCCATCGCCATGATCGGGCCGAAGTTGCGCGCGGTCTTGTTGTACACGATGTTGCCATACGTATCGGCGGTGCGCCCCTTGATCAACGCGAAGTCGGCCTTCAATCCGCGCTCGAGCACGAACTCCTGCCCCTCGAACTCTCGCGTTTCTTTCCCATCGGCCAGCGGCGTGCCCACCGCGGCAGGAGTGTAGAACGCCGGGATGCCCGCCCCACCCGCGCGGATGCGTTCGGCCAGCGTGCCCTGCGGTACAAGCTCGAGCGTGGTCTTGCCGCTGCGGTAGAGTTCGGGGAACACCGTCGAGTTGGCGGTCCGTGGAAACGAACAGACCACCTTCGACACCCGCCCGGCCTTGAGCAGCGCAGCCAACCCGACCTCGCCGCTGCCGGTGTTGTTGCTGACGACCGTGAGGTCGGTCGCGCCCTGGTCGATCAGCGCGTGGATCAGCTCGATCGGGCTGCCAGCCTCACCGAACCCGCCGACCATCACCGTCGCACCATCGAAGACATCAGCCACGGCCTCGGCCGGGCTCGAGACCTGTTTGTTGATCATCGGATTGCTCAGGTGGCCGCGAGGCTCGGGTTGGTCACGCGCGAGTATTCGTACAGCCCCGCCTCGTCAAACAGCACCCGATCGTCGTAGCCGTCGAACCACACCGCGTCGGGGTTGCGGCCGACAATGCACACCTTGCCACGCTCTGGAGCGCTGCCAGCGTTGCGGAGCAGTTTGAAGATGACCACGCCGTTCTCGCTGCCCGCCAGGCCCGGGATGGGCTCGTTGGTGACGGCGACCACCTCGGTCTTGCCCTTGTAGTGCGTGATCGACAGGCGGGCGTGGTTCTCGACGCCCGACAAGCCCTTCTGCGACTCGTTGAGGATGCGCCAAGCCTCCTCGATCGGGATGTTGAACGCCTTGTACGCCACGATGTCGCGGCCGCAAAAGAAATAGTGGTTGTCGGCACCCACACGCTTCATCTCTCGCTGCATGATGCGGATCGCGTCGGGGTCGTCGTTGATGTCACGGATGATGGGCGTCTGGTTCTCAACGGTGATCCAGCCGCGGTCGAGCAGCCCGCGCATCGCTACGCCGGTGTCGGGCACCCACTGGTAGATGCCGTGCTCGCCGCGTAAATACTCGCCGTCCTCGCCCTTGGCCAGAAACTCGTCGGGATGCTCGAAGTGGACCATCATGTGCAGGCCGACCTCGGGATACGCCTCGTGGAAGTCGTCGAGCATCGCGAGGAACGTCGGGTCGAACCGCTTGGGGTAGAACGCCATCTCCTTCGTGCCGATCCGGATCGACTCGATCCCCGCCTCGGCCAGCGCCGCCAGCCACGCGGCGAGCTTGGAATTGTTCAGCACCATCGGGTCGCCGCCCGAGAGCAGAATCTCGCGCAGCTTCTCGCGACCAGACTCGGGGTGCACGCCACCGTTGGCGGCCACCTTGGCGTTGAAGTCGCGGATGTACGCCGTGATCTCGGGGATTTTGGCCAGCCCCTTCTTGGCCACCGTGCCGTCCTGGCGGGCGACCTCCTTGCGGGCGATCAACTCCTCGCGATAGCAGAAGCGGCAGTGCGCCGAGCACGTCGAGACGACGTACATCAGCCCCATCTCGTACTTGTGCAGCAGCCCCTCAACCGGGCTGTAGTCCATCTGGTTGCCGGGGTCTTCTGAGCCGGCCAGGTCGGTGGTCTCGTCGGGGCTGGCCTTCACCAGCCGCTGGATGGCCGGGCTGGTCTTGGCGAGTTCGAAGAAGTGCCGCGTGATCTTGACGGGCATCCGCTTCTCGACGTCGCGATCGGTGCCCTTGAGCCCGCCCAACTGCACGAGCTCCTCGGTGCTGTAGAGCCCGCGCATGTCGTCGGGCACCTTGTCGCCGATGAACGGGGCCAGCCCGTTGATGATCTCACGTTTGTACTGGGTGTCCTCGACCTTGTCGAGAAAGGCTTGTTCCTTCTCGGTCGGGGTGTAATCCTGAGGCATAGGTCGGGCTCCATCCTGGTCAAAAAGCGGCCTTCGTACAGGCCTGTCATCGGGAATTCGGCGTGGGCAGACCATTGTAAGCGGGCCGACCGCTGGGGTGCCATCGCGGCCGATTTCAGGCCAGTATCGGACCTCGACACCGCACGAACGGGCATACACTGGCCCCACCAGGGGCGGTAACTCAACTGGTAGAGTGCCAGCCTTGCAAATTGTTGGCGAGATAGGCGTGTCCTCTGGAATCTGGCTTGTGAGGCCATGAGCGCCGTTTGCACTACTCAATACGGGTTGAACCATCGTCCCACTTAGTCCCTATTCGACCGCAAAGTAGTGCAAAGATTTTTGTTGGTACGGCCGAAGTCGGCGGGCAGTCGGGCTGCTCAAGGCGTCTAGATCAGACACGGCGGACTGCGACGGTAACTCGCAGCAAGTCTTGCAGTCCAGCACGAATTGTCTGTGAAATGGTAAAGGCACTATCCACGCGTCGCTGTTGGCATCTACGGAATGTGAGTGTTGGGGCTCGACGTTCCATTGCGTGTTAAGAACGCGGCGCTTCCGGGCAGCGTTCTCGGCGGCCTGATTTTCTGAGTAGGAATGGTCCTTTTGGTTTACTGCCCCGGAACAGGTATCGCTGCAATCGGTGATGGATCGCGCCATGCCGCCCCGGGCATGCTGGGGGGCTCTTTGGTGCGGCTCTTCACACCGAGATGTACCCCTGGGTGAAATCGTCCGTGCTCGGGATTGGTGATGTTGGCAATGAGACGCTCAACACCATGACACAGCTATCGCCATGGTGGTTCTTGGTAGCGATGGTCATGGTGGCCATTGTCGGATTTATGCTGCTGGAACGGTGGGAGCGACGCCTGGGCAGAAATGCAGGTTGTGCGAATTCTGCAGCTCCGTCCGCTGTGTCCGGATGATCTTCATGGGCGCCGTATCCGGATGCGGGTGCCATCAACGAGGTTGTCTGTCGAGTGCCGAACAACTAACTGGTCAACATCAAGGCCAGCGAGGATTTGCGTCACTTCATCGTTTTGTTGGCCAATTTGTACTTGGCGGAGGAACGCACGACCGTTGCGAATGACGTAGACCGCCCATCTATCATCGGTGCGAAAGACGGCGGTTGTCGGCACACCTAGTACGGCCTCATGGTGCCATATTATGATCTTGGCCTCAACGCGGTATTGATCGCCAAGCCCAGTTCGGTCCGGTAGAGGTGAAACGAAATCGGCGATGACGTTGACGCGCTGCTCCTCTATGCCCAGCGCCGAGATATGGGTGAACGCACTCGGTTCGACCAGCCGCACAACCGCTGCCAGCGGTTCATCTCCTCCCCAGTGCTCGATCATGACGCGATCGCCAGCGTCGATGCGTACACCATCGGTTGAGAGCACGTCGATCACGAGTTCCAGGTCATCTAGATCGCCGACTTCCAGCAACGGTTCTCCAGCGTCGACGACCGATATGCTCTCACGCAGTACCCTGAGCACAACGCCATCGATGGGACTGGTCAGTAGCATGCGAGCCAAGTTGCCTTCGGGCGTCTCGCCACGAGCATAGAGCAATGAACTGCGGGCGACGTCAAGCTCGTAGCGTGCAATATCCTCGTCGAATTCCGCAGCACGGAAGGCTTCATGTGTCGAGCGCAGCTCAGCCTTGGCGCGGGCAAGTTCACGAGTGGTAGCGGCGTCGCGCTCACCGGCGCTGGCGATGCGTCCGTGTTCGGTCTCGGCGAGATCCCATGCCGCCCGGGCACGCTCGCGTAGGGATTCTGCTCGACGAACAGCGGCCGCAGCAGCCTCCACGCGTGCCTCAGTCTGAGCAATGGCCCGAGGGTCGAGCATCGCCGGGTCCATTGGTTCGATGGTGGCCACTGGAGTAACCCCCGCTTCGATCGCATCACCGGGGTCGAGCGTGATTCGCCGCAGCCGCCCGTGGAGTGGGCTGGAGATGACGTATCGCTCTCCAATGCGGGTCATGCCTTCCTCGTCTACGCTCACGATCATCGGAGCTAACGTGACGAACGCGGCGTCGACGGCAACCGGTTGAGGCCGAAGCGTGACGATCAGGCCGGTGACCACAGCAAGTGCGGCAAGCATGACGACAATCCACCGAGCAATGCGTTTCATGATCGGAGCCTCCCGGTCTCCATGTGTGGATTACGTTGTTTACTCTCGTGCCTTCAGCACGGCCATGAGATCAAGGCGGAGTACCCGACGCGCGATGGCAATGCCTGATAGACACGACGCCATGCAGACGATCACGACCGCAATTGCGAAAGTATCGGAGTGGATGACGAAGGGCATGCGTACCAGTTCTGATCGGGTAGCCGTGGCAGTGAACCACGCGAGGGCGTAGCCGCCGACCAGCCCCAAAGGAACCCCAACTGCGGTGATGATGGTGAGTTCGGCCAATTGCATCGTGGCGACCTCAAGCCGGGAAAAACCCAGTACACGCAAGCTGGCCAGGTCACGTCCGCGTTCTGAGAGCGAAACTCGCGCGCCGTTGTAGATCACGCCGATCGCAATGGCGGCGCTGAAGCCGATCAGAAACGTACGCATGAGTCCTAGGTTCTTGGCGATGGTTTCGCGAAAGCTCTGCTCAGTGGATTCTGTTACGTTCACCGCCATGATCCGGGGGGTGCGAGACACCTCGTCGTACAATTCACTTCGCTTGGCATCATCGACGCGTATATACACGCCACCAACGACGCCCGGCTCGCGCATGAGTCTGTTAAGTTCACCCAGATGCATGTAGGCAGCCAAGCCGGAGAAGTCCTCGATCGTTGCGGCGACGATCGTATCGAAGACCGGTCGCCGGCCTTGGAGTACTTCTACTGTGACTTGTTCGCCCGGCTTGACACGGAGAAAATCCGCTAGGATTTTCGAGAGGACAACACCGTGATCGGGTAGTACAACCTCCCGGCCGTCCTGGCCCAGCAAGTGGTGCATGCCATCGCCGCGTTCCAACCCCAGGATACCGGTGCGTCGCGTGGCCGAACCATGACGCAACCGCACACCTACGCTGCGATAGGGTTCGGTGGCGAGCACCCCGGGGAGGTGGCGTACGCTTGCCAGGGCGCTGGAGTCGGTCTCGTCGGAAAAGACGAGGTCGACATCGCGCTGTAGTACACGATCAAATTGCAGGTTGAGCACGTGATCAACGGCGTCTTCTGTGGCATTACCCAATACCAGAATAGCAGTCGCCAGTGCGACGCCGAATGCTGACAGCGCAGTCTTGATCGGGCGTCGTTCCAGATACCGTACGACCATCCGCAACGACACGGGCAGCAGGCGGTGCAGGCCCACGCGCTCAACAATCGTTGGTCGATAGGAGGTAGGGGCGGGTGGGCGCATCGCTTCTGCTGGAGACAGCCGCATCGCTCCGCGCAGGGCTCCCGTGACTGCCAGCGCACCGGTGGCTGGCCCGATCGCCAAGGCCATCAAGGCGACAGGTGGACGTAGCATGTAAATGGAACCCGGAAAATCCATGAAATCCATGTACAACGCTGTCAGGCCCCGGCCCATCATCGCGCCCAACGCGAGGCCAAGGATGGAAGCTACCAGCGCGATGAGCATCGCGAAACCCAGGTAATGGCGGCCAATCTCCCAAGTCGTATAGCCCAACGCCCGCAAGGCGGCGATCTGTTCGCGTTGTAAGCTAATGAGCCGGCCGAGTACCAAGTGCAGGAGGAATGCCGACACGACCAGAAACACAACGGGGACGATGAGCGTCATGCCTCGCAGCTCGTCGAGCTCGTTCGTGATGAACTGGTGCGAGGGTTGGTCACTCCGTCCGTACGATCCCAGGCCACCGTAACGCGCCAGTAGTGTATCAACACGCTGGATCACTGTTGCCTCGCTCGTGCCGGGCATGATCTGTAGTAGCACGTCGTTGAACGCGCCATCCATATTGAACGCCGCCGACATTTCCTCGTGACCCATCCAGAAGACGCAATATCGGTCGTGCTGCGGGAGCAGGCCGCCTGGCGGGATGAGATACACGAACTCGGGCGACATCGCTATGCCGACAATGCGCAATTGCTCGCTACGACCATCGAGAATCGCGGCAACGCTATCCCCAGGCAGAAGTCCGTGCGCCTCGGCGAATCGATGGCTCACGAGCACTTCGCGTCGGTTCCGTCCTTCGGGCAGGCGGCCGCTGCGTAAGTGGACGAGGTTGAGGGCCGATGCCTGATTCGTGGGCAATGAGATCATGCGCGCCGAGGCTGGCTCATCCATGCCCGGCATGTCGAGCAACGCACCCTTGACGGTGCGCGTGTCGACAGCGATCACGCCGGAGATCTCTCGCAATCGGCCGGCGAGCGAATCCGGGGCCCGTCGGGCGTGGGCGAAGACATCGGCAAAACGGTGGCGCTGGTAGTATGTATCGACGGCAGCACGCAGCGAATCCATCATGCTGAGGGCCATCACGAAGGTCGCGATGCCGCAGGCCATTACCACCGAGATGGCCAAGGCCTGCTCCTTCGTGTGCCACAGGTCTCGCAGCAGCTTGCGATGGAGAGCCCTCACCAGGTGAGCTCCCGTGCGACCGCCCGATGCTCGTTGACGTGCGTACTCGCAACCTGGCCGCCAGAGAGCGACACTACGCGATCACCCATGCTCGCGATGATCGCATTGTGCGTGATGACGACCGTTGCGGTGCCGACCTCGCGGTTTACCCGCTCAATAGCTTCGAGCACCACCACGCCGGTCTTGGCGTCGAGGGCGCCGGTGGGCTCGTCGCACAGTAGTATTTGCGGACGCTTGGCTATGGCGCGGGCGATAGCCACGCGTTGCTGCTCACCGCCGGAGAGTTGGCTGGGGAAGTGGTCCATGCGCTGGCCCAGGCCGACGAGTGCCAGGGCTTCCTCGGGCCGCATGGCACCGGGCGCGATGTCGGTGATGAGGGCTACGTTCTCGCGCGCGGTCAGGCTCGGAATGAGGTTATAGAACTGGAAGATGAAGCCCACATGCTCGCGACGATAGCGTGTCAGCCGGGCGTCGTCGGCTTTGGTGAAACTCGTGCCGAGGTAATCCAGCGATCCAGTGCTGGGGGTATCGAGCCCGCCCAGGATGTTCAGCAGAGTCGACTTGCCGCTGCCACTGGGACCAAGCAGCACCACCAATTCGCCAGCGAAGAGGTCGAAATCCACCCCGCGCAGCGCATGGACGGTCACGTCGCCCACGCGGTACGTCTTCGAAAGACCTCGCGCGGTGAAAACCGCTCTCGCACCGTTCTCGGTGGTTTCAGGACAGCCATTCGGCTCTGTGAGTGGCACGCTCATACCTAGCCTATCTGAACCCATTACGCCTCGGCCAAGCCTTCTCGGATGGCCAGCCGCATCAGTTCTGCCCGTGAATGGACGCCGAGCTTCTTGAGGATCCGATCCTGATGGCCGTCGATCGTCTTGGCGCTCCGACACAACTCGGCAGCGATCTCGCTGCGCGATAGGCCCTTGCCGATCAAGCGGAGTACCTCGACCTCACGGTTCGTCAGAGCGTCGAGGGCGAGAGCCGGCGAGGGCGTCTTGTGTGCGTTGCCGCCGGTTGTGAGACACCGCGAGCTCACTTTTGGGCCCATGACGAACGCCGACTCTCGGCTGCGAGCGATCTCCACGAGCCCTGTGGTGATATCCTCGAGCTCGTCACTCTTGGCGAAGTAACCCCACGCGCCGCAGCGATACGCCGCCGAAATATAGCCGTCCCGCACATGCGCACTGAGAAAAGCGAAGCGTTGTTTCGGGCGATGATGCCGCAGGCGATCAGCCATCTCGAATACGTCGGCTCCCGGCATCTCGATGTCAAGCAGCACAACGTCGGGGTCGAGCCTATCGGTTTCATCGAGCAGCGTGTCGGCCGCCGAAAGGTACCCGACGCAATGGATACGACCATCGACAGCAAACTGTGCCTTGAGTCCCTCGACGAGCACCTTGTGATCGTCCACGCACAGCACTCCCACACCAGAACCGGTCACGCGTGCAGCTGCCGCCGCTGAAGCCGGCCGGGCGGTTCCCAAACCTTTGCGCTTGCTGGCTGCGTTGGCCATCGTGGTCCTCCTTCGCGCGGCTTCGGCTGGCTAATGCATCGCCGTGATCACAGCGGCTCGCAGTGCCTCGAAGTCATCTTCGCCCGCCATGGCGACGGGCCTCAATGCCTCTCCACTCGTGCTTCCTCGTCGTCCTAGCAGAACTAGCCTGGCGTCGGGTTGCCTGGCACGCCAACTGCGGAGCGTTTCCGCGTCGATCGTTGCCGCCGGAGCGACCCAGATATCTGCTTCTCCAGGGCTACGAGACTTGGTCAGCTCTGCACCCGCCGATTCGAGTAACTGTGCCACGAGCGAACGCGATCGTCCCAAGGGGAGGTCGATAGCGGCTCGTAGCCTCTTGCCGTGTTTACGCCCTTCGGCGGTTGGCAGCAGCAATTCGACCGTCGTTCCTTCTCCAGGGCGAGAGCGAACGCCCACCGAACCGCCGACGTCATGAGCTACTCTGTGAACGAGCGCGAGTCCGAGGCCAGTGCCGAGGCCGCGAGTCTTCGTCGTGAAGAACATCTCGAACGCCCGATGCTGGACGTCCTCAGTCATACCGCAGCCGTTGTCCGTGACCGAGAAACGCACAGATGATCCTTCAGGGCGCGCTGAGAGATTTATCCGCCCGGCAGGCTCCTGGCCCGGCTCCAGGGAGGCGATCGCTTCACCAGCGTTGACCACGAGGTTCAGCACGGCCTGGGTCAGCCGGTGGAGCGCCACGGCAACCGGCGGGCAATCGTCGGCAAACTCCGCAGTGACTTGGACATGTTTTGGCACGGCTTTCGTGAGCAGCACGCCCACTTGAGCCCACCAATGGCGTAGATCGGTCGGGCCTTGGTCATGGTCGATCGTGTCGGGGTCCATGGCGAGATAGTGGAGCCCATCGGCCAACTGCTGTAGATACCCAATACTGTCGCCAATCTCATTGACATGGCCCAGTACGACCTTCTCGTCCGTGTGGGGTTGGCGTAGCGCATTGATGTGGGCTCGGACGGGCAGCAGCACATTGTTCATGTCGTGGCCGAGCCCCGCTGCGAGCGTGCCGATAGCTGCTAAGCGGTCGGCCATCCGGAGTTGATCCCGGCTGCGCTCCAAGTCGGCCGTGCGCTGCTGGACAAGCTCCTCAAGCTGTCGACGCGATTCGGCCAGTTGATCGTTGGTCTGCTGGCGATGGAGGAACGCTCCCAGCGGTACTACAGCGGCTGTAGCCAATTCGAGTAAGTGCAGATCCTCGTGGCGGTGTTCTCGCGTAAAGAACAACAGCACGGCGACCGAGCGGTTGCTTTCGATCACGGGCACAGCACACGCGGCTCGGAGGCCCAACCGTTTGACAAGTTCACTCTTGGAAAAGGCTGGATCCTCTGCCAGATCACCGAACCAGAGCGGCCGCCCTTCGGCCAAACAACGGCCAACGAAGCGTTGTTTGGTCTCTGTGCCAGGATCTGACATGGCTGCGACGAAGCCGTCGAGGTTGACATCCGACCGAGTCCACGTGACCACGCCCGCGAGTTCGCCGGTGCCATCGTTTGGTGACCAGGCCTCGCCGTGCTCCCAACGCGTCGATTCGCCAATCTCGCGAAGGGTGGCCATCAGTGCGGAACGGAGGTCTCTGGCCTCCGAGGTTGCAACGGCCACGTTCTTCAGCAGCCGCAGCTCCCGCTCCAGTCGCTTGGGCTTGCTGATATCACGGATGATCCCCACAAAGAGCGGTAACCTACCACCCGGAGGATCGACCCGAGATACCGATAGTTCGATGGGGATGCGCTCGCCATCAACCCGTACGCACTCGAGTTCTCGGGGACGCCCCAGGATGTTCGTGAACCCCGTACGGCGGTACGCGGCTAAGTACCCATCGTGCGCCGATCGGTGGGGCTCGGGCATGAGCACGCTGACATTGCGTCCCACCAAATCGTCCGGCTTCCACCCCAGCACTCGCTCGCACGAGTCGCTGGCGAACTGCACCGTTCCGTGGGCGTCGATGGTGATGAGCGGATCGAGCGTGCCAGCGAGCACCGCGTGCTCAATTGCGGCTTGGCGAGCCGCTTCAGGAGATAGCTGACGGTCTGAAGATGCCTCACCCACGCACTTGGCGGGACCGTCTGGTCTTGAGCTTGAACATCCTCTGGGTGAGGTGGCCATGCGTAATGGACAGTATGCCCAGAGTCCCTGCAAACAAGCCGGGATAGCGGGGCCATACGGAGCCAATCAAGGAGTTTTCCCCGTTGCTCACGGGCATCCCCCACGGCATCATGTAGTACGGGAGGCTCGCTTGGTCTTCACCGGATCTGACTGGTTGTAAAGCTGCAGGGAGCAGCGATGACAGAACGAACCATATTCGTAGTTCTGGGCATGCGTGACAATCGATGCCGCGAGTTGCTCCTGCGAGTCTTGCGTCAGATCGAGGGCGTACGGGAAGCCGCAGTTAGCCTTGCTCAGGCCCGCGCGATGATATCCCACGAAGCATCTTGCGCCCAAGCGACCCTAGCTTGGGCGATCCTGAGCCATGGCTATGGCGTGGTCCTCACCAATAGCCGGGAGGCATTCTTTCAAGAAGAGGTAGCGACATGACTTCGACAGAGGCGGTATTGAACCCTGCGATGAAGAATCACGTGGCAAACCGCGGCAGTGATGCTGTAGCAGATCCGTGCGCCATGTGCCTTGCGGCTGGCACAGGCGGAGTCGCCAGCATGGTTGCAGTCGATCAACCGCACGGAATTTGTGTTGGCAACCAGAGCGGATGCCGTGGTAATTCCAGCGTGATTGATGCCATCCTGCGAGCGTCCAGGAGAGTTACTGGTGTGAGGGGTGCGTCACCGATGAAGCGTGGTTCCCATTCATCGATCATGATCGTTACACAAGGCTTGGTTGAGCACTGCATCCATCGCACTGTTATGGCTGACGAAGCGCCGATCCTGATCGGGATTGTCACCAGCTTCGACGTTGTCAATCTGCTGTAGCAACTAAATGGTGATCAATACAAGGAGACTAGCCGTGGCCATGATCTCTAATCCAATGCTTCTGCAGAATCGGATTCCCTCCATGCCCCCACTGAGATGGGATGGGTGGAAAGAGGATACATCCGAGCCCATTGATCGCGCACCCGACCCTCTTCCGGTCATGCATGACGATCACATACGAGCTCGCGCGTACTTCATCTATGAAGATCGTGTTCGTCAAAACATCCCAGGAGACGAGGTCGGTGACTGGTTGCGAGCAGAGCACGAGCTCGAGACCGCAGCCGATCGGGCTATCGAAGCCATGATCGCCGGCGGGGCTCGGGAACGCGTCACGAGTGGTGGGCAGTGGTAGGGCGCGGCCAAGGTGAGACTCTGACTGCTGCCAAGCATTCGCTCGTTTGGTTCGCCATAGCCGACTGGCGTAGTGCCCGCCTGTTCTCGTGTATTCGGACGCCGGGCATATGCTGCCACGTCGAGCAACTCGATCGCTTTGTGGTCGCTTGTAAGGGCGAATGCGAGCACCGGCGGGTGTTGCCCCTCGGCCGTGACTTCGATGAGGCGGCCCGATGTCGATTTGTCCCAGGTCTGCAGAGGTGGTTAGCCGCCCATACTTGGGCTGCGCCCCAGGGCAGCCTTGACGCTTTTGTCACACCGACGCTGCTGAGCGAGTTGCGTCGAACGATCGGCTTGAGCACTATGAGGCTTCACTTGCATGAGGTAGATGTCATGCGGTTTGAGACGTGTGAACTGGTCACGCATCCAGCTATCGCTGAACTGACTGCCTGAGATGATCGAATCAGCCCGCTCTTGATAAGTATCTTCCGTACTTGATTGCGAATCATGCTGATCTGATTGTGATCCGAGTGCACCGGTGCCGCTCGTGTTCAAGACATCCGCGTGCCGCCACGAAGGCCGCCCGCAGGGCTACGTCTTGCGAGGTGCTCGACCGCTCGATACGATGCACACCCGACGGCGTCGCCAGGTAGAGCGTCGCCATCCAAGCCTCGTCGTCGGTCTGATTCGTGATGTCGACATGGCACGATTCGATGGCCCCAAAACGCTGCTGGAGTTCGCCGAACAGGCGAGATGCCGCGCGCCGCATAGCCAGATCGCCAGAGTTGATGGTAAAGACGTGTTGCATGGCCATCTCTTCCTCGTAAGAAGCCAAAAACCCCGGACACGTCGCTGAACGTACCGGGGCTCTCCCTCCCTGCCCGTGCCGCCTGTCAGAATGGTCGGGCGGCACGATACGGAGTTTGCTTCAGGCATGCGCCGCGACAGGGGCAGCCTTGTTGATACGTTCGGCCAGTCGCGAGAATTCCGCATCGGCGGCCTGCTCCTCGGAGAGGGTCGTCTGCAGCAAGTCCGCGACGCGCTCGTGCCCCAACTGGGAGGCCCAGGCGTGGGCACAGCCGTACCCGGCAATCTCGTCGTGCTCGATGTGCTGGGCGGCGGCGATGAGAGCCGCGTCGCGCACGCGGCGTTCGCTCCACTTGGTGTTGGCCAACTCCAGGCAGTCGGCACACAGGCCTCGCATGCCATGTGTCTCTGCCCGGCGGGCTATGGCCGGCTTGGCACCGAGTTGGGTAAACACTTGATCGAGCCGGGTGACGTGCTTGATGGTCTGATCCGCATGGGCCTGGAAGGCCCCAGCAAGATCGGCATCCCACGCCGCATCGGCCAGCCTCGTCAGCACCTCGATATCATGTTGCTCCGCAGCGTGCAACTCGCTGAGCTGCTCGATCAGTAGGTCGTCCATCGTCTTCATGCTCATGGCGATTCTCCCTTCTGTGCCGAAGCCAGCCCGCTTCAGGTTGCTACCTTGTCCTTGCGGTTGGCGTCCTTGATCTCGACCTGCTGACGCTTGGCGCCAGGCTGTTTCGGGACACGAACGGTCAGCACACCGCTGTCAACATCGGCGCTGACGCGATCGGCATCGACACCAGCAGGTAGATCGATCACGCGGCGGAACGAACCGAACCGTCGCTCGCTGCGGTAGAAGTTCTCCCCCTTCTTCTCGTCGATCTCTTCCTTTTCCCCGGAAATAGCCAACGTGTGACCGGTGACGGAGACGTCCAAGTCCTCGCAGGTGATCCCGGGCACCTCTGCACGGACGGTGAACTCGGCATCCGACTCGCTGATATCTAGCGGTGGGATCCAGCCGTTCTCTCGCAGGAGCTTGGGCTCGATGAGGTCGAGGGGATCGGCCATGAGTCTACCAAAGGTGTGATCAATCTCGTCACGCAGTCGCCCGAGCGAACCGTTGGCCGTATCGCGATGCTTCCATAGGCTCAGTGCCATGATCAGATTCCTTTCACGCTTGCAAGTAATGATGGGCTATCAGGACAAGGTAATGTGACGCGATCAGCTGCATGGATCAACCGTTGTACGATTGTCGATGCGTCGCACACCACTCGCAAAACCTGCGGCACCTTCGATAGCGCGCCGTTCACCCCAAGAACGGACGGTACCGGTCAGGAGTACCACGCCGTCGTTCACCTTTACACTGACGCGCTTGGCCTCTCGCTCTGCCTGCCGCTCTAGGGCTTCCTCGATTTTATGCTTAATCGTCGTGGCATCTCCTACCTTGGGTTCTACCGTAATCTGATTGATCACGCCCTTGATGCCCGCCAGCCTGTGGATGGCACCCTCGGCGTCCTGCCGCTGTGCCCAACTGTCGACTTTCCCCCGCAGAGCGACTACGCCGTCAGTGATCGTCGAAGTGATCCGCTGTTCGGGGACTAGCACGTCCAACTGGAGCGCGTGGCGTACGGCCTTTGCAACGTCTTGGTCCGACCGTTTCCAGAAAGCTGGAGACTTGACTTCCAACTCACTGACCACGTCGAGCACAGCGTGTACACGATGGGCGGCCTGGATAGCTGCCAGCTTCTTCGTGTACGCGGGCACATGCCCGGCCAGGGTCACCACTCCGTCTTTCACCTGGACGCCCACCTCGGTCTCGTCGACACGCGAATCCCACTCCAACTCGTTGAGCACGTCGGTCTTGATCTGTGCGTCGGTCCTCATCGTTGCCAGGGCCATTGAACTACCTCCTGTCGCATGACCGCCAAATCCTGTGTGATGCGCTCTTCTCACTCACGGCACCCATAACAATGGCGTAGATCATGCCGATGTTCAATGGGGAAATATCCTCGATCCGATCGCGTAGGCCTGTTGTCATACCGGCCTCTTGGTCACTTGACCGAACGGCGGAGTGCACAGCAAACCAGCCTTGCTTGGCAGCGAGGGTGAAGCAGGACCGAACCCTCCAAGTCATAGTGCTAGTTGTGTAAAGTAGAATGCACCTTCGTCTTACCAAGACCAGTGCCGGGCTTGGTAGTCAGTGCCCTCGAACCGATCTAGATTCGAGCTGCCACCGCCCTGAAGTGAATGCCCCGAATCGCAAGTTCCATTGTGTGGGGGAACGCGCGGCGATGGGCTAGAATCGTGTACCCCAATAGCCTCCAGAATGCCCAACGCCCGGATTGGCGAACACCAAGGATCCAAGTCCCTCGCAGGAAGGCGAGAAGATCCTCCCGTTGGAGCGTGCCTGCCGTGCTCTGTGGCCGATATTGTTGCAGGAATGTCTGGATTCGCCGGTAATAGGTTCGTGGTTGGTACAGATCAGTGACCAATCGGCGATAGCCCTCGGTCAGGTTGTCGCGATCGAGGCATGGCGTAAAGTTCAAGACCGCGTCTAGGTTGTTGCCAGTGCTCTGGCGGATCATTCGGCCCTCGGCGGTTAGACGCGTGAACAAGCGTGTACCAGGTAGCGCGGTTAGCATGCCAACCATAGCCGTGACGACCCCAGCTTCTTGGATGAACGTGCGCTGCTGCTCAAAGATATTCTCGGTATCGCTGTCGAACCCGACAATGAAGCCGCCCATAACCTCGATGCCCGAGTGCTGGATTGTTCGAACTGCACTGATCAAGTCTCGTTTGGTGTTTTGGACCTTATTGCACTCGGTGAGGCTTGCTTCCTGGGGGGATTCGATGCCAACAAACACGTATTTGAATCCGGCACGGACCATTAGGCCCAACAACTCGGAATCATCGACAAGGTTCATCGAAGCCTCGGTGGTAAAAGTCATCGAGACGCGCTGCTCGGATCGCCACTGGATCATCGCACGCAGCAAAGCCTTGGCTCTCTTTTTGTTTCCGATGAAGTTGTCATCAACGATGAACACCGAGCCCCGCCACCCGGTCGCGAGCACCGCCTCAAGTTCTTGGATCATCTGCCCGGGCGATTTGACCCGGGGCACGCGGCCGTAGACTGCGGTGATGTCGCAGAATTCGCAATCGAAGGGACACCCACGTGAGAACTGCACGCTGAGCGTTGCATAGTCATGTACATTGATCAGATCCCATCGAGGCAATGGCGTCTTCGAGATATCAGGCCGCTCCGGAGCTTCGTATCGAGCCTGGAGCGAACCTTCGGCAAGATCCGCAACCAAGGAAGCGATGATGTCCTCGGCCTCGCCAATGACGCAACTGGCGACTTCTGGGAAACGCTCCGATCCGGTTGTGAAGAGCGGCCCGCCGGCAACGACCGGGACGCCCATTGCGTTGGCCCGGTCAATCACTTCCCGGGCCGAAGGCTCCTGCACGATCATCGCAGAAAGAAAAACCGCGTCCGCCCAAGCGAGGTCGGCGTCGGAGAGTGGTGACACATTGAGATCGATCAGGCGCAGATGCCAGTCGCGGGGCAGCATTGCTGCGACAGTCAACAGGCCGAGCGGTGGGAACGCCGCCTTCTTGCCGAGCAGGGGCATGATGTGGCTAAAGCTCCAGAACGTGTCTGGAGTCTGAGGCGATAGCAGCAGTATATTCACGGCTTCCTCCGATTGGGGACATCACTATTTGGGATCAAGATCAGAGGTGATCGTGATAAAAGCCCTCGGCGTTAGTCAGGAACTGAAGCGACGCGTACCAAGTACATTGTCTCACGGCTGTGAGATATGGAGGAACAGGGAATTGTCCCTCATTTTAATGGCGGCTGCAAAATGTTGAAGTTGTGTGGATATTCCTATCATCAATCCTGTGCCAGTACAGTGTGCGACAACAGGGGCCATTGTGCATTGACCCTTAGGTGATCTGGAACCTCGGCATGATGGCGCACGCATACGGTTGTTTATTCGAAGAGAGCGACTTGTTCAGTGATGCGGCTCGACCCGCTTCCAAGCCTCAACCGCAGTGAGTATCTCGATGCCCTGGACCGACCCGATAGCCAGCACATCGCGTTTGGTTCCTGAGACCGGCAGATCAGCTTTCCCGGGGCGTCGGGATCTGCTATCCAAACTCTGAAGTAGATCAGAGGCGACGGCAATGAGGGACCCCTTCGTTGCTGTGGCCTTGGCAGATGATGTAGTCCGCGGGGTTCCCCTGCTAGCGTGCTCTGTAGCTGATGGGGTTTGGCGTTGAGGTGTGATACCGCCCACTGGTGGTAGAGGATCTGTGCCTCAGCTTCGCTCGCCATGCCAAATCACTGTTTCCGAGGCATGCCCGCGTTTGGGTCGCGAAAAGAAATATGCCAGCTAGTGCCACGATTTTCGGTTAACGAAAGGCGTGGCAGTCGTTAGGAGCTTTTGGCCATGGCTGATCCCTGGGCATAGAGTCAATACCGATCGGTCGAGCCATTGTGGTGATAGGTTGGCTGCAATTAGCGCGAACCGTTCTGGGGCGGTAACTCAATTGGTAGAGTGCCAGCTTTGCAAGCTGGAAGTTGGGCGTTCGAGTCGCCTCCGCTCCATTGCCCTCATCCGATCCCACGCCGGCTACAGGCACCCGGTCGCGAACGCATCCTGGAATGCGAGGAAATCGAAGAACGTCAGCGTGCCGTCGCCGTCAAAGTCGGCGGCCGGGTCACTGTTGGCAAACAGGTTCTGGAACACCAGGAAATCGAACACCGTCAGCGAGCCATCGCCGTCAAGGTCGGCCAGGCAGCGGATCGGCACCGCCAGGGCGATGTCGTCGATGAAGCATCGCCCGGTCGGCGACTGATCGCATACGAACGAGATCGATTCGAGCCTGCCAAGATCGAGCGATGGGTTGGCATCCACGAACGCGCCGAGCGGGAAGCGGTAGGTCTCCAGCACCGACTTGCGGTCGACCGTGGCGGCCGGCGGGGCCGAAGGCCGCAGCGACCCCTGCACGGCATCGGAAAGCCGCCGACGGGCGGTGTTGCCGTCGGTGTCGGTGATGCGAATCGTCAGGTTCTTGGCCTGGCCGGTGGGGTTTAGCGGATCATTGTGGACCTGGAGGATCCGAAAGGTCAGGTCGCTCCAGCCGCGGGCGTCGAATCCCACGCCACCCGGTTCGGTGAGCGCGTGCGTGAACTCCGCACCGAGCCGGGCCCACGCGAACTCGAGCCCCCACGTCGGGTGATAGAGCCCGCGTACGGCGTCGAGCATGAACGCCTCCTCGAACGTGACCATCCCGCTGGATGTCACCTCGAATCCCAGCGTGCTCGTGGTCTCGTTGTGGATCTCACCCATGACGGTGAGCTCGTTCTCGGCGTACACGACCGACCCATTGGCTGGTTCGAGCCCATACGTCCAGATGCCCCAGCCGGGGTTCCGCATGCCGAGCGTGCCTTCGAATAGCATGCTGGTCGACCGCAGCATCGACCAATTGGTCGTGCCATCGAACGGCGCGCCGGCGCACGCCAGGGTGGCGTTGGCCGTGGACGAATCGACACGGAAGTCGGCGATGATCGCCTTGCCCCCGCCGCAGACATAATCGGCGAGCTCCTGGTCGTACGGGTGGGTCGCCGACCGACTGCCGTTCTGCTGCGCCGAGATCACCAGGTCCCACGGCCCCGCTCGCAACTGGCTCTCGAAGTGCGTGGCGCTCGCCGTGCTGACCAGCGTGTCGAACAGCCCCGCGGCCTGCTCGCGGGCGACCGCCTCGATGTACGCGTCGGCCGCGAGCGCGTCATCCTCGTAGAACAGCACGTCGTACGGCCCGCCCCCCAGGGGCAAGAGGTCCTGGATCTGGTTGCGCACCAGTTGCACGCCCGACTCAACAACGACGAACGTGTCACCGAGGAACCCGTTGACGTAGGTTTGCCCGGGGATGCCCGCGATGGCAACACCCTGGTCGATCGTCGTGCTGTTCGAGTCCTCGAAGTTGTCGATCGCGAAGTCGTCGGGCTCCTGGAACTGGTACCGCACCTCGGGCCCGCCGACGACGAGCGGCTGCTCGTTGCGGAGATACGGCAACGCGCTCTCGTCGCCGCACAGCATGTACGAGTGGAACGCTGCCAGCGCCGCCCCGGACGCCCGCCAGGCGTCCAGGCGTGAGATCGTCGCGTGCGACACCGAGCCGCCCTCGCAGAACGACCAATGGCTGGCACCAAGCACGTACGCGTAGTGCCTGGGCTTGCTGGCCGGCTCGTACATCGCGATGCCCTGGCCCGTGCCCGTGCAGCCGCACTCGTCCTTGGAGCCATAGATAAGTTGCAGCGGCGGCATGTTCTCGTAGGCGTCGAGATACTCCGATATGGGCACGCCCTGCGCGATCGGGCACGGTGCGATCAGGAACACGGTGTCGATGTCGTACCGGCCGGTCGGGTTCATCGGGCGATGGTCGAGCATCGCCCCGAAGGCCGCACCATGCGAGTGCCCGCCAAGCCCGATGCGTTGCACGTCGGCGCGCTGGTACAGCCAGTGGCCGGGGTCGGTGTTCCATTCCTGGAACATCTGGTCCATCGTGACGTTGTACAACTCGCGATGGCACGCCCCCGAGCACCCCGTGTGGTCGTGGCGGATCGACACCACGATCATCCCCCGGCTGGCAAGACGCGAGAACTGATAGTCGTAAAACGTGTAATCCGACCCGCCCGCGTGCTGGAAGAAGATGACCGGGTACGGCCCGCCCTCCGTCGCGGCCGGCGTGCCTTCGCCCTGCGCGGTCGCCGGATACCAGATCTGGAGCTGCTGTGGAAACGGCGAGCCCAGCACGGTCTTGGTCTCGCTGTGTAACCGAACGCCCCATTCGTGCTGGCCGAACTCGAGCCATGGCTCAGCCTGGGCGTTGGCGCGCTGGCCCAAACCCAGCACCATCGCGAACGCCGCTACAAAGAACCACGCCACACACCACCCACGTCCGATACCGCGCATCGCAGCCCCCTCACGAGTCGAGCCAGTTGACCCAAAGGCAGTATACAGCACACGCTCGGATTTCGTGACCATTCCCGGCCCGATCCCGCCCGAATGCTCCAATGGGCCCAGAAAACGACTAAGCCGTGGAAGATGGGTAAGAACTAGGCCTTGGTCCACCACATCAGCACGTCCTCCGTCGATCGTCGAGCCAGATACTCATCGGGCTCGAACACCTCCGCCCACCAGACCGGCGGTTGGATCGTGCGGTGCAGATTCTCGCCGTTGTGATCCACAGATGCGGACTCGCGGCAACTTGCCGAGCAGAACAGCAGGCCGCCAGGCACCAGCACGCGGCAAAGCTCGTCTCGCAGGACACGGATGTCCGGCTCGTCGAGGTGCTCAAGCACGTCGAAGCATGTCACGAGATCGAACGAACCATCGGAGTGTGGAATCTCACCCGGCCTCATGACCTCCACGCGCCCGGCGGGCGTGATCTTTCTCGCGCGGTCCACACCCTCCTCGCTCACGTCAACCCCGTGGGCTTCGAAGCCAAACGTCGGTGAGCCGAGCAGAAAGACCACGAAGCCCGCGCCGCACCCCACGTCGAGCGAACGCCCCCGGAGGCCGCGCAGGCGATCGGCGTGCATCAGGCACGCCTGATACCCCGGCGAGCCCTGGGCGCTGTGGTAGCCCCGGTTTTCGGCGATGACGGCGTCGTATATAGCGCGATAGTCGGCTTGGGCGGTGGTGGCGGGCATGGGCGGTTCCTGTCGGGTGCTCGTCTTGGCTATCGGCACGTTGGCGGGCCGGCAAGAAAATTGTCACGATGCGGGAACAGCGATTCCGCACCGAGGGTTCACCAGCCCACGATGAGCCTCTCCCTCACCATCGAGCACTCGCCGCGATGCGACCGCCGGGATGCCTCCCAGGCAGAGCTGAACGGCACGGGCCTCTCGCTCTTCTAACGATCTCCGAGGCCCCCGCGCACACGGTGCGCGCCCATCTCTCATCTTCCGAGTTTGTACTTGAACCATGATTGCGGTGGCGGCTGTTGTATGGGCCGCGCCGCGAGGAGATCGCACATGAATCGCATGTTCTCTGTCGCTTCGATCGTTCTGGCCGCTGGCGCCGGTGCCGCTGGCATCAGCATCGCCGGGCAGCCCTCCGAGAGCCAGGAAGCCAACAAGCCCGAGGCCGTGACCGCCTACACCATCCGCCTGGGCGTGAGCGGCTACAGCCCGGTGTCGTACCTGGCACGCCACCGCGCCGAGCCCGGCTCACCCCTGCACCGAGCCGAGCACCAGGGCGTGACCTACTTCTTCACCGACACCAAGCAGGTCAAGGCGTTTAAGGCCGATCCCGATCGCTACCTGCCGGCCTACGGCGGCTACTGCGCCTTCGGCTGCTCGGTCGACTCGAAGTTCGTGCCCGACCCGACCAGCTTCGAGGTCATCGACGGGCGCACCCATCTGTTCCTGAAGAACGACGAGGTCGACGCACGCCAGCTCTGGCAGGACGCCGATGAGCGAGAGGCCCGCTCGAAGGCCGACGCGTTCTGGGAGAACGCAACAAGCAAGTAAGCCCTCCCCCGTTGCTCCCCACCCGCGTGAGAGCGCGGGCGGGGCTTTGGCTCGTACACTCGTGGGGGTTGCCATGAGGCTCAAGGTTCTCTTAGACGACATCCGGAGCTGCACGATCTGCGCCGAGCACCTGCCCCTCGGGCCTCGACCGTTACTGCAAGCAGCGCCAAGCTCGCGCGTGCTGGTCATCGGCCAGGCCCCCGGCTCGGTCGCGCACGCCAGCGGCGTCCCCTGGGACGACCGCAGCGGCCAGCGATTGCGCGAGTGGCTCGGCGTCGACGACCAGACCTTCTATGACCCCAAACGCATCGCCCTGGCACCGATGGGCTTCTGCTATCCGGGCTCGGGCAACGGCGGGGATCTGCCGCCAAGACCAGAATGCGCCCAAGCATGGCACGAGCCGCTGCTGGCCTCGCTCAAGAGGGTCGACCTGACCATCCTCATCGGCCGCTACGCCTTCGAGCACAAGATCGGGGACCGCTACGGCACCCTGACCGAAGCCGTTGGCGGGTGGGCGGAGCTCTTGCCCGAGATGATCGTGCTGCCGCACCCCTCGCCACGCAACAACCGATGGCTGGCCAAGCACGCGTGGTTCGAGCGTGACGTGCTCCCGGCGTTGCGCGAGCGGATCAAGGACCTGGTGCGATGACCTCCACTGCCCGCGGTCGGGCGGGTCGGTCCTTCGATTCGACCTGCGCCCGCAGGGAAACGACCTCTGCCTCCAGCGCCGTCACACGCTCGTAGAGCGCCTGGATCGCCGCCAGCGACACACCCGAGAGGTCCGTTGCCGCCACGTGCCGCTCGTCGGGCCCGACGCCGAAGGCGTGATAGAAGTCCTGGGCCACCGGGCCGATGTGGCGCGAGCCGGTCTCGTCGTCCTTGTACATCCAGGTCGTCACGGACAAATCGGCGACCTTCTCGAGCAAATCCTGCTTGTCGAACTCCTCGAAGTCGGTCTTCTTGTCGCGATCGCTCACGCTGATCCAGAGACCAAGCGCGGTCAGATATCCGCCACTCGAGGTGGCCAGAAGGGAGCCGAGCGGGAACGAAACCGCGCTGTCGTCGCCCAGCCAGATGCCGCCTTCGGCCCGAACAATAAACTGGTTGTCCTGTGTGGTCGAAAGATCGGCGGCTTGTGAGTCGCCCCATACGAACGACCCGGTGTGCAACGCCTTCGCACGCACGCCAGCCGCGAGCGAGTATGGAGCCGAAACCGTGTTCAGCACACCACCGGGGATGCTCGCACCGACGGCCGTCGACAGGATCGTGTTCAATTGCCCCCCGCCGATGCTGCTGTACGCCGCCGCGGCGACGTTCGAGTCTCCGCCCGCGATGACCGCACCAACGGTGGTGGTGGGGTCGCCATCGTTCGTGCCCAGGATGTTATTGAGCCCGCCACCGATGACGCCGTAGTCGTCGTAGACCACGTTGGCCGCGAGCGACGCACCGCCACCACCGATCGAAACGCCAGCGGCGGCGTCGAGAATGGCGTTGTCAACGTGCCCGATGATGATCGAGGGGCACACGGCGTCTTCGATGAGTGACAGGGCGCTCGTGCCGCTGAGCCGCACGTCCAGGCCCACGCCACTCGTGTTGTCGAGAACCCCGTCGAGCACGATCGAGCCCGAGACTTCCAGTGCTTCGGCGGGCGAGGCCACGTTGATCCCGACCTGGCCGGTGATGGTTGTCTTGGTCGTGGTCTGCGTCCAAGGCGAAGAGCCGGCCGGTCCTTGTGGTCCGGTCGGCCCCGCTGGTCCTTGGGGCCCGGTGGGACCCGCCGGCCCTTGCGGCCCCGTGGCGCCGTCTAATCCATCCGCGCCCGCGGGTCCGGTCGGCCCGGCGGGCCCTTGCGGCCCGGTTGCTCCGTCGGCTCCAGCCGCACCCGCCGGTCCTGCCGGTCCTTGCGGCCCGGTCGCGCCGTCAATTCCATCCGCGCCCGCTGGCCCCATCGGACCAATCGGCCCCTGCGGTCCGGTGGCACCATCGGCCCCATCCGCGCCGGCTGGTCCGGTCGGTCCTTGCGGCCCGGTCGCTCCGTCGGCCCCATCCGCGCCCGCCGATCCCATCGGTCCAACTGGCCCTTGTGGTCCCGTCGCTCCATCCGCTCCGTCCGCACCTGCTGGTCCTGTCGGGCCCTGTGGTCCCGTGGCTCCGTCTACACCATCGACTCCGGTTGGTCCCATTGGGCCGATCGGTCCCTGCGGTCCGGTCGCTCCATCGGCACCAACCGCGCCGGCTGGCCCCATGGGTCCTGTTGGCCCTTGCGGCCCAATTGCTCCGTCTGCCCCCGCCGGTCCGGTCTCGCCGTCAGTGCCAGCTGCACCCTGTGGTCCGATTGGCCCTGCTGGCCCAGCCGGACCCATCAGCCCCTCTGGCCCCGTCTCCCCGATGGCGCCGGTTTCTCCGGTCGGACCCTGAAGGCCGCGCAATCCGGCGAAACCGCGTGGCCCTTGGGGTCCGTCGCGCCCGGCTTCGCCCTGCGGGCCGGGGGGCCCTTGTTCGCCGCGCGGTCCGGGCTCGCCGGGCCGTCCGTTCAGTCCCGAGAGGCCGCGAGATCCTTGCGCGCCCTGCGCCCCCCGCGCGCCCCGTTCGCCAGGCCGGCCGGCTGGTCCCGCGCTGCCTGTGGCTCCGGCAGCACCCTGTTCACCCCGTTCGCCCCGATCTCCCCGTTCTCCCTGATCGCCCCGGGTGCCCGGGGCGCCGCGGACCCCCTCGGCCCGTGCGATCGCGATCAGCTCCTGCCGACTGGTTTTGGTCGATTGCGCGTCGGTTTCTTCTTCCTCGTCCGCATCATCGTTCTCATCGCCCTTGCCAACTGGATTCACGATGTTCACGGTCACCGATGGCACCGACGTTCCACCCGACGCGCTCGCTGGAGATGCGGACGCAGACTCCTGCATCGTGGGCATGGGGCGACCGCTGTCATTCGATCCACTGCTGCGCGTCTGCCGATCAGCGGGTACGGCGGCGGGCGTCACCCCGCCCGCTCGAGCCGCGATCCCAGACGCGGACAACGGCGCGGTTGGCAAACCGGGAACTTGGCGGTCTTGTTGGCGAGTTCGCCCCGAGGGCCCGGGCTGGAGCGCGAGCGCAGCGGCTTCGAGGCTCAACCAATCTTCCATCGGATCGGGTTGCGGCAGACTCAGCGATGCCTCGAAATCACGAGCTTCACCCCTTCGCGCGTTCGGCGTGGCCAACAGGCTGGGCTGTAGCGAGTCGCTCGGTTCGATCTGATGGGACCATCCATCATCTGGCAGGGCAAGTTCTCTGTTCGGCTCTTCGGCCTCGATTGTCGGTATGGGCCCGCTAGCCGGTTCGGCCTGGGACTGCCTTGGCACGCCCCGAGTGACGGCCATGGTGACCGCACCGCCAGCAAGACCGACGAATATCGCCTGGCCCGCTGTCATTCCCGCGGCATTCGCGCCCGCTGACGCTAATTGTGTTGAAGCTCGCCACATAACGCATCCATTCCCTTTCAACGATTCGACCTGAAAGGGATCGACGCAAATCGCCACAAAATACAAACCCAAGTTGTGTTTTGGCTAGCGAATTCTGCGGCCAAGGCGTTTGGAACTGGGCGATCGGGACAACCGACTCAGATTGCAGAATGAGCCCCCCCCTCATTCGAGGGGGTCATTCTCCACCAGCCACCTGGTTCACTTCTTCGAGGCTGGTAATCCCTTGTGCCGCAAGGCGTAGTCCGAAGGTGCGCAGTGTCGTAAACAAGTCCGCCTCGATGACCTTCTTTATGGCCTGGATGCTTGGTTCTTTGAGCACGATGTCGCGCAGCGCGTCGTTGAATTCGAGCAACTCGAAGATCGCCCGGCGGCCTATGAAGCCCGTTCTCAGGCATTGCGCGCAACCGGTTGGGGTATACACGTGGTTGGCCTTATTGGATGCGCCAGAGTGCTTGCTCAGGGTTGCCCCAAGCTTGCTCGCCTCCCCCGGGCTCAGGGGAACCTCGCGCCGGCAACTGGTGCATAACACGCGCACGAGCCGTTGCGCGAGGATCAGGTCCAACGCGTTGGCCACCAGGTAGGGCTCGACACCAAGGTCCAGCAAGCGGAACACCGCGGCAACCGTGTCCTTGGCGTGGACGGTCGAGAACACCAGGTGCCCGGTCATGGCCGCCTGCATCGCGGTGCGCGCCGTCTCGTCGTCGCGGACCTCGCCCACCAGGATCACGTCGGGATCCTGGCGCAGCACGCTCCGCAGGAGTCCACTAAAACCAAGCCCCTGGCGATCGTCCACAGGGATCTGGGTGACGCCCGAGAGCTTGTACTCCACGGGGTCTTCGATCGTGATGACGTTCTTGCGTTCGCGGTCGATCTCGCGCACGCAGTTGTGCAGCGTCGTGGTCTTGCCGCTGCCCGTCGGGCCGCACACCAGCAGCATGCCCGCGTCCTTGGTCAGCACTTTTCGGATGCGCGGGACCATGTACGGCGCCAGCCCGAGGTCGCTTACCGACTGCGGCACGCCCCGCCCGTCGAGCACACGCATCACCAGCTTCTGCCCGCCCACGGCCGGTGTGAAGCTGATGCGATACTCCACCCGCCGTTCGTCGCCGTCGACCACGAACAACGCCGACATCGTCCCGTCATGGATGGCCTGCTTCCCGGCGACTTCCATCTCGCACGCCGTCTTGATCAGGTTGCAGGCCAGGGTTCCCACGCTGCCGGGCATCTCGGCGAGCGGAACCATCTGTCCATCGACGCGCAAGCGGGCCTGGTACGTCTCGCCCCGCGGCTCGACGTGGATGTCCGTCGCCCGGCTCTTGTCCGCGCTGGCCAGCAGCAGACGGACGGCCACCGGCCCGGGGCTCTCGCCATCGAGCGCACCGGTGCGCTCGCCCGAAGCGTTCAAAATGGTCACGTCGTCGACCAGCTTGCCCGCGGGCGGCAGGTTCTCGATGGTCCGGCGGATCTCCCTGGCCCAGGTCGCTTTGGCGGCCGAGGTTCCCGATTCCTTCTTCTTGCGGCTGGTGCGCGTGGCGGTCATGGTGGCCGAGTCGCCCGAGTCGGAACCGCCCCCGTCGGCATCCATGGCCACCAACTCGACGAGAAACTCGTGACCGCCCACGCGAACAACATCACCCTCGTCGAGGTACGTCTGCTGGACCTTCACCTCGTTGACACGCGTGCCGTTTCGAGATTCCAGGTCGACAGCCAGGTACCGGCCGGTGGCATCGGGGCGGATGGCGCAGTGGTGGCGGCTGGCCTTCTCATCGGAAAGCCGCACCGTGTTGGCGGGGTGGCGGCCGATGGTGACCTCGCGGCCGTCCAGTGTGTGGGTCTTGCCCTGCCAGCCATGCGGCCGAAGGACCAATCGTGATGTGTCCGATGCCATGATTCTGCGATGCTCCTCGTGCCCAGGGCGGTCGGTGTCGTGCGGCCGCGCGGGCACCCTCCCCGAGTGCCGGGTGTCGTACCAGTCTACAGCCCCGAGGTTGCGGGCGTGACTTGGGAGCCGGCCAGTCTGGCTTTATGGGTCCGGGCAGGCGACAATGCCGCCGTGGACCTCCCGCCCATCGAACTCGAAGCCGAGCCCCAGCCCCCGCCACTGCGCGATACGGTGGCCTTCGGGCCCACTCGCGAGGACGCCTTGGCCGCTCTGGCGCAAGACATGACCCTCCAGGCGAACGCCTGCATCCGAGAGTTCGGCAGCTTCCATCTGGCGGTTTCGGGCGGGCCCAAACTGAAAACACTCGAACGGCTCTGCCGGGAGCTGATGACCGACCCGGCATACCGAATGCTGCCCTGGCGCGACACCCACGTCTGGACCGTCGACGAGGCCCCCGTGGCCCACGACCAACCGGCCAGCGTGTACGGGTTGCTGCGAGACATGATCATCGGCCACTCGGGCATCCCGCGCGAGCACGTCCACGGCATCTCGGCCTTTCGCCCGGCCGCCGACGACGAATACGAGAGAACGCTCCAGAGCACGCTGGGGGCTCGGCCCAGCGGCCACGACCGGCTGGATATGGCCGTACTCGCGCTGGACTCCACAGGTGTCGCTGGCAGGCTCGATCCAGAGCACGCCGCCGAGAGCGAACGGCTGGTGGTCCGCCTGCCCGACAACGCCGTGACGCTCACCCACCGGATGCTCTCGGGTAGCCGATTCATGGGCGTGCTGGCGGTCGGCAAGGCGGTGCGGCCCGCGCTGCAAAGGGTGGCCGCGGGCGAGCTGGCGCCCGTGCCCGAACTGATCGGTGGCCATACCCGGTGGTACATCGACCACGATGCCAGTCCGAAAGAGGATTGGTGACCTATGAACCTGACCGTCGAGCCCAACGAACGCATCAACTTCAAGGTGCAATTCGAGGACGAGCATTTGCTGGTCGTCGAAAAGAAGGCACGCTTGGCCACCGTGCCCGGCAAGGCCCACGCCGACGATACGCTGCTCAACGGGCTGTTCGCCAGGTACGGTGCCAAGCTCCAGAACGTGGGCAAGTCCCGCGAGTTTGGCATGATGCACCGCCTCGACAAGCCCACCAGCGGGTTGCTGCTGGTGGCCCTGTCGCCCGAGAGCTACGACGCCCTGGCCGACCTCTTCCGCAAACGCGAGCTGGCCAAGTTCTATTATGCCATCACCCGCCGCGCTCCAGCCAAGCTGCCCGCCGGCACGATCAACCGCCCCATCCTCGAAGAAATGAAGAACATGAAGCTGGCCCGCATCGCCAGCAGCGGCAAGCCCGCCCTGACGGCGTACCGGCTCGTCGAGCAGAATCCCGCCGCCGCGCTGCTCGAGTGCCGGGCCATCACCGGACGCCTGCACCAGGTCCGGGTGCACCTCGCGTCCATCGGCTGCGCAATATTGGGCGACGACCTTTACGCCAACCCCACGGTCGCCGACGCCGCCAGCCGCATGATGCTGCACGCCCACCGGCTGGCCTTCAAGCACCCGATGACCGGCCAACAAGTCGACGCCCGCGCGCCGCTGCCCCGGGACTTCTTGGCCACGCTCAAGCGCGTGGGTCTCGCCAAGCCCGTTGCGGGCGCATCCGGCTAAACGAGCCCCATGAACTCGCCCGCAATCCCGTCGGCCAGCATCATGCCGGCGTCGGTCAGCCGCCAGCGGTCGCCAGCGATCACGAGGTGGCCCAGGGCCCGCTGGCGATGCGCCTCGTCATGCAGCCGATCGGGCAGATCAACAGCGTCGATGCCCTCGCGCAATCGCAACCCGGTCATGATCCGTTCGGCCAGAGCGCGCCTCGTGTCGGGTTCTTCGAGGTCGATCGCCGGAGGCAGGCCGATCGCATCGGGCGCGCCGAGGTAGCTGTCCAAACGCGGCACGTTCTTCCAACGCCAGCCCGCCATGTGCCCGCTCGCCGAGGGGCCCGCGGCCAGCCACTGGTCCTGCCGCCAGTAGGCCAGGTTGTGCCGGCACTCTGCCCCGGGCCTGGCATAGTTGCTCACCTCGTAGCGGTCGTAGCCGTTGGCGCGCAGCGTATCGAGGATCATGAGCAGCATGTCGGCCTCGAGGTCCTCATCGGCCGGCTCGAAGTCGCCGCGGTTCATGCGCGCGGTCATGGCGGTGTTGGGCTCGTAGGTCAGCGAATAACAACTCATGTGTTCCACGCCGAACATCACCGCCCGATCGAGGTCGTCCTGCCACTCGGCGGGGGTTTGGCCCGGGACGGCGAAGATCAGGTCCACCGATTGGCGTGCGATGCCGGCGCCGCGTGCCAGTTCGATCGCGCGGCCAACGTTGTCCGGGTCGTGCCAACGCTCCAGCGTCTTCAGGTGCTTGGGGTTGAACGACTGCGCGCCGATGCTGATCCGGTTGACCCCACCCGCGGCCAGGACGGCGAACAACTCGGGGGTGGCCGTCTCAGGATTGCACTCGACGGTGAATTCGGCATCCGAGATCTTGTAGTGCTCGTGGAGTGTGGCCAGCAGCCGCCGCCAGAGGTTGGGCCGTAGCAGCGTCGGGGTGCCGCCGCCGACGAAGATGCTTGTGAGCGGGCCGGCGAACGGGGCGAGGTGGGCAAGTTCGGCGATCAGGCGGTCGGTGAAGGGCTCTTGCCGGTCACGGGTGTCCACCAAGCTATAGAAATCGCAGTAGTGGCACTTGTGAAAGCAGAACGGGACGTGGATGTACAGGGCCTGGACGGGTGCGGCACCCGAGCGATCGGGGTGCAATGATTCCAGCGGATGGGCTGCGCCCCCGCGTTGCCCAGCGATGGTGATGGGGGTAGTGTCCACATTGCCACCCGATGTTGGCCCGGTGCCGGGCCGGTGGGAATCGCTCCGGGCCCGCGCATGGGCCGGGAAAGTCGCTAGAAGCGGGAGTGTACGCCGTGTCGATCGAACTCGTTCTTGTGACTTCGGACGGCGAGCAGCGGGCCTTCGCGGTCTCGCGGGCCCGCATCATCGGGCGTGAAGAAGACTGCGACCTGCGCGTCCCGGTCGCGGAAGTGTCCCGCGAGCATTGCCGCGTGGAACCCAACGCGAACGGCGGGCTCTCGGTCGAAGACCTGGGCTCGAGCAACGGCACCTACATCAACGGCCTCTTGATCGAAGAGGCCGAGATGGCCGCCGGCGACGTGATGAAGGTCGGGCCGGCGTTCATGGTCCTCCGCATCGACGGCGAGCCGGCCAGCATCGACAACGATGCGGCCATTGAGCAGGGCACCCCCAGCGAACTCGATCAGCCAAGGAGCCAGCCGCAGACCAGCAAGCAGGTCGGCCAGGGCTCGCTGGTGGACGATAAGGATCCCGATGACAGCGACATGTTCTCGGACTTCGATTTCGATGACGACGATGAGGAAGCGCCCAAGCTCTAAATCGATGCCGGCGGCTCAGGCCGACTTTCGAGGGTTCGGGCCGTCTTCCTGGGTCTTGGCTTGGGGCACTCGGATGGCCGTCGCGCACGCCTTACACCGCACGGTCTTGCCACGTGCCGACGTGGGGACCGCCAGGACCTTCCGGCAGGTCAGGTTCGGGCACATCATGTGGATGCCATTGTCCTTGTCTGCCATTCGTGCCCGCCCCATACATATGGTTCTGCCCCAGGGGCTATCGGCCCGTTCCCGCCCGGGCTTCAATCGGGCGTGGCCAAACACCGGCTCGCTCGGAGCAGCATGACAGGACAAACCCCTATTTCGACCGAATCACCCGCCACCTCCCAGGCCGTGGCTCACGCGCTCTGCCCGACCGGCCGGGCGGCCGCCGTGGTCGGATTGCAATGGGGCGACGAGGGCAAGGGCAAGTACGTCGACCTGCTGGCCCCGGGCTTCGACGCGGTGGCCCGGTACAACGGTGGGGCCAACGCCGGCCACACCATCGTGGTCGGCGGCCAGAAGTACGCGCTGCACCTGGTGCCTTCGGGCATCCTGCACAAGGGCACCAAGGCGGTTATCGGCAATGGCGCGGTGGTCGACCCCTTCCAGTTGGTCAAGGAACTCGACGCGCTCGAGGCCCGCGGCATCGACACGGCGGCCCTGGTCGTCAGCAGCCGGGCACACGTGGTGATGCCCTACCACAAGGCCATGGACGCGCGCCTCGAAGAGGCGATGGAAGAGCTCGCGCGGGCCGAGGGCGGCAGCACCACGGCCATCGGCACCACCAAGCGAGGCATCGGACCCACCTACGCCGAGAAGTCGATGCGCATGACGGCCGTGCGCATGGGCGACCTTGTCCGAGGCGGATCGATCCTGAGCGACCGCGTCCGGCTCGCGGTAAGCATGCACAACCGCGCCATCGTGGCGGCCGGCGAAGAACCGATGGACGCCAAGGCCATCCTCGACGAGCTCGCGCCCATCGCCGAGCGATTGCGCCCCAACGTGGCCGACACGACGTACCTGCTGCACGAGACCCTGGCCGCAGGCGGACGCGTGCTGTTCGAGGGCGGCAACGCCACGCTGCTGGACATCGACCACGGCACGTACCCCTACGTCACCAGTTCGAACTGCTCGGCCCTGGGCATCCCCGCCGGCAGCGGCGTGCCTAGCGGCAAGCTGGCCGGCCTGGTGGGCGTGATGAAGGCCTACACCACCCGTGTCGGCCTCGGCCCCATGCCCACCGAGATCGACGGCGACATCGCCAACGGCATCCGGGATCGCGGCGGCGAGTATGGCACCACCACCGGCCGCCCGCGACGCATCGGCTGGCTCGACCTGGTCGCCCTTCGCTACTCGGCGATGGTCAACGGCGTGACCCATGTGGCCATGACCATGCTCGACGTGCTCAGCGGCCTGGACGAGATCAAGGTGTGCTCGGCCTACGACGTGGATGGCATGAAGACCGACCGCTTCCTGCCCGACGCGGCCGACCTCGCTCGGGCCACGCCGATCTACGAGACCTTACCGGGCTTTGGTCAGGACGTCACCGGCTGCCGGAACGTGGGCGACCTCCCGCCCGAGGCCCGGGCGTTAATCCATCGCGTCGAGCAGGCCATCGGCGTGCCGGTAGCGTTCGTTGGCGTGGGGCCCGATCGGGACCAGACGATCCTGAACCTTTCCGAAGGCGTAGCAGGCCGATGAGCAGCACCGCGAGCCAGACGGCTACCCAGAACGCCGCTCTCGCGCTCGGGATCGATCCGCAGCGCGTGCCCAAGCACGTCGCGATCATCATGGACGGCAACGGCCGGTGGGCCGAGGCCCAGGGCCTGCCGCGCATCTGGGGCCACCGTGAGGGGGCCGTCCGCGTGCGCGACGTGGTCGAGCGTGCGGGCGAGCTCGGCGTGACCCACCTGACGCTGTACGCCTTCTCGAGCGAGAACTGGAAGCGGCCGCAGGACGAGGTCTCCCAGCTCATGCTGCTGTGCGTGGCCTACCTCGACGGCGAGGCCGACCGGCTGGCCGAGGAGGGCATCCGCCTGCGTGTCATCGGTCGGCGTGAGGGCCTGCCGGGCGAGGTCCGCGAGGCCATCGAGAAGGTCGAGCGGATCACCGAGCGGGCGACGCGGGCCAACCTGACCCTGGCGCTCAACTACGGCGGCCGAGACGAGATCGTCGACGCCGCCCGGGCCCTGGCCGCGAAGGTGGCCGCCGGCGAACTCGACCCGGCCGACATCGACCAGGAGGCGTTCGCTGGCGAGTTGTACACCGCCGGCATGCCCGACCCCGACCTGCTCATCCGCACCGCGGGAGAGCGGCGGCTGAGCAACTACCTGCTGTGGCAGGTCAGCTACGCCGAGTTGTTCATCAGCGACGCGGCGTGGCCGGAGTTCGGGGCCGATCGGTTCGACGAGGCTGTGAAGGACTATGCTGGTAGGGTGCGGCGGTTTGGGAAGACCAATGCGCAGTTGGGGCTCGATGACCTGGGGTGATCGAAAGGCGACATTGCATGGCAACTCTAACTGGTCGAGATGACGAAGTTCTCGCTTTCCTTCACGTCACGAAGACTGGTGGGAGAACGCTGCAGCGAGTCCTGAAAGACATACTCAGGTCGGAGGGGGGGCAGTCGCGCAACTTTGATGGTTCGCTTCGCGCACGTGATGAATTTGTGCATGAAACGGCGGAGTGTCGCAATCGCTATGACTTGTTGCACGGCCATTTCCAGTTTGGGATACACGATTACATTGATCGACCCGTTCGCTACATTACGCTGTTGCGAAATCCGGTTGATCGAGTCGTCTCACAGTACTATCACATTCTTGAAGATCCACGGCATTACCTTCATAGTATTGTGACAAATTCGCGTTGGTCACTTATCGATTTCATCGAGAATTCGCTGCCACGGGATGCCGACAATGGCACTATCCGCTGCCTGACCACGCGATCGCTCTGGCACGGCCGAGTCGGCGATGTGACACGGGAAGAACTGGATACAGCGAGGTCGAACCTGTTCGAACAAGTTTCGGTTTTCGGGTTAACCGAACGGTTTGATGAATCGCTGATATTGATGGCGGAGCGATTCGGTTGGCCTGATGAATTTTTGCGATACGAACGCAGGAATGTAACCAAGCGACCCCACACGTCTGACTTGTCCGCGGTTGAACGGCGAGCTGTCGATGCGATCACTGAGTTGGAGCAGGAGTTGTTCCAAGAAGCTCGCGAAAAACTGGACCAGATCATCCGCGAGCAGCCCGCGGCATTTCGAGCACGACTGGAGCGGTTCGTACGAGAGAATCCCGGAAGCAATCCCATCTACGACGAGCGTGGTGTTCGAATTGATGGCGTGCATTGCTCTCAGTCCTGACGACCAGAACGCCAAGCGCCTTTTACCGCGAACTTCCCTGGAGCACGCCATGCGATTCGAAACGCCCGTCATCACCCGCGACCCCACAGAGAACGAATACGCCCCAAGCTGGCAAGATGTCGACAAGCTGGCCGGGCCCAGTGGCTTCATCAATGAAGAGCACCAGGGCATCTACGAGGCCACCAAGAACCTGCCCGGCTGGCAAGACCCCGGCGACAGCCTCAAGCTCTACGAGGCAGCGTACTTCTCCGGGGCCGTGATCCTGGAGGTCGGCGTCTTCGGAGGCCGCTCGGCCACGGTAGAGCTTCGCGGGGCTCTGGCGGCGCAGAAGGCGCACGGCGGGCCGGCACCACAGTTCTTTGGGGTCGATCCCGATCTGAACGCGTATAGCAGAACCATGGGCACGCTGCGGACGCAGGGGCTGGCCGACCGGGCGCTGATGTACATCGGCGACCTGCGGCAGTTCCTGGCCGAGATCCCGATTGTGCCCACGATGGTGTTCGTGGATGGCAGCCACGAGTTTGAGGGCGTGTGGGCCGACCTGGAGAGCCTGAGCCGCTGGCTGGTGCCCGGGACGGCGGTGATGTGTCACGACTACAGCAACACCGACGTGCCCGTGAAGCCCGCCATCGACGAGTGGGTGGCCCGCGGGGCGTATGACCTCTTGAGCGTGAGCAACAACACCGCCGTGCTTCGAGCGACCGACATCTGCACCGGCACGGCCCCGCGTGGGCTGGGCGAGGCGGCATTCAAGTCAACAATCGAGGCGATGGCGCCCGTGTACGAGCACATGAAGCGGCCCGGCCCGCGGCCAGACGTAGCCCACCTGACGCACGGCGCCCGGCGGGATCTGGGCATCGCCCTGGGCAAGGACATGCCCGTTGGCGAGGCCAGCGGCGCGGCCAAGGTGACCGTCACTTCGGGCTAATAGCCGTCTACGATCGCCCCCATGACCGACCTCCTCTCCTTCGTCTCCGCCCAGCTCATCGTCAGCGTCACCGTGTACGCCCTGATGGTCCACGTTCTGCTCGGCGGCGCGGGGTACGCCACGTACGCCGAGCGGAAGATCTCGGCCTACATCCAGGACCGTGTGGGGCCCAACCGCACGGGGTTCAACCTGGGCCTGCCCTTCTTGGGCTTCCTGAAGGGCATGGTGGGGCTCGGCCAGCCTCTGGCCGACGGCATCAAGTTCATGCTCAAGGAGGACTTCACCCCCGGCAAGGTTGACAAGGTGCTCTTCACCCTGGCCCCGGGCATCGTGGTCATCCCGGCCCTCATCGGCTTCGCGGTGATCCCCTGGGGCGGCATCTGGGACTGCCCGAGCTTCACGATTCCCATCCTGAACCTGCACATCGCGGGCGGGCCGGTCGAGATCGCCGCCCTGCCGGTGAACGTGGGGGTCATCTACATGATCGCCATCGCCTCGCTGGGCGTGTACGGCATCACCCTGGGCGGCTGGGCCAGCAACAACAAGTTCAGCTTCCTCGGCGGCCTGCGGGCCACGGCCCAGATGCTGGCCTACGAGCTGCCCCTGGGCATCAGCCTGCTGTGCGTGCTGGTGATGGTGGGCAGCCTGCTGCCGATGGACATCATCCGCTACCAGGAGGTCAACGGCTGGCTGCTGGCCAGCCAGCCCATCGCGGCGGTCATCTTCTTCATCGCCATGCTGGCCGAGGCCAACCGCACGCCCTTCGACAACGCCGAGGCCGAGAGCGAGCTTGTGGGCGGCTACCACACCGAGTACAACTCGATGCGGTTCGCGTTGTTCTTCCTGGCCGAGTACAGCCACGTGGTGGTCAGCAGCGCGTTCTTCGTGCTGCTGTTCATGGGTGGGTTCCAGGCCTTGCCCTTCATCAACGACCCGCTGACCGGCACGGGTGCGACGGGCATTCTGGCGGTTCTGGCCAAGATCATGGTCTACTTCGGCAAGGTCGCCGCCATGGTGTTCCTGATCATGCTTGTCCGCTGGACGGTACCACGCCTGCGGTACGACCAAGTCATGAGCACCGCCTGGCAGGGCATGATCCCGCTCGCGCTGGTCGTCTTGGTGGTCACCTCGGTGGCGGTCTTCTTCGGCATCCCCCAGGGCCTACCGCATGTTGGCGTGATGCTGGGCCTGAACCTCGTGCTGGCGGTGGTGCTGTTCGTCGTGCTGGGCATGCTGCCCACGTACAACCCCAACCGCAAGATCCCGATGCTCGGATCGCGCTTCAACCCCCTGCCGGGCGAGCGCGTGGAGCACGCACCGATCGACGCCATGGCCCGCGAAGACCGGCCCGTGCAAGGCACGGTGCAGCCCAGCTAGTGCGCTCGGCTCCGGGGTTGCCCTATGCTGGGGCATGACCGAACCCGTGAGCCGCCACAAAATCCTCCGCGAGGCCAGCTTCGACCCGAAGCTGCCCACTTACCTCCTGCTCCAGGGCACGATCATCTTCGTCGTGCTGATCGTGACCATTCCCCTGGCGGTGGTGTACTTCCTGGTCGGCCGCTTCTTTATCGATAAGTACGTGGCGCGGATGAGCTGCACGCTCACCGAGCGGACGCTGGAGATCCGCAAGGGCCTCATCAACCGCGTCGAGAGCACCATCCCGCTCGAGAAGATCACCGACCTCCAGATGATCCAGGGGCCCATCATGCGGGCCATGGGCCTGCACGGGTTCAAGGTCGAGACCGCCGGCCAGAGTTCGGGCCCCGGCGGGCACCTGGTGAGCCTGATCGGCATCGTCGACGCCCCGGCATTCCGCGAGGCCGTGCTCGACCAGCGCGACGCACAGGCCGAGGGGCGAGGGCGGGCGGGCAAAGCGGGCGACGTGGCGGCGGTCCCCGAGCTTGCTGGTGAGGGCGTGGTCGGGCTTCTCACTGAGATTCGCAACACCCTGCACCGTGTCGAGAAGTCACTCGAGCACCGCCGCGATATCTGATCGGCGCACGAAAAACCCGGCCGCGAGGGCCGGGTTTTGGTCTTTGCCTTATCGATCGGGATCGATTAGCGGCGGCGACGAACCGCAACCAGACCACCGAGACCCAGGAGGGCCATGGCGCCGGGGGCGGGGATCGCGCGGATGCTGACGTCGTCGATGTACCAGCCGGTACGCTCGACAACGGTCGTGCTGGTGAAGTTGAAGACGATGTCGACGCTGCCGAGGCCGTCGTAGGCGCTCAGGTCCAGGGTCACACCACGCCAAGCGTCCATCGAGTCACCATCGCTCAGGTACTCCTGGTTGCCGTTGACGATGACGCTAGCCATGTCGAAGGTCGAGCTGCCACTGTCGCTCCACTCCTGGAAGGAGAGGCTGACGTCGCTGAGGCCGGTGAAGTCGAAGTTCTGGCTGAGCTGCTCGTCGCTGCCGACGCCGTGGAGGCCGCCGATCACGGTGCCCCAGACGAAGTCGCCCGAGAAGCCGCCGATGGGCTCGCTGCTGGCGAAGCCGCCAAGAGCCGCGCCGTCCGCGCCGACGGGGATGCCACGCTCCCAATCACCGTTGACGCCGCTGGGGGTCCAGCCGCCGCCATCGGCCTCGAAGTCTGACGAGTACACGGTCGTTTGGGCGGTGGCCAGCGAAGCGGCACCGGCCACAGCGGCAAGAATCATCACGTTACGCATGTCTAACCCTCTTCCTAGGAAATCGGGGCGAGTCTCCTAAAACCCGGCACCCTGAAGGAACCACGAGAATTCGATCCGGACGAACTCTCTCCTACCGAGTACCGTAACGGGATTGCGAAACGAATGCGAGCCGAAATTCACTCTAACAGGGAAAAAAGTAGCTCTCGGACTGGAAAAGGTCCGTTTTTTGATTTTGATAGGGTGTGTTATTGGGCCTGATCAGGTCATCGGACCAAGAAGGTCCTGCTTGAGGGCTCGCTCCAGATAGTGGATATCCACGGCGCCATCGCGGAAAGCGCTGTGCTCGAGCAGATGGAGATGAAGCGGGATCACCGTCTTGATCGGCCCGACACGGAATTCCCGTAGGGCACGGGCCATGCGGGTGATGCAGGCCTCGCGATCGTCGGCGTGGGCGATGAGCTTGCCGACCATCGAGTCGTAGGTGGGGGGGACCATGTACCCCGGAACCACGTGCGTGTCCATGCGGATGCCCGGGCCGCCGGGCATCTCCCAGGTGTCGACGCGCCCCGGGCTGGGCATGAAGTTGCGGGCCGGATCCTCGGCGTTGATGCGGCATTCCATCGCGTGCCCGTTGATGGAGATGTCCTTCTGCCGCAGGCCCAGCTTCTCGCCCGCGGCGATGAGGATCGAGTTCTTCACGATGTCCACGCCGGTGATCATCTCGGTGACCGGGTGCTCGACCTGGACGCGGGTGTTGACCTCGAGCATGTAGAAGTTCTGCTCGTCGTCCATCAGGAATTCGACGGTGGCGGCCCCGGCGTAGCCCGTGTTGCGGATGAGCTTCGCGGCGTTCTCGCAGACCGAGGCGACCTTCTTGCGATCGACGCCCGGCGCTGGGGCCTCCTCGATGAGCTTCTGGTGGCGGCGCTGCATGGAACAGTCGCGCTCGAAGAGGTGGACCGAGTGGCCGTGCTTGTCGCCCAGCACCTGGACCTCGACGTGGCGGGCGTGCTCGAGGAACTTCTCGATGAAGACCGCTCCATTGCCGAAGGCGGCCTGAGCCTCCTGCTGGGCCTTCTTGATGTTGGCGCGCACGGTGGCCTCGTTGTGGCACACACGCATGCCGCGACCGCCACCGCCAAAGGCGGCCTTGATAATGACCGGGAAGCCGATCTCGCGGGCGACCTCGACGGCCTCGTCCTCTTCCTCGATGGCGCCCTCCGAGCCGGGAAAGATCGGCACCTTGGCGGCCTTGGCGGCACGCTTGGCCGCGACCTTATCGCCCAGCGTGCCCATGGCTTCGGGGCTGGGGCCGATGAATTCGATCTTGCAGTCGCGGCAGATCTGGGCGAAGTCGGCCCGCTCGGACAGGAAGCCGTAGCCGGGGTGGATGGCGTCGGCGTCGCTCACCTCGGCGGCGGCGATGATGCGCGGGATATTGAGGTAGCTGTCCTTCGATGGGCCCGCGCCGATGCAGATGGCCCGGTCGGCCAAACGAAGGTAGGGGGCGTCTTTGTCGGCCTGCGAGTACACGCATACCGCCTCGATGCCCAGCTCCCGGCAGGCGCGGATGATCCGCAGGGCGATCTCACCACGATTGGCAATGAGGATGCGTCGGAACATCGGTCAGGCGGGCCTCACCATGAACAGGGCCTGGCCGAACTCGACGGCGTCGCCGCTCTTGACGCACATGCGCTCGATGGTGCCGGTCGTCTCGGCCTTGATCTCGTTGAAGACCTTCATGGCCTCGACCAGGCACACGACGCTGTCGGGGCTGATCGACGCACCAACCTTTGTGAAGGCGGGCGAGTCGGGGTCGGGGGACGAGTAGAACGTGCCCACCATGGGAGACTCGATCGCGACCAACCCATCGTCGGCCGTGCTGGCGGCCGGGGCCGCTGGAGCATCTCCGGTCGCCTGCGGCGCGGGGGCCGCCTGGGGTGCGAAGCCCTGAGGCTGGGGGGAGATCTGGAACCCGCCGGTCACGCCTCGCTTGATCGTGATCGACTGATCCTCGTCGCTCACGTCGACCTCGGTCAGGTCGTGCTCCACCATCAGGTCGATGAGTTGGCGAAGCCGGTCGATATCGATCATGGGCGCGGGTCTCCACGAGAAGCGGGCACGATCGGGCCGGTGGCAATCGCCTGGGCCCGAGAAGGCAAGGCACGATGATACCGACCCTTGGCCGACCGGGCGCACGCGAGGCCCACTTGGAGCGACCTCAGGCCCGATCGAGCAACCTGTACTGCACCGCCTCGGCCACGTGCTGCACGTCGAGGCCCTCGGCGGCTTCCAGGTCGGCGATGGTGCGGGCGACCCGGCGGACCTTGTCGTACGCCCGGGCCGAGAGACCAAGCTCCGCGATGGCCTGCCCCAGCAGGCTGCGGGCGGGTTCGCTCATGGGCGCGAGGGTGTCGAGTTCCTTGCCTCGCAGGCGGCCGTTGAGCCTGCCCTCGCCCTGGCGGGCGGTCTGGACACCCCGGGCCTTCAGCACGCGTTCACGCATGGTGGCCGAGTTGGTGCTGCTCGACTCGCCGGTGGCCGAAAGTTCCTTCCAGGGGACGGCCGGGGCTTCGACGTGGATATCGATGCGGTCGAGCAGGGGCCCGCTGATGCGGGCGCGGTAGCGCTCGGCTGCCTTCTGGCCCGAAGCGGTGTCTCCCGCCGAGCCGCCCGGGGCCGGGTTCATCGCCGCGACAAACAGGAAATCCGCCGGAAATCGCACCGTGCCGCGTGAGCGGGAAATCGTGACCACATGGTCTTCGAGCGGCTGGCGGAGGGTCTCGAGCACCGACCGCGGGAACTCGGGCAACTCGTCCATGAAGAGGATGCCGTGGGTGGCCAGCGAGACCTCACCCGGCCTTGGCACGACGCCGCCACCGACGATCGCGGCCCCGGACGCGGTGTGGTGGGGCGTGCGGACCGGGCGATTGGCGACAAGCCCCTGGCCCGGGGGTAGCTCGCCGGCAGCCGAGTGGATCCGGGTGGTCTCGATGGCCTCGGCGGCGCTCATGGGCGGGAGCACGCCCGGGAGTGCGCGGGCCATCATGGTCTTGCCCGTACCGGCAGGCCCCAGCATGACGACGTTGTGCCCGCCGGCCGCGGCGATTACAATGGCCCGCTTGACGGCCTCTTGCCCCCGAACCTCTGCGAAGTCGATCGGCGCGTGGGCCGCGCTCAGCATGCCCGCCAGGTCCGGAGGCGACTGCGGCTCGATCTCCAGGATTCCGTTCAGCAGGCCCACGACCTCGGCGAGCGTGCGCACGCCGAAGGTGGTGGGGCCGGCGACCGCGGCTTCGGACGCGTTCTCGGCTGGCACGATCACCGCGTCGAGGTCTTCAGCCCGCGCCAGGTCGGCCATGGCGATCACGCCGCGGACGGGGCGGACCCGGCCGTCCAGCGCGAGCTCGCCGGCGAACATGCAACGGTGGAGGCGTGGGGGTGCGTCGTCGGGGGCGTGGCCTCGGATGACACCGGTCGCCTGGAGCAGAGCAACGGCGATAGGGAGGTCGTAGATCGGGCCTTCTTTTCGGACGTGGGCCGGGGCGAGGTTGATGACCAGCCTGCCATTCGGGAATTGATAGCCAGTATTCGTGAGAGCCGCCCGAACACGCTCGATCGATTCGCGGATGGCCGCATCGGGCAGGCCAACGATGGTTTCCTTCGCCAAGGCAGCGTCATCGAGGTCGACCTCCACCTCGCAAGGATCGGCGGCGACACCTCGAAGCAGGAATGATCGGATCTTGGACGGCATGATACCGAGCATAGCCCTTTCAAGTTGGCTCGGGACAATGGGCAGAAGCAACCGGTTAAAGCGTTTGGTGTGAATATAGGGAACATCCGGATAACACCGGTTTTTTTATGAATTTTGCTTGCAAATCGAAAAAGGGCTTGATCGGGGGGGCTGTCTTGTGGTATCTTTCGCTCAGGAAGAGACAACCTCTAGACCAAACGTCAGGAGAGACGAGATATGACCAAGACCAAGATTGCCGCTTTTGCGGGCGCTGCCATTGGCGTTGCCGCGATGGCTTCGGCCACCGTCCAGCCCAACACCTACGAGATCCGCGTGAGCAACGTGGTGAGCCCTGGCACGCCTTCGGCGACCGTTGAGGTGTGGGCCGATTGGGACGCCGACCTGTTCTACGCCTTCGCTGCCGCCGAGTGGAGCCTTCGCGGCGACATGAGTGGCGACTTCTCGGGCCCCATGTCGGCGTTCACCGACCCCGGCCAGGAAGACGGCACCCCCATGGACGGCGACGTGGTGGACATCATCACGGGCCAGCTCCAGTTCCCCGCTGGCGGCTTGGCCGCCGACACCAGCGACCCCGTGATGATCTGGTCGGGCACGTGGAGCACCACCGACTTCACCGCCCGCACGGTTGACCTGGCCACCGATACCGGCCGGTATAACCTGTATCTCGACGATACCGGCCTGAGCAGCGACGTCACCCCCACGGTGATCGAGGGCTCAGGCGCGATCGAGGTCATTCCCGCTCCGGCTTCGCTGGCGCTGGTTGGCTTGGGCGGCTTGGCCGCGATGCGTCGCCGCCGCTAAAGGTCGACCAACATCTTCCCGACGAAAGTCATATGAGCAACCCCGAGGGTCTACGGGGTTGTTTCTGTGCGCCCAGAGCATTGCTATATCGGACGTGGAGATGAAGTCCACGCCCGGAAACGCCGATGTAAAATCGTGCCTGCGCCGACTCCATCCCAAGCTTCTTCCGGCGGGCCGATACGTGGCTCCCTGACGAGGGCGCTCATCCCGAAGGCCTTTGTGCCTGCGGGGCCGGATTCTCGACGGACTTTCCAGGCAATCAGCCCGACGACAGGAACTCCGACTGGGCCGCAGGTTGAGGTTTCATCGCCCGAAGATGCCAGCTCGGCGGCGACAGCCGCCTGGGCGGCATATCACGGCCTGATGGACATCGATGCGCCCGAGCACGCGGCGATGCTCGAAGCGATCGCCGACGCCATCCATGGGCTCGGGGACGATCTCGTGAAGTTGGCGGCCAACGAAACGGGCTTTAGTGCCGTGCGGATCGTTGCCGAGCGAGAGCGGCTGATGCTGACCCTTCGGATGTTCGCGGGTGTCGTGCGTTCTCGACGGTTGGACTGCGCGAGCGTTGATACCGCCGAGCCCAGCCGGCGGCCGCTGCCCAAGCCCGATCTTCGCCGCATCCGGCGGGGGATCGGTCCGGTCGCGATCATGGGGCCTGCGAACCAACCCTTGACGGGCGGGGCCATGGGTGCCGACGCGGTGTCCGCCCTCGCTGCGGGGTGTCCGATCATCTGCAAGAGCCATCCCGAGCACCCATTGACCGACGCGATGGTGGCGCACGCCGCATTGGAAGCCTGCACGAGCCTTGGTGCGCCCTCCGGGGTGGTGACGCTCTTGCACGCCGACGAGCAGGGGCAGGAAGAGTTGCTCTGGGCACTGGTTGGCAACCCCTGTGTGCGAGGGCTGGCGTTCACCGGCTCCAAGGCTGGGGCCGATTCTGTCGCGGCGGTCATCGGTGGGGAGGCGCCGGGCATGGCGTTCTCGGCATCCATCGGCTCGATCAACCCGGTCTTCGTGCTGCCCGGGGCGCTGGAAGCCAACGGACCGACGATCGCCGAGCGGTTGTTCCAGTCGTGTACCAACGTGGCCGGGCAGACCTGTACCAGGCCCAGCGTCGTGGTGTTGCAGCGTGGGGCCGAGAGCGAGGTGTTCGTTCGGCAATTGGCGTCGCTGTTCGACCAGATGCCCGCGGCGAAGATGCGCGGGCCGCGGCTGCGGGGGCGGTTTGTCGAAGAGGTCGAGGCCCGCCTGGACACCAAGGGCGTGCGGCTGGAGGGCGGCTCGTTCCACGCGCCAGACACCGAGGACGGCAAGCCAGCCATCGTCAATGGCTGCCTCATGCGGTGCGCGGCCGAGGCCTTCGTCCGCGAGCCGATGCTCCGCGAAGAGCTCTTCGGTCCCGCGATGCTGCTGGTGATGGCCGATGATGGGCCGGGTGTGCTCACGGCGGCCAGCGCCATCGGCGGCGCGTTGACCGGGTCCATCTGGATGGGAGCCACCGACAGCAATATCGGGCGGCGACTGGCGGCCACGCTCGAACACCGGGTTGGGCGGCTGGTCTTCAACGCCACGCCCACCGGGCTGGAACTCTGCCCCTCGCTGGTGCATGGCGGGCCCTATCCGGCGAGCCAGGGTGTGGACTCGACCTCGGTGGGCCCGGACGCGGCCGGCCGCTGGATGCGTGACGTGTCGTATCAGAACGCGCCCGAGGCGGTGCTGCCCAAGGAACTGCGATCGGGTAATCCTCTGGGGGTCACGCGCTTCGAGGACGGCAAGACGGTCGATCCTTCCAAGGGGCCGGAGAAGATCGGCACCGAGGCCGAACCACCCGCCCCCGATCAGACGCCAACTCGGGCCGCCTGAGAGCGGTGCGTTTGCCATCGGCATTCCTGCCGCGCGTCGGCCCGGTAAGCCGATACCGTTGGTCCTATGGCATCTCGGGTCACGGATGACGAAGGGGCGTCGCTGGCGCCCGTGCTGCGATGGATCGCCTGGCTGGTGGTCAGCGCGGTCTGGCTGTTCATTGCCGCCAGCCTGATAGGGTTCGATCGGGCCGACGCGCCGGGCTTCGCCGCCTGGCCAGCCAACGAGCCAGCGGCCAACTGGATGGGCGGCATCGGGGCGCTGGTCGCCCACTGGTCGTACTACACGGTCGGGCTGGGGGCGTGGGTGTTCCTGGCCGGGCTGGCGCTGCTCATCGGGCTGCACTTTGGTGGGGCGAGGGTCGATCACCCGCTGATCCGCATCGTGGGCGTGGTCGTCATCGCCGTGGCCGGGGCCGGAGTGCAGGCGCTTCTGTTGCCCTCGACGGCCCGGCTGCCCGACCTCCCGGGCGGCGTCGTGGGGCTCGTTGGGTCGGGCGAGCTTCGTGAGCACTTCAACGTCTGGGGCACGCTGCTGTGGATGCTCGTGGCGGCCACCATCGGCGTGATCGTGGCGTACGACCGCTGGATCGTGCCCGCCGGGGGCAGCCTGCTTCGGCAGGCGGGTTGGGTCGGGCGGACGGCCGGCGGCGGGGCGCACTCGATGCGAGGGGTTCCCGGCGCGATCGGCGCGTGGCTGGCCGAACTGGGCGAGAAGCTACGGCCCATCAAGCGCGTGCCCGCGCGGGCCAACGACATCGACGACGACGCGCGGCTGAAGCCTCAGCGTGACAAGCGGAAGAAGGCCGAGGCCCGGGCCAAACGCATCGAGAAAGACATCGTGACCGACGAGGGCGAGGAAGACGAAGAGGACTACGACGAAGAGGAGTACGAGGAGGACGAAGACGAGGAGGAGTACGAAGAAGAAGACGACGAGGAAGAGGAAGAAGACGACGACGAGCCCGGCGCTCCCCAGGTGTTCAGCGAGGACCGCCTGCGCGAGAAGATCAGCAAGATGCCGGTGCTGTTCTCCAGCCAGAACCGGGCCGTTGCGAAGGAGGAGGACCTGCGCGACCTCCAGGGCGTCGCCGTGGAGGGCTACCGCTTCCCGAGCGTCGAGTTGCTGGAGGATCCCGAGGAGGACTTCAACGACAAGCTCGACGAGATGGTGCGCGAAGGGGCCGAGGCGCTCGAGCGCGCGCTCCACCAGTACCGCATCAAGGGCGAGGTCGTGGGCATCGAGAGCGGGCCAGCGATCACGCTGTACGACGTGCGCCTGGCGCCGGGCACGAAGGTGAGCCAGGTGAACGCGGTGAGCAGCGACATCGCCCGCGCGCTCAAGGCGGTCAACGTGCGCATCGTGGCGAACCAGGTCGGCCGCGACACGGTGGGCATCGAGGTGCCCAACGCGACCAAGGAGAAGGTGCGGCTGAAGGAGCTCATGGGCCGGCCCGAGAAGTTCCAGGGCATGAAGCTGCCGATGTTCCTGGGCAAGGACGCGTCGGGCGAGCCGCTCATCGCCGACCTGACCAAGATGCCGCACGTGCTGATCGCCGGCACCACGGGTAGTGGTAAGAGCGTGTGCATGAACACGATCATCATGTCGTTCCTGTACACCAAGAAGCCCAACGAGCTTCGGCTGGTGCTGGTCGATCCCAAGATGGTCGAGATGAGCCAGTTCAAGGACATCCCGCACCTGATGTGCCCGGTGGTGACCGAGATGCACAAGGCGGCGGCGATCCTCGAGTGGGCCGTCACGAAGATGGACGAGCGGTACGAGTTGCTGGCCGAGGCCGGGTGTCGTGACATATCGAGTTATAACGATCTGGATTGGGAAGAGATCAAGGAACGCCTGGGCCACGAGACCGACGAGGCGGCCGCGCGCGTGCCGCGCAAGCTGCCGTACATGGTGTTCATCATCGACGAGCTGGCCGACCTGATGATGACCAACAAGGAGGTCGAGGGCGCGATCGTGCGCATCGCGCAGAAGGCGCGCGCAGTCGGCATCCACCTGATCCTCGCCACGCAGCGGCCGCAGGCAAATGTCGTCACCGGGCTCATCAAGGGCAACATGCCGTGCCGGATCACGTTCAAGGTGTCGAGCGGGCTGGATAGCCGGATCATCCTCGACCAGAAGGGCGGCGAGCTGCTGCTGGGTCAGGGCGACATGCTGTTCCTCTCGCCCAGCAACCACAAGCTGATGCGCAGCCAGGGCACGCTGGTGGACGACATCGAGATCCGCCGCGTGGTGAAGTTCGTGCGTGAGGTCTCGGGCCCGACGTTCGAGCGGCAGATCATGCAGCTCGGCCAGCCCGAGGGCGCGCTGAGCGACGATGACAGGCTGCTGCAGAGCGCGAACAACAATTCGGCGAGTTTGCGGCGGGCGCTCAAGGATCCGTTGTTCGATCGCGCGGTCGACATCGTGCTCGAGAGCAAGCGTGGCAGTGTGAGCCTGCTCCAGCGTCGCTTGGCGATTGGCTACACGCGGTCGTCTCGGCTCATCGACCTCATGGGCATCGCCGGGGTCATCAGCGACCACAAGGGCAGCGTGGCGCGCGACGTGAAGATCACCGCGGAAGAATGGGCGGCGATGAAGGAGCTGGCCGCGAAGGACGCGGCGGCCGATCCCGAAGATTCGGATCTGGATGGCTACGAGGACGAGCCGTTCGACGATGAAGCGAGCGTTGAGGTCGAGGTCGTGGGGCAGCTTGACGACGAGGATGAAGAGGGAGAGGTTGAACGCGAAGGTCGCGATGGGCTCGATGAAGAGGCCCAGGAAGAGGATGACGAGGAAGTTGAAGAGGATGAAGAGCTAGACGAGGAAGAGGTCGAAGAGGACGACGACGAAGAACTCGACGAGGATGAGGAAGACGAAGAGGGCGAGGAAGAAGACGAGGAGTACGAGGACGAGGAGGAGTACGAAGAGGAAGACGAGGACGGCGAGGAAGAGGATGAAGAAGACGACGAAGAGCTTGACGAGGATGAGGAAGAGCTAGAGGAAGACGAAACGGAAGAAGAGGACGAAGAGGACGAGGAACCACCCTTCGAGCCCGACCCGCCCAAGGCCAAACGCAGCCGAAGACGCTAAGCTCGGGGCCCTATGGCCCCACCGTCGCAGACTATCTCCCCGCCAGACTCGCCCGCGAGCGACGATGGCCGCTTCTACGGCCCGGTCATCGCCGCCGCCTGCACGGTCGCCCTCGTCGCCAGCGCCCCGGGCCAGACGGTCGTCGTCAGCCAGTTCAACAAGTCGTTCACCGACACGCTGGCCCTGAGCGCAACCCAGCTCAGCAGCGCGTACCTCATCGGCACGGCCGCCGCCGCCATTCCGCTCACGTTCGTGGGCGCTCTGGCCGACAAGCTCGGCCCACGCCGCGTCATGTTCGTGGTCGCGCTGCTGTTCGGCGGCGCGTGCATCGCCGCGGGGCAGGCGCGCTCGCTGCCGGTGCTCACGCTGTGCTTCTTCGGCCTGCGCTTCCTGGGCCAGGGCTCGCTGTCCATGCTCAGCGGGCACATATTGGCGCTGTGGTACGAGCGCAGGCTCGGCACCATCAACGGCTTCAAGATGGTCTTCGCCCAGGCCGGCTTCGCGGCCTCGCCCCTGGTGGCCATCGGCCTCATCCAGTGGCTCGGCTGGCGCTGGGCCTACGCGGCGCTGGGCGTCATCGTGTGGTTGCTCGTGCTGCCGCTCGCCGCATTCGTCTTAAAGGATCGCCCGGACGAGAAGGGCCAGCAGATCGACGGCGACGGCCAGGGGCCGCTTCTTTCATCGCAAGAACAATCGGACACGCAAGGCTCATCGGCACCGGGCGAAGGCGGATCACCAAAACACCCGGATCCGGCGTTCACTCTCGGGCAAACAGTCTCAACCCGCGCGTTCTGGATCCTCGCGGGCGCGATGGTCCTGAGCGGCTTCACGGGCACCGCGCTGCTGTTCCACTCGCAGCCGATCCTGGAAGCGCGCGACCTCGACCCAGCGTACTCGGCGGCGATGAGCACGAGCTGGGCCCTCGCCGTCGCCGCGCTCGTGCTGCCCGTTGGCTTTCTTGCCGACCGCTTGCCCCCACGCGGCCTGCTCGCCATCGCCGCGCTGCTCATGGCCGCCAGCCCCGCGCTCGTGGTCGTGGCCGACACGGTGGTCCTGCTGTGCGTCGCGATGGCGCTCTACGGCATCGCGATGGCCATCGGCTCGGCGGTGGGGGTGCCGACGGTCGCCCGCTACTTCGGCCGCCGCCACCACGGCAGCATCCGCGGCTTTCTTACTTTCTTAGGCGTCGCGGGCACGGGCCTGGGCCCGGTGGTGCTGGGCGTGAGCCTGGACTACGCGGGCTCGTTCACGATCGGGCTGCTGGCGTGCGCGGGGCTCGCCGTCTTGCTCGCGGTCGCGAGTTTCGCATTAAAGAGGCCACTCGCGCCGAGCGCCTGATCCGGCTCCCCTCCGCTCCATTGCCAATTGCCAACCCCCAATTGCCACGAGCGTGCAATGGCATCTGCTGGCAATGGGCAATGGGTAATGGGCCCGGAAACGAGGGCCCGCTCCCCTCCGACCCTAGTGCCTAATGCCCCATGCCCAGTGCCTCTCCCTCCCCAAACACCCGCCAAACCGACACGAACGAAAACCATATCGTTATCGTCAGAAACGATTTTCCTTTCGACGGGAACGGTTTTCCCAGCGTTCGGAACGGTTTCCGTGCCTGCCAGGGCCGCTCGGCCGGGTGGGAACGCCGCCCTCCCAAGTGCCCGAGCCGTTCCCCCGGCTCGGGGATCGGTTCGCGTGGCTGCCCGGAGGGCTCCGGTGGCTGGGGGAGCCGTTTTCCTCGCTGGTTGGGCCGCTTCCACGGCCTCCCGAGGCGTCCTTCTGATCTCGACGAGCCCCCGCGGTGACGCGGGGGGCCCACTCCGTGGGGGGCTGGGCGGCGAGGGGCCGAGGCGGCGGGGTTCTGCCCCTCCCCCGCTCCCAGCGGGGGAGGTGGCCGAGGTCTTCCGAGGTCGGAGGGGGGCGTGCCTCCCCCTCCCCGCTTCGGGGAGAGGGCCGGGGTGAGGGGTCCTGATCCCGCTTCGCGGCCTCCGACGAGCCCCCGCGGTGACGCGGGGGGCCCACTCCGTGGGGGGCTGGGCCCGCGAGGGCACGCCAGGGGCGGTGGTCCCCTCAGTTCCCTCCCCAGCCCCCGGCAGGGCCACTCCGTGGAGGGGTCAAGACGGTGGCCGAGCAAGCGCAGCGCGGCGAGGACGGAGGGGGATAAAGTAACAGCCATACTTCCCGTACAGTCGCCTATCGTCGCCCCATGGCACGATGGCCCATCCAGCGACTCTGGCGTCAGCACTCGGATGGGTTTCGCACGATTCCGACCGAGGACCTGGCAGACTTCCAGGTTTGCATTCTTCTCGGCTCCGCTGGTTCGGGTAAGACCTTCGAAATCACGCTTCTGGAAGAGACCGAGAAGGCAATGGAACGGGATGTTCGGTCCCGTCGATTCGCTGACATCGGTGACCATTCTGAGGGATTAGAGCGCCGCCTTACAGGATTGTCCGACAACGCGAACCAGGACTCGGTCATCAGCCTCGACGCGTTTGATGAGTTGATGGTTGACCTTCCCATGGCCAACCGCACACTGACGAACTGGATTCGCGAGCATCTGGAGGCCAAGAAGCCGCGGCTCCGGCTTTCCTGCCGCTCCGCCGTGTGGGCATATGGCATCACGGATGCCCTCAAGGCCGCGTATGGCGAAGACCAGGTGTTTGCAGGCGACATCCAATCACTATCCCAAGAGGACGTTGTGGCCATCGCTCGAAGCGTGGGTTTGGACGGTGAGGCGTTCGTAGAAGCCACTCACAAGGCCGGCGTGGGCTTGTTGGCAGAGCAGCCGCTCACGCTCACGATGCTGATGGGCGTATTCGAGGACCAGGGGGCACTCCACGGGCCGAGAAGCAAGCTTTTTGCCGATGCCGTCAAGTACCTTGCCCGCGACGATGAAGAGCGAAGAGAAGAAGGGACAGGTTCGCAGCTTTCTGTGCATGAGGTTCTCGCCGCGGCGGAGGTGCTCGCCGTTTGTCTACTCACGTGTGGCCGCGACCATGTTGACCAGAGCGATACTCCATCATCCGTTTCGCTGACCCAGGACGAGTTGGCGAACGTGCAAGTCGGTGATCAATCATTCGACCATGCGTTCCTGCGTCGTCTTAGATCGCATGGGCTCTTCGATGCGGACGGGCCGCTCCGCTTCCGCTTCTGGCACCGGCAACTCGCGGAGTTTCTCGCGGGAAGGCGTCTGGCCACCTTGCCATTGCACCAAGGCCGAGCCATGCTCGCGTCCGGGCTCGGCTGGGAGCACGGGGTTGTGGGGCCCCTTCGCGAAACCGCCGCCTCCGCCGCGATGTTCAGCGAGGAGATCCGGGACTGGGTCGCCGAGACGGATCCCGAGATCATCGGACTCTCGGATGTCGCCGATGACGAACTGCGTCGCAGAGCATTTCTTGGCCTTGTTGGCCAGTTCGAGCGACATGAGCGGACCGATGCGGACATCATGTGGCGCGGCATTGCGCTGCAAGGGTTGCAATATGCCGGCGCCGCCCCGGACATCGAGCCACTGTTGAATCGCAGAACAGAAGAGGACGAGGATGTTCTCGAATTGGCCCTGGAGGCTGCCAAACAATGGGGCCTTACCGAACTCGACGCCACCCTCGCGGCCTTGGCCCTAGATAGCACAGCACCGTACGCTGCACGTGTGCGAGCCGCGAGGATTGTTGGACTGATTGGCAGCATCACCGCCAAGGCCGCCCTTCTTCCCCTGACAGTTGACCGAGAGGATGATCTCCGGCAGGACATTAAGGGTGAGGCGCTGCGTTGCAATTGGCCTGACCGTCTCAGCGTAAGCGGGTTGCTCGACAGGCTAACCCTGCGAAGCCAGGATAACTACTCCGGCTCGTACAACGGTTTCCTGTACGAGCTGGAACACGAGGACTTCAGTGCCGAAGGCAATCGGCTTGCGGGACTTAGTTGGTGCTTGAAGGCGGCACCGCTCATCCGCGATCACGACACTTTTCTAGCTCTGACTCGCAATATTTGCATGGCGGCTCTTCACGAGTTGGACGATCCGGCAATCGCGAGTGCGCTGGCGCAGGTAGTGCTCGCTGCGGGTTTGGCTCATAAACCGTCCCCCATTGCCTGGTCTCAGCCACTCTGGCCTACCGACGTGCCTCCGCCAGAAGTGACTTTTCAACTGGATTCTACGATCCGACGGCAATTGCTTGAGGCGATTGCTATACAAGCGAAGGGGCAGGACCTCGTATGGTCGATCGTCATGCACACCCCGCACCTATCGAATCTTGAAGACTTTACCTGGCTGCTTGGCAGGGCATTGGACGAATCTTATGACGAGCCTACTCGTCGTCAGTTTGCGCTGTTTGCTCGCTTCCTGCCCGGATGGGCGAATAGTGCGGATTGTGTTAACGAGTGGCTCCGTTGCCGCGATGACGCAATCATCGCTTCTGCTTTTCCATACCCTATGTTTATAGAGCTGGAGAGCGAGGACGCACGGCGGCAACGCGAGGAATACGAACTGTCTCTGCCCAGAAAGGTGCCCAAGCTTTCACCACCACCACAAGCGCGAGTGGCCCACGTATTGGCGAAGTGCGAAGCGGAGGGTCCGCAGTGGTTTGGAACGCTGCGCATCCAACTAATGCTCACCGAAGAGGTCGCTCCTCCCGAATACAATCTCGACCTCACCGCTACACCGGGGTGGACGGGTGCCAACGAATCAACCAAGGCCCGCATCGTGAATGCTGCAAAAGCGTGCGTTGGTGATTCGCAAGGCGATCACACGAAGGTCGTATTGGAGTCGCCGAGACCCGTCATTGAAGACACGATCTCAGCACTGCTGCTTGTGTACTCACAGGAACCAGCGTGGGTGGAAGGCCTTTCGTCCAATTGGTGGAAAGTACGCGCGCGCTACTTTCTGGTCGAGCTGCGAGAGGATTCCGGCGACTTTGCGAACTTTGTGATTCAGCGCTTGGCAAGCGTTGCCGGCCAGGCAGTACGTGAGGTGGTCCTTGAAGTGGCCACAGATCCTCGCGAGGGTGCTAGGCACTGGCTGGAAAAGATGCTGCGTTTGCTGAACGGCCAAAATATCGGCGTGCTTGAAAGCGAACTGGCAAAGGCGATTGAGGCTGGCGAGATACCAGAGAATCAGTTGCGGGAAGCTGCGCAGTTTATCCTCTCTCGGGCTCCCGACATGGCGATCGGGTCTTGCCAAACCGCATTGAAGGCAGCGAATACCGATCGCGATGACGGTAAGGTGGAATCGCTCGCGGTTGCGATGCTCCTCGAACAGCCGAACGCAACATGGTCAGTTGTGGAAGGTGTACTGGAGGAAAGGCCGGACCTGCGAGTTGGGATTCTCGGTAGGTATGCCATGGGCGGCAGGCTCCACCGTCGTATGCAGTCGAGCAATACAGCCGAGGCAGCCATGTCCCCCGCAGTGGCGGCGGGACTGTTCAGACGGCTCATTGACGAGTTTTCATTCGAAACTGACCCGCCAGAGACTTCGGGCACGCGATCAATTGGCCCGGAAGAGGCGGCGCGGGACCTGCGCTGGCAGATGCTGAACTGGTTGTCGTCACAGCAGAGCCTTGAAGCGGTGAAAGAAATCAGGAGCATCGCAGCAGACTATGGCGACAGGTACCCCTGGCTGCGTCGGACTCGTTCCGAAGCCGAGCAGGGGTATCGCTTGGCGGTATGGACGCCCTTGCAGGTGTCAGAGGTAGCCGGCATACTCAGTGCCCGTGACAAACGACTCGTCCGGAGCGGCAGTGACGCGGTGGAGGGAATTGTCACTGCAATAGATGCCTATGGAAAGACGCTTCAAGAAGGCACCCGTATGGCGGTTGACGACCTGTGGGATCGTCCGCGCCAGCAAGAGCAATCTCCGAAGGATGAAGAGCGGGTGTCGGAAAAGGTTCAGGAATCGATAGAGAACTACTTCAAGTCGTATGCCGTCGTCGCGAATCGCGAGGTGAAGGTGCGGCGGAGGATACTGCCTAAAGAATTGAAGGGCCTTCCCGGCTCTGAGTTGGACGTACTCGTGACTATCGCTGCTCAAAACACCGTAGAACTCGCGGAGATAAACATACCAGTAGAGGTGAAGTGGTCGCACAATGCCGAAGCGAAGACGAATCTGAAGGCGCAGCTCCTTGAAAGGTATATGAAACTGACTGGGTGGCCGTGCGGCGTGTATGTTGTGGCGTGGTCTGGGAAGCACCCCGGTGGGACCCGGCGGTCGAAGTGGGACACCATAGAGGAGGCTCGTACCGACCTGGCCGAACAGGCGGCCGAACTCCGCAAGGCTAATCCATGGATTCAGCGGTTGGAGGTTGTCGTGATCGATGCATCGCTCAGGTGACGGATGCTCTTGTTGGGCATGTGATGGGCCACCAAATCCGGCCGCTCGACCGTCGTGCCCAGCGCGTCGCGCAGGTGATCCCGTAGCTCGGCCTTGCGGTCCCCGCGCTCCCAGACGCCCAGGACTTTGCACGCCCGGCGCAGCTCGGAGGCGCTGAAGATCCGGGCCTTCATGATGAAGCCCGCCAGCTCGGGGTCGGTGTGCCGGGCCGAGTTGCCATCGCCAGCGGGACGGGATGCCCGCCACGGCTTGCCGAAGACGGGCAAGCCGTGGCACCCGGACGGGGAGGGAGAGCGGCCCATCTGGGTCCGGCCCATTGCCCATTGCCCGATGCCTATTGCCTTCTTCAAGAGGTCCGCGAGCTCACGCTCGCGGCTCGGACAGAACCCCCCACGGAGTCGCCGCGTGCTCACGCAGCGCGGCTCGGACAGAGACCCCGCTTTCTCTCTCCATCTCTTCGTAACTTTATCTCATCCAAAAAACCTTGTTCGCAGGCCCGTTTCCCAATCCGGCCCGACCCTTGCGCACAGAAATATGAGAACAACATTGGTTGCGAACTGAAGCCGCTATGGCGGACCGACGATACACCCCTCAACCCCGGCGGGAATCGCTCGCACGAGACGGGCGTGCCGACCGGGCAAGGCACAGGGGACGGGCTCGATCGGTCGCGTCGCCAGAAGAAGGGGCATACCAATGCCACGACTCCCTGATAAGGATCAGGAACTGCTCACCTGGGCCGCCCAGCACATCCCCGTGTGGGCCGGGCAGGGCACGCCGCCGGACATCGGGATCACGGCCGATCAAGTGGCGGATGCGAGTGCGAAGCTGAGTGCCGCCCAAACCGCCCTGAGCGACGCGGACACGATCCGCCAGCAATCGACCACGAAGACCGCCGACAAGGACCTCAAGGTCGGCGACCTGCGCAGCACCCTGGGCGGCCTGGTCACCCAGATCGAGGGTTATGCCAAAGCCACGGGCGACCAGGGCGTGTACATCCGCGCCGAGGTGCCCGAGCCCAAGCCCAAGACGCCCCGCACCGAGGCGCCCATCCCCCAGAACCTGGGCCTGCGCAACACGACCAACGGCAACCTCGTGCTGACGTTCGAGGCCAACAAGGGCGCCGGCTCGGTCTTCGTCATCCAGCGCCGCACCAAGCCCGTGGGCGGCACCGTCGGCGAATTCCAGTACATGGACACGACCGCCGAGAAGACCTGGACCGACCCGAGCGTGCCCACCGGCCTCGAGTGGGTGAGCTACCAGGTGGCCACCAAGCTGACCAACGGCGTGCTCAGCGACTGGAGCACGGCCCGCACGTTCAACTTTGGCAGTGTGGGCGAGAGCCCCGTTGTGAGTGGGGGTGAGAGTGGGGGCGAGAGCCTGACCATCGAGGACGCCCAGGCCCTGAAGGACGCCCAGACCGCCAAGGGCGCCGACAAGGCTGGCTGAGGCCGCAGGGCGGCAGAGGCCGCGGAGCGGCAGATATCCAGAAATCCAGATGGCCGGATGGCAGATGAAGAGGGGGCGTTCCCTCCGGATCTGCCATCTGGCCATCTGCCATCTGGCCATCTCGGCCCCGCGCGCTCCTATCCTCTCCGCCTTCCATTGATTCCCCCGCACCGCACTCAGACGGAGACCGAACATGACCAGCCCCACACCCAAGATGAACACCAGCCGCCCCAAGATCAGCATCATCGGGGCCGGCAACGTCGGTGCGACCTGTGCCCATTGGGCGGCGGCCAAGGAGCTGGGCGACATCGTCGTGCTCGATATTCCTGATAAGGTGGGCGTGGCCCAGGGCAAGATGCTCGACCTGGCCTGCTGCGGGCCCATCGAGCGCTTCGATAGCAACATCATCGGCACCAGCGACTACGCCGACATCGCGGGCAGCGACGTGGTGGTCGTCACCGCCGGCCTGCCGCGCAAGCCCGGCATGAGCCGCGACGACCTGATCGAGACCAACGTCAAGATCGTCAAGAGTGTCAGCGAGAACATCAAGAAGCACGCGCCCGACTCGATCGTCATCGTCGTGAGCAACCCGCTCGACGCGATGGTCTACACCGCGTGGAAGGCCACCGGCTTCCCGGCCCACCGCATCATGGGCCAGGCCGGCGCCCTCGACGTGGCCCGCTTCCGTACGTTCATCGCGTGGGAGATCGGCTGCTCGGTCGAGGACGTGCAGGCGTTGCTCTTAGGCGGCCACGGCGACGACATGGTGCCGCTGCCCCGCCTGACCAGCGTGCACGGCATCCCCGTCACGAGTTTGCTGGATGAGGCCACCATCACCTCGTGCGTCGAGCGGGCCAAGGCCGGCGGCGGCGAGGTCGTGAAGCTCATGGGCACCAGCGCGTACTACGCGCCCGCCAGCGGCACGATCCAGATGGTCGAGGCGATCATCAAGGACAAGAAGCGCATCATCCCCAGCGCGGTCTTCTGCGATGGTGAGTTCGGCGGCTCGGCCAAGGGCTATTTCGTGGGCGTGCCGGCCATGCTGGGCAAGGGCGGCGTCGAGAAGGTCGTCGACTTCCAGTTCGAGGGCGGCGAGAAGGCCCTGTTCGAGGAGAGCGTCAGCCACGTGCAGGACCTGGTGGGCATCGTGACCAAGATGTTTCCCGAATTGGCCTGACCCAGGGTTGCGGCTTCTCTTGGTGGGCGGCCCATAGAATGGTCATCCAGCCCTGCCCGAGGAGTTCGTACTGATGGATCGACGTTTGTTTGTGACCGTAATCGCCCTGCTGGCGGCCGTGCTGGCCCCGGCGGGTGTTTCACGCGCCCAGGAAGTCAACACGCCGCCGATTGAGCCCAGCATCTTCGCCGACCCGTCGGCCGGCCAGATGGGCGACCCGGACATCGCCCGCCTCACCTCGATGCTCGAAGGGAGCTGGCGGACGGTTGACCCTGCCGGCGGCGAGGACGCAACCAAACTGTGGGCGCACATGGTTCCGTTCGAGACCGAGTTGCTCGGGCGGGCGATGTACGTCGAGGTGCACCGCGACGGCACGCCCTGGGAGCCCGTGAAGCAGGCGATCTACCGGGTGTACCGATTCGGCGACACGCTGCGGCTGCGGACCTACGAGTTCCGCGAGGCAGATCGGCCCGGCGTGCTGGCAAACCTCTGGCTGGCACCCAAGGACATGCCGGTGGACACGATCCGTCCCGACGAGCTGATCGCGACGATGGACCTCGAGTTCGAGCGCGCGACGAATGGGTACGCGGGTGAAACACCGCACGCCTACCCCACGCGCGAGCATGGCTCGGTCGAGATGACAAGCAGCCTGCGCGTCCGGCCCGACCGATTGGTGTCCGAGGACACGTTCTACGGGCTCGACGGCGCGGCGCTCGAATCAGCTGGCGGCGAACTGACGTGGGAACGCACGCAGTTTCCGGCGACGGTCCAGACGGACGAAGACGGCCTAGTCATCATCACGCTGGAAGAGGGCGTGACCGATGGCCCGCCCACCGACGAGGGCGACATCGTCTTCCTCAACTTCGAGGTCTGGCGCACCGACGGCACGCTCTTCGACTCAACATGGGAGGACGGCCTAACGATGCGGACCATGTACCCGCTGCGCGTCGTCGGCGGCTTCAAGAACGGCATCGAACCGCTGGTCGAGGGCCTGCGTCGCAAGCTCATCATCCCGCCCAAGCTCGGCTTCGGCAACGTCGAGATGCAGAACCTGCCGCCCAACTCGACGCTGGTCTTCCACATCCACGTCGTCAAGGTCGAGCAGTCCGACCCCATCAGCCAGGAAGAACGCACCAAGCGGCAGGAGCAGCCCTGATCGCGCGGTCCGCGCGGTGAGCCTTATGGCAGAGCGTGACTACTACGAGGTGCTCGGTGTCAAGCGGTCGGCCTCGCAAGAGGAGATCCGCGCCGCCTACCGCAAGCTCGCGCGAGAGTTCCACCCGGACGTGAACAAGTCGCCCGATGCGCAAGAGAAGTTCGCCGAGGTGCAATCGGCCTACGACGTGCTGGGTGAGCCCGACAAGCGGGCGCAATACGACCGATTCGGCCGGGCCGGCGCGGCGCAGGCCGCCGGTGCCGGTGGGGGCGGGCACTACTCCTGGTCAAGCGTCGGTGGCCGGGGCGGCGGCGGGGCCGACTTCGATCTTGATGACATGGGCTCGGTCTTCGAGTCGCTCTTCGGTGGCGGCGGGGCAGGTTCTCGAAGCGGCCGCACGCAGCGGGGCCGGGCCAGAGAACGTGCCAGACCAACGGCCCAGGCCGAACTCGATATCTCGTTCGTGACGATGGCGCGCGGTGGCACCGAGCGTGTGCCGGTGCGGCGGTCGGGCAAGGCAACGACCATCGAGGTCTCGATCCCCAAGGCGATCGCCGACGGCACGAAGCTGCGGGTCGCTGGGGGTGGCGGCGAGCCCGATCTCATCCTGACCATCCGCGTGGGCAAGCACCCGCTCTACCGCCGCGAGGGCGTGCTCGACCTGGAGCTCGACCTGCCGCTGACATACGCCGAAGCAGCGCTGGGCAAGGAAGTGGGCGTGCCCACGCTGGAGGGTGAAGTCTTCATCACGGTGCCGGCGGGAACACGCAGCGGCAAGCGCCTGCGCTTGCGTGGCCGGGGGCTGACCGACCCCAAGGGCACCAGCGGCGACCTGTTCGCCGTCGTCCAAATCGTGCCGCCGCCTGGGGATGCCTTGAGCGACGACGATCGTGCAGCCCTGGAGCGGATGAGCGGCATCGGTCCCAGCCCGAGAACGTCGCCGCCATGGCCAGCAAGCAACGGTTAGACGACCGCCGGCGTGCGCAATCTTGCGGTGCTCGTGGCCGCTGGAGCGTCCCGGGGGATCGGAACCGATAAACTGTACGAACCGTTGCCGAGTGAGCGACGCAACGGGCCCTGACGTGCTCCGAACGCACGACACCGGGGCTATCGAAGGGGAACGCCGACCGTGCTGAAGCAACAGCACCAATACCTGCTGGTCATGCTGGCACTGGCCGACGGCCTGGTGGTGCTGTCCGCCGCGTTCCTGGCGTGGATCCTGCGCAAGATCCTGGTGGTCCCCATCTCCGATGGCAGCCCGGATGGTGCCCGAACCTTTGGTGAGGTCATGGTGCGGCCGCTGGACGACTACGGGCTCGTGGGGGGCTACACGTTCTGGCCGCCGGCCTCGGAGTGGGAGAGCTACTTCAAGCAGCCGCTACTGCTGGCGGCGTTGCTCTGCTGCATGGTGTCGTTCTATGCCTTCAAGCTGTACCGCCCCCGTCGAGATCGCTCGCTGGCGGGCGAGCTCGCGCAGGTTGTCAAGGCCAGCACGGTCGCGGTCATGGCGATGGTCGTCGTGCTCTGGGGTGTGGGTTCGAGCCAGCTCGCCGGCGGCAACATCCCCAGCCGGCCGTTCCAGATCTTCGGCTTCAGCCTCGACGCCAACCGCACCCAGATGGTCCTCTTCGGCATCCTGCTGCTGGGCATGATGTCGGCCCACCGGACTGCCTTCAGGATGTTCTTGCGTTGGTTGCGCCGCCGGGGGTACAACCTCCGCCACGTCGCCATCATCGGCGTGGGGCGTACCGGGCGCATTGCCGCCCAGACGCTCGATCGCAATAGCTGGACGGGCCTTCGCGTGTCGCACTTTATCAGCCACAAGCACGAGAACCGGCTGGCCGAGTGCATGGGCCGCCCCGTGTTCGGCGGGTTGCGCGACCTCGAGCAGACCATGACGCGGTGCAAGGTCGACGCGGTGTACCTCGCGTTGCCCAGCCGGGAGGCACCGTCGACCGGCCGCATCCTGCGGCGGCTCGAGCGGTTCTCCGTCGATGTCCGCATCGTTCCAGACATCAACCCCCGGCACGTGCAGCAGTCGATGATGGTCCACGAACTCGACGGCATGCCCGTGCTCAGCTATCGCGAGTCGCCAGCCAACGGCGTGGGCGGGGCGTGCAAGCGGGCGGTCGACCTGGCTGGCGCGGCCGCCGCGTTCGTGCTGCTCAGCCCGGTAATCGTGCTGTGCGCCCTGGCCGTGGCGCTGAGCGGGCCGGGGCCGGTGATCTTCCGCCAGCGGCGCGTCGGGCTCGGGGGCGAGATCTTCTGGATGTACAAGTTCCGCACCATGCGGCACGCCGCCGAGGAGGCCGCGGAACTGGAGCTCACCGCCGAGCGCGTCGACGATGACGATGCCGTGGTTGGCGACGGTGAGGCCGGCTGGACACGCCGCGACGACCCGCGCATCACGCCCACCGGCCGCTTCCTGCGCCGTACGAGCCTGGACGAGCTGCCGCAATTGCTCAACGTCTTGCGTGGCGAGATGAGCCTCGTCGGCCCGCGCCCCGAGCGTCCCGAGCTCATCGAGCGCTTCCGGGAAGACTGGCGCGGCTACATGCTCCGCCAGCACGTCAAGGCCGGCATGACCGGCTGGGCCCAGGTCAACGGCCTGCGCGGTGATACGAGCCTGCGCCGCCGTCTGCGGTACGACCTGTACTACGTCCGCCACTGGTCGCTGCTGTTCGATCTGCGGATCCTGGCGATGACGCCGGTGCGCGGGTTCGTGCATCGCAATGCGCATTAGGCATTGTTCGTACGGCGCTAAGACTCTATATGCAAAGCGCAGCATGTACCCGTGTGCTGTGGCGGGCTGCTAGCTTCAGAACGAGAAGCCCACGTGCTGTTCGTGGTACTCGCGCGTTGTTCGAAGAGGAGAGTCTCATGCTGACCCGCTTGCTTGCTGTTGCCGGCCTTGCCGTCGCCACCGTTGCCGCGCCCACCGTAGCACAGAGTGTCGAATTGGAGTTCGTCGGTCGCTACGAGAGCGGGGCGTTCGACGAGGGTGCCGCCGAGATCGTCGCGTTCGACACTCGCAGCGGGCTGGCGTTCGTTTCCAACGCTCTGGCCAACACGGTCGATGCTCTGGACATCTCTGACCCGAACAGCCCTACGCTGGCCTTCACCATCGATCTGGCTCCGTATGGCGCGGGTGTGAATTCTGTGGCGGTGTCGAATGGGCTGGTGGCCGTCGCCGTCGAGGCCGACCCTAAGCAGGACCCTGGCCACGTCGCGTTCTTCGACACGGACGGTACCTTTAAGGCCGCCGTAGAGGTCGGGGCGCTTCCCGACATGGTGACCTTTACGCCCAACGGCCGCTACGCCCTTGTGGCCAACGAGGGTGAGCCCAATGACGACTACACCGTCGATCCTGAGGGCAGCGTCAGCGTCATCCGCATCCGCCCGGGCCGCGAGATCCGCCAATCCGACGTGCGCACGGCCGGCTTTGGCCGCATCCGCGACCGTCATCTGGACGACAGCGTCCGCATCTTCGGCCCCGGCGCGTCGATCGCTCAGGATCTGGAGCCCGAGTACATCGCGGTCGACCCAAATGGACGGACCGCGTACGTCGTATGCCAGGAAAACAACGCGATCGTCACAATCGACGTGCGCTCCGCCCGTGTCACCGATATCTGGGGCCTCGGCACGAAGAACCATGCGATGGCAGCCAACGCTATGGACGCGAGCAATCGCGACGACGCGATCAACATCGCCACGTGGCCCGTGCATGGATACTACTTGCCTGACACGATCGCCACGTATACCGCCGGCCGCCGTACCTTCATCGTGACCGCCAACGAGGGTGACGCCCGCGACTACGACGGTTTTAGCGAGGAGGCCCGGGTGGGCGACCTCGACCTCGACCCCGACGTTTTCCCCGACGCGACCACGCTGCAACTGGACGAGAACCTGGGCCGCCTGAAGATCACGACCACCGCCGGTGACACCGACGGCGACGGCGATTTTGATCGCCTCTTCAGCTATGGCGGTCGCGGGTTCAGCATCTTCGATACCACCGGCAGGCAGGTGTTCGACTCGGCCGACGACCTCGAACGTATCACCGCGATGCTCATCCCCGACAACTTCAACAGCACCAACGACGAGAATGACTCATTCGACAACCGGAGCGACGACAAGGGCCCCGAGCCCGAAGCGCTCGCGTTAGGCACGATCAGTGGCAACACCTACGCCTTCGTCGGGGCAGAGCGCGTGGGCGGCATCTTCGTCTACGACATCACCGACCCGCGCTCGCCGGTGTTCGAGAGCTATACCAACAGCCGTGACTTCTCGGGCGATCCCGAGCTTGGCACGGCCGGCGACTTGGCCCCCGAAGGCATCGTGTTCGTCTCGGCGGCGGACAGCCCCACGGGCGAGGCTCTGTTACTTGTGGCCCATGAGGTCTCGGGCACGATGGCCGTCTATCGCGTTACCGGTGGCGGCTGCTCGGTCTTCGGCGACGTAACGGGCGACTGCGTGGTCGATGCTCATGATCTCATTGCAGTGATCCACGCTCTTGGCCGCTGCGACGGATGTCCGGAGGACCTGAATGGCGATGGGCGGGTCGATATCATCGACGTGCTGCTGGTGTTCCGGGCAATCCGTGATAGGTAGTGCTTCCGATCAGCGGTGATCAGGGCTGCCGGCCTCGGTTCACTGCGGGGCCTACCATCTCGACCCGCCTGTGGGACCGGCTCTCTGGCCGCGTTCCCCGACCAGCAGGCCATACACAACCTGATCAAAGGAGCATCCAGTGGTCCGGATCCGCATGCAGCGCCTGGGGCGCACCCACCGTCCGTTCTATCGCATCGCCGCCGCCGAGAAGCGGGTCAAGCGTGATGGCAAGGTCCTCGAGAACCTGGGGTGGTACAACCCCATCGAGAAGGACCCCGAGAAGCAGCTCATGCTGCACGAAGAGCGGATCCAGTACTGGCTCAGCGTCGGTGCCCAGCCCAGCGACACCATGATGGACATCCTGGGCAACCGGGAGCTGCTGACCCCCAAGCTCAAGGACGCCTGGCTGGCCAAGCGCGAGGCCGACCGCAACCGCGTGGGCTGCAAGGTGGGCCTGGCCACCGCCGAGAAGGCCCAGACCGAGATCGGCGAGCTGTCGAGCTCCGACGACGCCGAGGGCGTTGATCTGGCGGGCTACGCCTCGAGCATCAGCGAGGCCGTGAACGAGGCCCGGGCCGCGGTGTCCGCCGCCGACCCCAAGGCCGCCGACGCCGCCAAGGCCAAGGCCGAGGGTGCCCTGAGCGAGGCCAAGGGCGCGGTCGACAAGGCCACCAACGAGAAGAAGGCCGCCGCGGAGGCGGAAGCGGCCGCCGAGGCCAAGAAGAAGGCCGAGGAAGAGGCCGCGGCCGCTGCTGAGGCTCCGGCCGAAGAGGTCGCTGCAGAGGAAGAGAAGCCCGCCGAGGGTTGATCGGCTCACCTTGAGTTCCGATCTGACGAGCCCACGTCGTGAGACGTGGGTTTTTTGCGGGTCCATTGCAGAGGTGACCCACGTCTCACGACGTGGGCTCGTTCCGGAGCGAGCGTGCGCATCGACGTCCTCACAACCTTCCCCGAGATGTTCGGCCACGAGCCGCCGGCGGCGATGGCCGTGAGCATCCCCGGCCGGGCCCGCGCGGCGGGGCTGGTCGACTGGCACGCCACCGACATCCGCGGCTACACGCTAAACAAGCACGGCAAGACCGACGATCGGCCCTTCGGCGGCGGCCCGGGCATGGTGATGACCTGCCAGCCGGTGTGGGACGCCGTGATGGACGTGGAGGCAATGAATCAGCGGCCCGCCCACCGTGTGCTGCTAACGCCCCAGGGCCGGCCACTGACCCAGGCCACCGTCGAGCGGCTGGCCACTCTACCGCGGCTGCTGTTAATCGCCGGGCATTACGAGGGCCTCGACGAGCGGGTGATCGAGAAGCTGGAACCCGAGGAAATCAGCCTGGGCGATTACGTGCTTAGCGGCGGAGAGCTGGCCGCCATGGTGCTCATGGATGCGGTGATCCGCAAGCTGCCCGGCGTGCTTGGGCACGACGAATCGGCCGGCCAGGACAGCTTCGGGGCCGAGCCCCACGCCGACCCCAACGGCGACCCGGTCGACGCGAGGCTGGCCGCCGAGATGGGCATCCCCGAGGGTGCCCGCCTGCTGGATTGCCCGCACTACACCCGCCCCCGGGAGTGGATGGGCGTGGCCGTGCCCGACGTGCTGCTGGGCGGCGACCACTCGGCTGTGGCCCGCTGGCGGCTGGAGCAGCGGCTGGCCAGGACGCGGGAGAGGCGGCCGGATTTACTCGATCCAGACGGCCCTGAAGCCCTTGCAGGCGGTGGCCCGAGGGCCTAATATCTCGACCCGCCCCGTCTGGGACGGGGTTTGCCCATTGCCAGATTTGGAGTGCCCGCGATGTCGCTTTCCAACCCCAAGAGCCAACAGGCCATCCTGGAGTCGATCTCCCAGGACCACATGAAGACCGACCTACCGCGCTTCGACATCGGCGACACCATCCAGGTCCACGTCCGCATCGTCGAGGGCGAGCGTGAGCGCACCCAGGTCTACACCGGCGTGCTCATCGCCCAGCGCGGCCGCGGCATCAACGAGACGATCACCGTCCGCCGCGTGGTCGACGACATCGGCATCGAGCGGACTTGGCCCTTGAACAGCCCGCTGATCGCCAAGTTCGAGGTCGTCCGCCGGGCCGACGCCCGCCGTGCCAAGCTCTACTACCTGCGCGACCGCGTGGGCAAAAAGCGCCGCCTGCGCGACCGCCGCCGTGGCATGAAGCACGTGCAGGGGTTGAAGACGGTGCAGAAGTAAGGCACGCGGATTTGTGAGTGATGGGCCGCCCGAGAGGGCGGCTTTTTCGTGGACCTAGCAGTGCACGTATCGGATCGGATTCTGTGCGCCCGGCGATGAGAGATGCGCGACGGAGCGATCCACATAGAGCTTGCGAACATCCTCGTCGGCGATCCGACCAACAAACTCATATCGCGATGGGTCGATTGCTCGCTCACGTCTAGGGTCGTCGTTGCGCAGCGTTTCACCTTCGGGCAGCCAGTGCGCGATCGTGTAGACTTCTCGCACCACGCCTTGGTACACGGACATGGCGTACTTCGCGTCGTGGCGGTCTGGACTCACTTTCCATGCGCTTCGGGTGGCGTCGTAGAGCTGTGTCGGTGTCATGCCGTAACGGAACATGCGATTGATGTTGATCAGCACGCAAGGATGATCCGGACGGATCTTCGCCGGCTTGGCGTCCAGTTGCGCGGCAATCTCCTCGACGCTCGCTCGTGAGCCCACACGCGAACCGTGGCCGCGCGCCAGGTTGGTCAGGCTCTTGATACCCAGCAAGTCGATGGCGGTGGCTTCGACGAGCAGTGCCTGGGTTTCGCTCAGTCCGTACTTGAGGATCTCAATCTCGGGCCTCTGGCTGAGTTTGTGCAGGTCCTTAATGCGAGCCACCTTGTCGGATTCCCGAACGTCCTTCATATGGTGGAAGCAACGATTCCCTGTGCCCTTGCCCACGTAGAACACAACGCCATCGCGCGGATCGATGTACAGGTACACGTAGTACTTGAGCTTTCGCCGTGCCTTTTCGGAGAATTGTCGGATCATGCGGTGGACCTCCACGAGATTAGAGATGACAGGCTATGCTCGGGTATGAACGCCCTCGTCTGTACTAAACAAGCCAAAACCGTCGCCCCCAATATCGACTACCAGACCGACTGGCCCGACCTCGAACCCACGCCGCCCGGCCACGCGAAGCTGCGGACGCTGTGCAGCGCGCTCAATCACATGGATCTATGGGTGGGCATGGGCATCCCGGGCGTCGACCTCACCTGGCCTCGCGTCAGCGGGTGCGACGCGTGCGCGGTCGTCGAGGAAGTGGGGGAGGGCGTCGATCCTTCGTGGGTCGGCCGGCGGGTGATCGTCAACGCCGCCGTCGAGGTGCCGCCGCGTGAGCGGCCGACCGACCCGCCCGGCAGCACGCTCGCGCCCGACTACGAGCTCATCGGCGAGCACCACCACGGCACGCACCGCCAGTTCTTCCACGCACCGGCCACGCACCTGGCGGATCTTGGCGCCGATGATTCGAGTGAGATTGATCCCTTCGAGGCCGCCGCATTTGGCCTGACCGCGCTCACCGCGTGGAGCATGATGGTCACCAAGGGCGGGCTGCGAGCCGGGCAATCGGTGCTGGTCACGGGCATCGGCGGAGGCGTGGCGACCAGCGCGATGCAGATCGCAAAGCACTTTGGCTGCCCCGTCGTGGTCACCAGCCGCCACCAGTGGAAGATCGACAAGGCCATCGATATGGGGGCCGACCACGGGGTGCTCGACCAATCTTCCAGTGGGGGCGAAGACTGGTCGCGCGACGTGCGCACCTGGACCGGCAAACGCGGCGTCGACATGGCCGTCGACAGCATCGGCAAGGCCACCCACCTGAGTTGCATCAAGAGCCTCGCCCGCGGCGGCGCCTACGTCACCCCCGGCTGCACCACCGGCCCCGACGCCACCACCGACCTGGCCCGCATCTTCTGGAACCAGCTCCGCATCCTGGGCTCGACCATGGGCGCGCCCGCCGAGTTCCGCGAGGTGGCGAGCCTGTTCAAGGCCGGCGCGCTGAAGCCAGTATTGGATCAGGTCTTCAAGGCGAGCGACGGCCGTGCGGCGTACGAGCGGCTGGAGGCGCAGGAGCAGTTGGGGAAGATTGTGATTGATTGGCGGTAATCATTGGAGCGGCGGCCAATTGCCGTCTCCAGTCTCGCCGTGCCGCGCCTTCAAGACTTGCACGACGTCCGGGCCTTCGAGGCGGTTCATGAAGAGATAGCCCATCGGTCGGTCGCGGAATTGCAGCCAGGGCGGTGTGGGCGTGATCTGACTCGAAGATCGTTCACGATGTTCGTGGGCGACGATTCTGGATTCCATTGATTCACGTAGCCAGTCGAGCTTTTCAATGGATGCCGCCTCCCGCAGGTACGGGAGCAAGTCATTCCGGTGGCAAGCACTGATCATGTGAACCGCCATGCTCCGAACGAATCGGTGTCGGTCGGCGAGCCCCTGCACCAGCAACTCTTCGGACAGCCAAGCGGGATGGCCAGTTCGAAGCGATTCGATGGCGGTCGCGCGAAGAATCCACTCGGGCCGCGTTAGCATCCAGCGCAGCGTCTCAGCAGCGAGCGAGTCGTGATGTACCAGCACGCCGAACAGTGAGCGGCCAACCCATCGCGTGTCGCGTTCCTTGTCAGGCCTGCCACAGCACCAGATGATCGGCGCCATCATCGCTGGGGTTGCGGGCTCCCGATCGACGATGATCGCCCGGCTGTTCGCGAGCGACGCGATGGCCGCCGGGCCGTACACCACCATCGCCTGGCGCCAGTCTGGCTTGATCCGCACCTCAGTCGCAACCGCCGGCAAATCGTCGAGCCTGGTTTCGAAGTCAGTGAACGCAGAGGCGAGTTCGTCCATCGCATCAGCCTCCGCACATGCCAACGGCTAATCCAACCAATCCTCCGCCGCCAACCGCTCCGGCACATACGTCTCGGTCACGTAGCTGATGTCGATGTTGATGAGCGCCTCGACCTCCAGCTTGAAGCCGTTCTTGAGCAGCTTGCTGATCTCCTTCTGCCAGCCCTTGTGGTCCTGGAACCACGGGTAGGCGGCGATTTGCTTGGCCCGTGCGATGTCGCGGTCGTTCAGGCTGATCTGCACGCTCTCGCTCAGGTTGCATCGCTCGAAGTCGTTCGAGCGAATCCCCAGGAACTTCGCCTGGGGGATGGCCAGCCGCTCGCTCTCGAAGGCCAGCGAGATGCTGCCCTGCTTGATGACGCTGTAGATGTAGTGCCCCCAAGGGTCGCAGTCGAGCAGGCAGATGATCGGTAGGCCGAGTTCTTTATTCAGGCGATGTAATAAGCGCCGCACGCCGCGTGGGGGCTGGCCGCTGCCCTCGGTCAATATGCAGTTGTGCGTCTTCCAGAAGCGGTCCTCGTTGAAGCGCTGCCAGACGGTGTCCTTCTCGACGTGCAGCACGAAGTCGGCCTCGCACTTGCCGAACTTCACGCGGTCGGGCTCGCAGATGCTCGGGATGGCGTAGCCGCCGCTGCCCATCTTGCGGCAGTCGATCGTGTCGCCGCTGTCCTCGATGGTGATATTGCCGACCATCGCGCCGCGCTTCTTGGCGAAGATGTGCAGCTCTTCGCGGAGCGCCCCAAGCGTGACTTCGAGGTCTTCGAGGATCACGTCGCTCTCGGTCTGGTCATCGAAGGTCTTCTCGCCGGTCTTCTTGCCCTTGGCGTCGTGCACGTCACCGAGCCCGGTATAGAACATGCCGCGGAGGCTGGTGGTCTTGTCCTGGTCGATGAGGCGGCTGATGCCGTGGGCGTGGCGCAGGCTCTGCATGAACTTGCGGGCCTGGCCCAGGTTGAAGATCTGCCGCGTGCTGGTGGCGGCACCCATCTGCAGGATGCCGCGCTTCTTGTTCCAGCTCGTGTTGCTCGACGAGCGCGTGGGCACGTCGAACGTCGGCTCGACGCCAGCGAGCGCCGAGTTAGCAACGCCGGTGGCCAAACCCTTGAGCGCCTCCTGCGTCTTGGCGTCACGCTCCTTTGCCTCGGCGGATCGCTTGCGGTGGGTGGAGCGGACTTTCTTGGTGGTTTTCTTGGCCATTACGCAACCTCGTCGGAATTCGCTTCGGCGTCATTCTGAAGTTTTTGTGGTTGGAAGCCTGCAACGAGTGTGGCGAGGCTAGTGCCCAGAATTAGAACACTGAGAACGACATGCCCCGGTCCTCCCGGTGACGGCGGATCCTCAAAACGCGGCCGCCAGTAGGTCAGTGCCAAGTTGAGTTGTGGATCTGGCAGGATGCCGGATTCAGCGGTGGACTGTTGTTCACGGAGTTCTTGCGCTATGAATTCCGCCATGACTGGATAATGTTTGAACCAATCCGCACGCCCAACAACATCACGCACAGAAACTACAACACCCAAAGCCGCCAACATGGATGTGGCGATGCAGAGATACCGCAGTTCGGCACGAGTAGGGCGGCTGATCACTTTGCCTTGCTCCGTTGTTTCTTGCCACTCTTCTTCCGCCGCACCGGCACGCTCTCCTCGTCATCCCCAAACAACCCACGCCCCGAGTCCTCCGGCCGCCCCTTCTCGACGGCCCCGTTCGACTTCGCCTCCACCTGCGACGGCTTCGCGTCGCTGTCGACGATGATCACCCCATCATCCTCGGCCGGTGCCTTCTCCTTCTTGACGTAGTTGCCGTCTTCGTCGAGTTCCGCGTCGGCGATGGCGGTCCGGGCCTGGGCCTGCTCGAGCAATGCGTCGAGCAATTTGCCCTCGTCCTCGCCCGTGAGCGCCGCCGTCGAGCGCGCGATCTCCGCGATGTAGCGGCTGAACACGTCGCGTCGCTGGCCCTCGCGTCGCATCTTCTGGCGGCGGCGCAGGTACGTCCCCAGCTTCCGCCCACACTCCTGGAGCGCCAGCCGCATCTCCTTGCGGATCTCGTCGTAGTCGGCGATCGCTTCTTTGCTCTCGCTGGTGAAGGGCACCCACACGCTGGCCATGTGAACCATGATCACCATCGGCCCCACCGGAAGCGCCCCACGCGGCTGGCTGAGGCTGTAGTTCTTCCAGCCCGTCTCGACCACGGCCTTGAACGACGAGCACGCAGATTGCTGGTACAGCAACGGCACGCGGTTGGCAAAGCGGATGACCCGGGCCGACTCGTCGCCCGGCAGGTCTCCGCCGAACGCGATGGCCGCCTCGATCTGGAACGGGTTGCCTCGATACACCGCCGGGTCCCGCGTGCTGGCGGCGTAGAACTCGGCCTTCACGCCCTTGAGCAGCCCGCTGAGCATCTGCCGCACGCCGATGGGTGCCAGGCAGTCCGTCGGCGGGGCCCGCAGCTTGCTGTCCTGGAGCGCCCGGTACAACCGCTCGGCCGCATCGTGGTCGACGGTGCTGACGTACGTCTGCCCCGTGAGGGTCTTGCCGCCCTTCACCGACGCCTTGCCCGTGATGTCCTTGACGATCGCCGGCGGCACGCGGCTGAACTCGTTCTTGAAGAATCCGGTGAGCTGCTTCTCGCTGGTGCTCTTGAGCATCCGCAGGAAGTTGCCCAGCTCAACGCCATAGGGGTGCGGCTTGATCTCCTCGGTCTCGGGCGGCAGTTCCTCGACGGCCCGCGGGAAGATGTACCGGTCGGCCAGTTCGGTCGTGTGGCTCAGCTCGGTGGAGGTTTCCTCGACTTCTAATGCCGGACCGCCCGCCGCCTTCTCGGGCGGGATGAACGTGATCTGCGCGTGCGGGTTGGCGATGGCGGTCTGCTCGAGGTACGCCTCGACGCTGGTCTTGCCGCGCTGGTAGCGGGCCTCCATCTCGATGCGTACCCGCGTGCCCGTGCCGCTGGTGGTGGGGGGGAAGTCGTCGGTCTCGACGTCGATGGTCACCTCGGGCTTGTTCTTGGTGGTGTCCATCGCCAGTTCGAGGTGGTGAGCGGCCTTGCGTTTGCCGGGCTTGGTGGTGATGACCATGGGCTTGCCCGTGGTCATTAGCCCGTACATGCCCGCCGCGCTGATGCCGATGCCCTGCTGCCCCCGGCTCATCTTCATGCGGTGGAACTTACTGCCATACAAGAGCCGCCCGAAGATGTTCTCCACCTGCTTGCGGACGATGCCCGGCCCGTTGTCGGTGATGGTGACGGCGTACCGCCCCGGCTTGCTCGCGCTGGGCGGGGCAACCAATTCCTCGATCAGCACCTCGATGTCCGGCAGGATGCCCGCCTCCTCGCAGGCGTCCAGGGCGTTGTCGACGGCTTCCTTGACGGTGGTCAGCAGGGCCTTGCGGGGGTTGTCGAAGCCCAGCAGGTGGCGGTTCTTCGAGAAGAACTCGCTGACGGAGATGTCCCGCTGCTTGCCGGCCATGGTCTCGGCGGTCTGGCGGGTCTTGGTCGTGGTCTTCCTGGCGGCCAAGGCGACCCTCCATAGCGGCTGTCCCCGGGCGATGGCCGGGCGTGTGCATCCGTGCGAGCGAGGATAGGTCGCGGTTCCTGGGTGTTTCGACCTCGCAACCAACAAGCTGGGCAAGCGGGGAATCGTGGGCCGGGCAGTCGACGGCTGCGCGGGCTTGCCCGGCTTCTCGCAGCGGCTTACAACCTCCGCCGTGGAGTGAGATCAATACAAGGGAGAAGACGAGATGAACATGAATCGGAGAGCTTTGTACGTGCTGGGCGTCGTCGGCGTGCTGCCCGCCTGCCCCACCCTGGCCCAGTCCCTGTGCGGCAGCGAGGACGCCAAGGTCACCCCGGCCTCGGTCGTAACCGACGATAACTTCGGGGCATCGTTCGATGCCGCGGCCGCCGGCTTCGGCGTGGCCGGGGCGATCAATGCCGGTGCCGATGGCGCGGGCCGGGCGTACATCTACGCGATCAACCCGACGGTTCCCCAATTGCAGTTCGAGCTCGCCCCCGATGACGGCGCCAGCGGCGACCGATTCGGGGCGTCCGTGGCCGCCGATAATGCCTGGGCCCTCGTGGGCGCACCATTTCAGGGCGAGGCCGGCCCGGCGGCGGGTGCGGCCTACCTCTACCTGCGGTCGACCGGTGCCCAGGTCGACAAGCTCCTGGCCAGCGACGGCCGTGGGCTCGACCTCTTTGGTGGGTCCCTGGACATCGACTTCGATCGTGCGGTCGTGTGCGCCTCGGACAAGAGCAGTTCGACCGGTGCGGTCTATGTCTTCGAGATCGTCGGCCTCGACGCCGTCGAGCGGTTCAAGCTCACCGCTTCGGATGCGGCGGCCGTCGACCGATTCGGCAGCGCGGTCTCGATCGACGGCGGCGGTGTCACGGCCGGCGAGGTGGGCTACGCGCTCATCGGCGCCATCGGCAACGACGATTTCGGTGCCAGCTCGGGATCGGCCTACCTGTTCAACATTGAAACGGGCGAGGAAACAGCCAAATTGCTGCCCGATGACCCGGCCGCCGGCAGCCAGTTCGGGCTCGAAGTGGCGTTGCTCATCGAGGGCGACGTGGCGCTGGCCGCAGTGTCTGCCGACACGAACAACCCCGATGGGACCAACGGCTCGGTCTACCTCTTCGACGTAAGCGACCGGTCCAACCCGGTGCAACTCTCCAAGGTCACCGCCAACGACACGCTCGGCGTTGGAGACTTCGGCATCTCGGTCTCGTTGACGAGCGACACGCTGCTCGTCGGGGCCCTCTCGGGCGAGACCACCCTCGCTGGCACGGCCTACAGCTTCGACATCAGCGATCCCGCCAACCCGGTGCAGTCCTCGATCATCCGCCCCGGCGACGCGATCCCCTTCGCACGGTTCGGCACAGCGACGACGTTGTACCAGAGCCCGAGCGAGCTGCGCGTCTTCGTCGGCGCGCCAACCGCCGATAGCGGCGACCCGGCCCCCGGCACAGTAACGACCGGGGCCCTCTACGCCCTGACCGTCAGCGGGTGCCGTCCCGACTTCGACGGCGACTGCCTGCTGACGATCTTCGACTTCCTCGCCTTCCAAAACCTCTTCGACGCCGGCGATTTGTCCGCCGACTTCGATGGCGATGGGGATCTCACGATCTTCGATTTCCTGGCCTTCCAGAACGCGTTTGACGCCGGCTGTAGCTGATAGATGCCGCTGGCGAGATCAAGAACGCTGCATGATGCGTGAAAAAGGGCTTGCACGGCAGGCCTTTTTTGGGTACATTGACCCTGAGCGGCCATGGGGCCGCACACCGGGTTTCGGGGGGAAGCGCCCACTCGGCGCGTCTGGAAAGGAGTGGGCGTCATGGTCGGAGCGGTCATTGGTTCCCTGGTCGGCGGTGCGATCGGAGCGGCCATCTGGGCCGCCGTGGGCTATTTCACGGGCTACGAGGTCGGTTGGATCGCCTGGGGCGTGGGCGTCCTGGCGGGTCTGGGTGCCGCCGTCGGCTCGAACGTGGCCGGCGACGGGCCGAGCACGGGCACCGGCGTCCTCGCGGCGGTCGTGGCGTTGGCGGCCGTGGGCGCGGGCAAGCTGGCCGTCGTCGAGATCCACTACATGAACGATGCCGATCTGGCGTTGGCCCAGGAGTTCAACGATGAGATCTTGATGACCTACGTCGCCGACCAGCTTGCCGAGCAATGGGAGGAAGACGGCATCCACATCGATTGGCCCGAGTTGCCCGACAACCAATGGTATCGGTGGACCGAGGCCGACTACCCGCCCGATCTGTGGGCCGAAGCCGTGGTGTGGTGGAACGAGACGCCGGCAGAGGAGCAGGTCCAGATCCGTGAGGCGTATCGAGAGCTGCACGAAGGGAGCATCCAAGAGGCCGAAGAGATGTACGCCGACTTGGGTTCCGAGAACTTCCTTACCGGATACGACGCGCTCTGGATGCTCTTTGCCGTCGGGTCGGCGTTTGGGATCGGTCGGGGCGGCAAGGACGAGTAACACCCGTCGGCCCCCTATCCTCTGCCCGTGAGCACGAATACCGCCATGCGTTTGTCTCCAGCGGCCGCCGATCCGGTTGCGGAACTCGATACCGCCACCGGCCAGGGCACCCCACGGCGTCAGGCCATCCTACTGACGGGGGCAGGCGGTGAGGTTGGCCACGGGCTCATCCACCGGTTGAGCGAGGTCGGCGGCACGCCCGTTGTTGCGACCGACCTGCGACCCATCAACGACGACCTGGCCAACCACTGCCACGCCGTCTTCACGGGTGACATCCGGGATCCCTTCTCCCTGGCACCCATCCTGGCCCGCTACGAGATCACCGAGGTCTACCACTTGGCCGCCCTGCTCAGCTCGACGGGCGAGAACAACCCCGAGCTGGCCCACGAGGTGAATACGCAGGGCACGATGAACCTGTTGCGCTTGCTGACCGGGCAGGTCAACGCCACCGGCCGGCCTGTGAAGTTCATCTACCCAAGCTCGATCGCCGTCTACGGCCTGCCCAGCGAGGCCGAGAAACGCCGTGCGGGAGCGGTGGCCGAGGACGAGTACCTCAACCCCATCACCATGTACGGCGTGAACAAGCTGTGCTGCGAGCACCTGGGCCGGTACTACGCCGAGCACTACCGCATGCTCTCGCGCGGCGACGCGCCCGCCCCAATCGACTTCCGGTGCCTGAGGTACCCGGGGCTCATCAGCCCCCATACCGCCCCCAGCGGCGGCACCAGCGATTACGGCCCGCTCATGCTCCACGCGGCGGCGAAGGGTGAAGAGGCGGTCTGCTTCGTCGACGAGAGCGCCCAACTCCCGTTCATGCTCATGGCCGACGCCGTCGAGGCCACGCTGGCGATCGCCCGGGCCGAGAGTGTGTCGCAGCGTGTGTACAACGTGGCGAGCTTCGCGCCCACCGCCGGCGAGATCGCCAGCGCGATCGCAAAGCACTTCCCCGGCTTCAAGCCACGCTACGAGATCAACCCGGATCGCGCGGCCATCGTCTCGAGCTGGCCGGGCGATGTCGATCGATCTGCAGCTTCCGAGGATCTCGGGATCGTCCCATACCGTGAGTTCTCGGACGTTTTGGCCAATGACCTGCTGCCAGCCGTTCGTAGCATGTACGCATAAATACACATATTTTCCGCCTCTACGATCTGGTTATGGTGCGAATGCGCGGAATATGCCGACCTTGCCGGCGAGCTAGTATTCTGACTAGCTCGGAGTCCGGGCCAGGCGGGATCGTCGTTTACGCTCTTGCTCGGCCAACAGAGGATCCCACCTGATGGGCGAAACCCAGACTCGCGTTCGATTTGGTGACTACACCATCACGCGCGAACTCCCCGAATCCCCGATCGCACGCCGGCTGCTGGCGATGGAGCCCCAGCGGCACCAAGCCAAGGTGCTGCACTTGTTCCCCATCCGGCCCGACGACGCCCAGGTGGCCGTGCTGCGCCGCGCGGTCGACAACCTACGCATGATCGACAACAAGCACGTGCTGCCCGTCGAGAAGCTGCTGCTCGGCATCGTGCACCAGCCCTGCGCCGTGACCCCCTACACCGGGCACCAGGACGGGCTGATCGATCTCGAAACCCTACTGGGCGAGAAGGGCGGCCACATGGAGCCCGGCGAGACCGATCGCCTGCTCCGCCAGATCTTCGACGGCCTGGCCGCCGCCCATGAGAAGCTCGTCCACCACGGCGCCCTGAAGGCCCGGGACGTCCTGATCGACCGCCGCGGCAGCGCCACCATCGAGATGCTCGGCGTGTCGCGTTCGCTCGAGGGCCTGCGTGGGTTCTCGACCGAGGTGCAGCGCGACGAGATCCGGGCCTTGGTCGAGCTCGGCTTCACCTGCCTGACCGGCCACGATGCCACGACGGTCGGCCTGCCGGCCAGCAAACTCGTCCGCCGCCTCGACCCCGAGTGGGACTCGTTCTTCGCCCAGGGGCTCGATCCCATCGACGGGTTCGACACGGCTGCCCAAGCCATCGAGGCCCTGCCCAGCGCGAGCTTCGATCGCGAGCCGGCTACCCAGCGTCCGAGCCGTGCGGGATTGCTGACCAACTTCCGCCGTGCCGGTGCCGATCGCTCCTGATCGAGATCGCTCCGTGCCACTGGCCTCGGCCGTGGTCGGTGGTAACACTTGAGCGTGCCGGACCCCACAGACGCGCCAATGCAGACTCAGCCCGAGCTTGCCCGCCCGACGCCCAAGGGGCCCATGGCGGTCGACTTGGCGGGCCTTGAGCTCCAGAGCCCCATCATCCTGGCCGCGGGCACGGCCGGCTACGCCGACGAGATACTCGACGTGCTTAACCCCGCGGCGCTCGGGGCGGTCACGAGCAAGTCCATTACCGCGCAGCCGCGCGAGGGCCACCCGACGTGGCGCATGGTGCCGCTGCGCGGCGCGATGCTCAACGCCATCGGGCTGGCCAACACTGGCATCGAACGATTCGCCGAACATGTGGCGCCAACCCACCGGTTGGGTGAGCATGGCGTACGACTCATCGCCTCGGTCGCGGGCGACACGATCGACAGCTATGTGCGTGTCGTCTCCGAGATGGATGGGCTCGACGGCGTCAACGCGGTCGAACTCAATGTGTCGTGCCCCAACGTGCATGGCGGGGCCGACTTTGGTGTCGACCCAAACGCGCTCACCGAACTCGTCGGTGCCGCCCGCGCGGCCCTGCCCAGCAAGCCGCTCATCGTGAAGTTGCCGCCGATCGCCACTGGCGTTCCTGGCATCGTGGCGATCGCGCGTTCGGCTATCGAGGCACAAGGTGTTCCCAATGGGCCGAACAAACGCCCGGGTGCCGATGTGCTGTGCATCGCCAACACCACCCCGGCCATGGCTATCGACATCGAGACGCGTCGCCCACGGATCACGAACGGCACGGGCGGGCTGTCCGGCCCCGCGGTCCACGCGATAGTCGTGAAGCTGATCTACGACGCGTACCGCGGTATCGCACGTGACGAAGGGGTGCCGATCATCGGGCTTGGTGGTGTGAGCAACTGGCGCGAGGCCGCCGAGTTCGTGCTGGCGGGCGCGTCAGCGGTTGGCATGGGGACGGCGACCCTGGCCGATCCATCGATCCCGGCCCGTGTGCACAAGGGGCTGGCACGGTGGGCTAAACGCATGGGCGCAATCAAGCTGACGGAACTCATTGGTGCCGTAGAGGTGTGAATTAGAAGGGTGCTGGGGGAGCCGGTTAAGAAGACGCCGGGGCCGGGTCATTCGAGCGACGCGGTGGCGGCGATTGCCGCGGTGTGTCCCTCTCCGGCTGGCGTTGCGTGGGCCCGTTCGTGGGGATGCGGCCGGTCATGTGATCGCGGAATCGAGCGACGTCGGAGATAAGTGCTTCGGTCGCATCGCGGCCCGCTTCCGTGCCGAGAGGTCGCTGGTCCGCCTTGGCATACGCGGAGCCGCTGTAGCTCGGACCACCGCCGTTGACGTCGTAGAACCGATTGGCCAGGCCATCGGCCCAAGGCTGCCACGCCTCGCTGCCGCCCATGAAGTGGACGGCGGCTGACACGATCATGGCGATGACCGCGGCGGCTGCCAAGGGCGGGCGGAGCGAGAATTGCAACCTGCGGTTCGAGAAGCCGTTGTCGCGATACATCGTGACGCGTTCACCGGTCGTCCCGGCCTGGCGCTGGGCGGCCAAATTCGACATCACACCCGCCCGAACACGCAGCGGCGCGGACTCTTGCGGCCAGCCCTTCTGGTCGCTAAGCAGCGACTCCAGGCGACGACGGATCGCCTTCCGGCGGCGAGGGGTGAACTGAGCGGGATGTGGGTTGGTACGAGCCACAGGATGTGTTCCTAGTCCTGCTAAGTATTCGCTCCGCGACCGCGGAGCGTAACGCGCGAAGCGGCGCTTTTACTCGTGTCTTCTTTTTTGCTCGTATATTCGTTCTTAGGGTCATCCCCATCAGCGGAGACGATATCGCCGGCACGGTCGCGGATGGCCTCGCCAAGCACGTTCCGGGCCCGCAGCAGCATCACGCGTACGGCCACGCCCGATTTGTCCATCACGCGGGCGATCTGGGCCGGGCTCAGGCCCTCGACGTAGCGGAGCCAAACGGCGGTCAATTGGTCGCGGTTGAGGACCGATTCGGCGATCTTCCAGATGCGGCGGCGGTCGTATCCCGCGTCGGGATTCGCCGCTGTGAGGCTGGGAGCGGCGGCATCGACGTAGCCGATGGCCGATTCCGGTGCCACACGCACCCGGGCACGCCGGCGGGCGGCCGAGGCGGCCAGCCGGGCAGCGATCGTGAGCAGCCACGGGGCCAATGGGCGTTCGGGCTCGAAGGTGTGCAGCTTCTGCCAGGCCCGCAGGAACGTCTCCTGGGCCACGTCCTCGGCCTCGGCCGACGATCCGGTGCGACGCAGTAGGAAGCGATAGACGCGGTCCTGGTAGCGAGTGACGAGCACGTTGTAGGCGGCGACCGATCCCTCCTTGGCCAATTCGGCCAAGGCCTGATCACTCAGGTTGTCCACCCGCTCGGCGGGGCGCCCATGGAATGGGACTTCGAACGGGATTGAGCCGGCAACCGACGCGGACATTGCCATTAGGTTAACGCATCCGCAGCAAAATCCAATGCGGTTTCACACTTAGGGTTATCCGTAAAATTTGTTTCATGACAGTGGACAACCCAGATTAGCCACTTATCGGTCGCTGGGATTCGGCGATTCCGGTTCAATGGCGAGGCCGGTCCCACGATTTGGGGTGTCGGATGCCGGCGGGTCGGCTTTCGCGATGGCACGCTCCATTATCAATTTCACCGAGGAACCGTCTCGTGAAACCTGGCATGCCTCAACCAGTGGGAGCAATTCCAGCATAGCCGGGTTGCTCGCGGCCAACGCCGAGGTTCGGCTCGTCCAGAATTCGACCATGCTGTTGAGCGCCGACACCATCCTGTCGCCGTTGGCTGTTTCGTTGCCATGGACATCGAGATTGGCGAAAACCACGGTCTGGTTGCTTTCGTCGCGATAGCCCAGGTGGGCCACCAAGCTGTCGGCCGAAGCCAGCAACTCCGATCGCAGCTTGGGGTGGGCATCGTCGAGGTCCTTGGCCCAGGCGAACAGCACGCAGCCCGGCGGGGGGCACTCGGGGCCACCCTCGATATCGAGCTTGGTGTTGCCGTCTCGGGAGGGCGGCTCCGGTCGGTCGCTCGCCTTCTCGGACAGGAGGAGGCCGATGCACGCCTGGAGCCGATCAGAATTGTCCGAGAGCACGGCTACGAGCTTCGGGGGCTGCCCAGTCGATGCCTCGCGTGTCCCCATGGGCACCAGGGCGACATGGACCGACAGGCTGTCGATGGTCCAGGCGTTGATTCGCTTCCCGTCGGCCTGGAGAGTCCTGCGGAGCATGAGGGTGTAGCCGTTGTGGGCCTCGACGTGCTTCTGGATGGCCTGCCGCAGGGCGGCACCTCCCTGGAGTATCGTGGTGGTCACGCCCCGGGCGTCGGGGGCTCGGGTGATCGTGCCAAACATGGTGATGCCGCTGACGTCCATGCGGGCGTCGATGCCCATGTCGGTGAGGCTGGCTCCCCAGGCCGAGGCGGTCATGGCATCGAACAGGGGCGTGAGGGCCTCGGCCTGGGCCAACCGTTCGGCGTCTACGTGGATCACCCAATCGCTGCCCTTGGCCACCCAGTGCTCGGGCAGCGGTCCGGCGCAAACGACAGGTGCGACCAGCAAGGCGAGCGCGGCCATGAGCAGGGCACGCATGGTGCGGGAGCGGAACGGCTGCCGGAGTGTCCACGAGGCTGGTCTGACCAAGGCAAGGCTCCCCCACGCTTGCTTAGGGCAATTCGCATCGGGGCGTTTCACGAGGTTGGGCAATTCCCGTCGCCCTCCTTTGCGCCGGCCGTGGCAGGCGGCCCGCGAGCCCGTAGGCGGTACCATGCGGGCCCCGGAGGGGTTGCACGCCCGATGCTGCCGATCTACACCATCGCCATCTTCCTGGCCGCCGCACTGCTCTTTTGCGTGCAACCGATGCTCGCGCGCATGCTGCTTCCAAAACTCGGCGGCAGCCCGGCGGTCTGGACGGCTGCGATGCTCTTCTTCCAGGCCGGCTTGCTGCTTGGGTACCTAGGTGCCCACGTTCTCGGTTTGCTCGGCCGGCGTGCGCCGCGGGTTGCGATTGCCGTCCACCTGGTGCTCGCCGCCGCGGCGGTGCTAGCCCTGCCCCTTGCCCTGCCGGCTGGGTCGGCCGAGGGCCCGCCCGCCCTCTGGGTGATGTTCGCGTTGGCCCTGGCTATCGGCGCGCCGTACCTCGTGCTGTCCTCGGTCTCGCCGCTGCTGCAACGCTGGATCTCGACCACAGACCACAAACTCGCGGCCGACCCGTACCCGCTCTATGCCGCGAGCAACGCGGGCAGCCTGCTCGGGCTGTTGGCGTACCCGTTCATCGCCGAGCCGTTGTTGAGCCTCGACCAGCAGCGATCGTGGTGGTCGATCGCGTACGTCGCCCTGGTGGTGTTGCTTGGCATCGGCTCCGCGCTCGTTATCCGTCGTACGCGAGCACCGCGCGAAATCGTGAAAGAGGCGCCCGCCGAACCGGTGACCGGGTTGCGCCGCTTGGCGTGGGTCGGCCTGGCGATGGTCCCTTCGAGCCTGCTCCTTGGCGTGACCCAGCACCTGACCACCGACGTGGCCGCCGCGCCGTTGCTGTGGGTGGTGCCGCTGTCGCTCTATCTGCTCACGTTCATCATCGCGTTCGGCGTGACCAAGCCCGGTGTCGATCGCTGGGTCAGCCGGCTCGCGCCCATCGCGGTCGTCGGTGTCGTCGTCGCCATGCTGCTGCACGCTCGGCAGCCGTTGGCAGCCGTGGCGGGGGCGCACATCGCGGCCTTTGCGTTGGCGGCGATGCTCTGCCACCAGCGGCTCGCATCGCTGCGGCCCGAGGCCGGGCGGCTGACCGAGTTCTACCTGCTCGTCGCGCTTGGCGGCGTGCTGGGCGGGGCATTCAACGCCTTGCTGGCGCCGGTGATTTTCGATCGCGTGCTGGAGTATCCGATCGCCATCGCCCTGGCCATGCTCGCACTGCCCGGGCTGCCCAAGTGGAAGGACAAGAACGCGAAGAGTTTGGACACCCCCGCCGGCCAACTCGTCGTGGGCGGCACCGTGGTGGCGGTGTTCGTGGCCATCCTCGTGCTGCTCGGGGCGATGGGCCGGCAACCGCTGGCCGCATCGGCCGAGTGGTGGGATCGGGGGCTGGCCGTCGGACTGCCCGCCCTGGCCTTGTATGTTGTGTACAGCTGGCCGGTGTCGTTCTCACTGGCGGTGGGTGGCGTGCTGCTGGCGGCGACGTTCTGGAAGGGCCCGGCCGAGGTCATCCACATCGAACGCACGTTCTTTGGTGTCCACATGGTCGAGAAGGTCCAGACGCGATGGCGTGATGGTTCGATCGCGACGCTCCACCAGCTCCGCCACGGCTCGACCGCCCACGGCCTGCAGCGTGTGGATACCGGCGGCGTGCCCGTGCCGCTGGCCTATTACCACGACCAGAGCCCCATCGCGGACATTTTCGCGTTCATCGATGGGCAGGCCGCGCCCCGGCAGCACCACGCGCTCGATCGCGTTGCACTGGTCGGCCTGGGCAGTGGAGCGCTGGCGGCGTACGGCCGGCCGGGTATGACCATCCACGCGTACGAGATCGATCCGGCCGTTGTCGAGATCGCGCGCAACCCGTTGTACTTCACCTTCGTCAGCCAAAGCCGGGCCGACGAGATCGAGTACTTCGTGGGCGACGGGCGATTGCTGATGGAGGCGCACGAGGGCGAGCCGTACGACCTGATCGTGCTCGACGCGTTCAGCTCCGACGCGATCCCGGTCCACTTGCTGACACTTGAGGCGTTCGAGGTATATCTCGATCGGCTGGCTGACGGCGGCGTGCTGGCGGTGCACATCTCCAATGTGTACTTGAATCTGGAGCCCGTGGTGGCGCGAGCCGCCGAGCGTTTGGGGCTGCACAGCACCATGCGTTTCGACCTGCGCGTGCCCGAAGAAAACACGGGCACCGGCCGATACACGAGCACCTGGGTGATGCTGTCGCGGTTGCCCGATGACCTGACGCCGCTGCGGCAGCGCACGCTCTGGCGCCCGCCCATGGCGCCCGAGGGCTTCCGCGCCTGGACCGACGATCGCAGTAACCTGCTCTCGGTCATCGGCACGCCACCCCAGGAGTAATGGCGGATACGATCCGCCCATGCCGACCCTCGACTACCAGACCGCCGGCGAGAGCCACGGACCCGGAATGATCACGATCGTCACGGGCATGCCCGCGGGCGTACCGATCGATGAGGACGCGATCAACGTGGAGCTGTCTCGCCGCCAGGGCGGGTACGGTCGCGGCGGTCGGCAGCGGATCGAGACCGACACGGTCGAGTTCCTCAGCGGCGTGCGGATGGGCATGACGCTGGGCTCGCCCATCGCCATGCGCGTGGCCAACAAGGACTCACGCATGGACGACGCCGAGCGGACCCCGCCGGTGTACCGGCCCCGTCCCGGGCACGCCGACCTGGCCGGCTCGCTCAAGTGGCTGACGACCGATTGCCGGGGCACGCTCGAGCGGGCGAGCGCCCGCGAGACGGCGGCCCGCGTGGCGGTGGGGGCACTGGCGCGGGGGCTGCTCAAGCTGTTCGACATCGAGGTCTTCGGCTTCGTGCGCAGCGTGGGCACGGCCGTTTCCGAAGCCGTGGTGACACCGGACAAGCACAAGGAACTGATCAAGGCCCGTAACGCGAGCGAGACGTACTGCCCGGACGCCGACGCGACGAAGAAGCAGATCGACGTGATCCGCCAGGCCAAGGTCGACAAGGACACCGCCGGCGGGCTGTGCGAGGCCCACGTGTTCGGAGTGCCGCCCGGGCTTGGTAGTTGCGTCGACTGGCGGCTGAAGCTCGACGCACGCATCGCCTACGCGGTCATGGGCATCCAGGCGTTCAAGAGCGTCGAGATGGGCATGGGCCGGCGCGTGACCGAACTGCCGGGCTCGCAGGTGCACGACCCGATCCGCTACGACCGTGCCAAGGTCGACGGACCCTCGATGGGCTTCGTGCGAGACACCAACAACGCCGGCGGGGTCGAGGGCGGCATGACCAACGGGCAGCCGGTCGTGGTGACCGGGGCGATGAAGCCGATTTCCACGCTGCTCCGCGGGTTGCCGTCGGTCGACCTGAATACGAAGGAAGCCCAGCAGAGCGACTATGAGCGCAGCGACGTGTGCGCGGTGTCGGCCGCCAGCGTGGTCATGGAGAACGTGGTCGCGTTCGAGATCGCCAGGGCGTTCCTCGACAAGACCGGTGGCGACTCGCTCACCGAGGTGCAGGCGCACCACGGCGCGTACATGGACCTGGTGAAGATCCTGCCGCTCGACCCGCCGATCATGACGATCGCCGGGGATTAGGAATTACGCGGCTTCGCCCGAGCCGAGCTGGCGCATGAGGGCCTCCCACGCAGCGGCGTCGACGTCGTAATGCTTGCGCAGGCCCGCGCTCAGTTGCTCGGTCTCGCAGAGCGCCAGCGTGCATTCGGCCCCGAACGTGGACGAGGCGAATCGCAGGGCGCGCGGGAGTTGCTCGCGTGTCGTGCACAGCACCAGCGATCGGCCGGCGTAGCGGATGGGAATCATCGCGAACTGGGCGGCTTGGCGGCCCGACAGCACGCACAGCACGTGGCTGGGGATCTCGAGGTTGGCCGGGTCGACCCATTCGGCGATGGCGCTGTACTGCTCGGCCCAGACGGTTTCGATCTCGTCCTGGGAGATCTCGAACATCTTCTCGGCCAGCTCGCCGAAGGGGCGGTTGGTCCCACGCTGGGCGCGGAGCACCTGGTCGCGCTGGGTCTCGCTCAGGATGCCCTTGTCGATCAGAATCTGGCCCATCGGCTTGGACATGACGCAACCCTCCGGCGCGGCTCGGTCGAGTGGCCGCGTCGGTTCTGGCATCGGGCGTGGACCGCCGATGGGCGAGGGATGTTGGGCGTGAAACATGACCGCCCGAGGGCGCGCGGCGGCGTACATGGCCCGACCGTTGCAGTCGGCACGCTTGGGTGCTTATTCGGACGGGTTGTCCACCGGCTCGATCGTGGACACCAGGCCCTTCGAGCGCAGGCGGTCGCGGTAGAACTCGGCCCGTTCCTTGTGGGTGGTCATCACGTGGGCGGCCCCACGCATGTGGGCCTCGAGCATGATGCGGGCGGCCGGCTTGTAGGCGATGGGCGTGACATCCACCAGGCTCTCGACCACGTAGAGCATGTCGTGCTCATCGTCGTTGTGCAGCAGCACGCGGAAGGGCGGGAGCTGGTCGACGGCAGGGTCGGTGGTGGTTGGGACGGGGATGGTGTCCTGTGTGGTCATCTCGGAGGAGAGTGTACCCGATCGGCGCTCGGGCGCGAGCCCCGGGTGTGCCAGGATGTCGCTACGGGCTATTTCCCGACGCAGAAGCTGGCGAAGATGCGACCGAGAACCTCGTCGGGCGAGACGCGGCCGCCAAGTTCGCCCAGGGCGTCCAAAGCCAGCCGCATTTCGGCAGCAGCGAGTTCGCTATCGATTGGGAGGCCTCGGGGTGGGTCGTTCGCGACGGCGCTTGCCGCACGCGTGAGTGCCTCGGCCACGCGCGAGGCCAGGGCGTGGTGGCGGGGGAGCAAGCCCGCGCTGGCATCCAGGTGGGCCGTATCGATGGCTTCGGCGAGCGCGAGGCGGAGCGTATCGAGGTTCAGCCCGGTGCGCACACTGACGGCGATGGCACCCGGTGCCTCGGTGCCGATCGTGTCGGCCTTGGTGCGCAGGCGGATGGTATTGGTGGCCGCGGCCGGCGAGTCGAAGCTCCCGCTGGGATCACAGAGCAGCACCACGTCGGCGCGCTCCAACGTGGACTCGATCACGGCGCGCACGCTTGCTTGTTCGTCGGTGTCGAGCGGGAGTTCGGCCAGGTCTGGCTCGCCGGGCAGGTCGGCCAGGTCGCAGTCGATGCGGCCGATGGTGGGGTGGTCGAGGGTGAGCGGCTCGATGATGGCGTCGCGGGTGGCGTGTTCGGTTTCCGAGATGACCGCGCGGGTGCGCCCGAGCAGGGCGTTGAAGAGGCTGGTCTTGCCCGCGTTGGGCGCGCCGGCGAGGACCACCAGCGGGCGCGCGGCGGCGTTCTCTCGACCATGGCGGCCCTGGAGTTCGGCTTCGAGCGTGTCGAGCATGGTGGCCAGGCGGCTGCGCAAGTCGCCGGCGTTGATGGGAACAACGTGCTCCTCTTCGGCGAAGTCGGCGGCGGCCTCGACGAGGGCGAGAGTGGATGCCAATCCATCTACGAGCGTTGCGTAGCGCTGGCCCGATTGGCCGGTCAGGAGGCGGTGGGAGGCTTCGAGTTGCTGGTCGGTGACGGCGGCAATAGTGGCGGCGACGCCCTCGGCCTGGTGCAGAGTCAGCCGACCGTTGAGGTACGCGCGGGCGCTGAACTCGCCGGCCTCGGCATGGCGGACGCTGGGAATCGCGAGCAATGCGCGCACGAGGGCCGCGATGAGCGTGGGCGAGCCGGGTGGCAGGAGTTCGACCGTGTCCTCGCCGGTGTATGAGGCCGGGCCGGGCAGGCGGACGGCGAGGGTTGGAAGCTCGCCGATGGGCAGGCTCAGGCGGATCGGGCCGACGCCGCGTGTGCGGTCGATAGGGGTGGTTGCGAGCTTGTCGATACCGTCGAAGGCGTGCGTGCCCGAGAGACGCACCACGGCGCGCACGCCGGGGGCCATGGGCGTGGCCGGTGTGACGATGGTCGAGCTGGTGTCCATCGCTTTGGGTTAGCGGCGGCCCTTGCGGCGGTTCTCGGTCTTCTTGCGGCGGGCACCCAGGGCGCCGCTGGTGGGGCCCTTGGCGGGCCCCTGGCCCCTGGCGGCCTGGATCATTTCCTGGCGTTGCTGGGCGCGTTCCATGAGGCGTTGCATGAAGGTCTTCTTGCCGGGGTCGCGCTGCTTGGGGGTGAGCAGGTCGTTCTTGTTGATGTGGGCACGGATGTAGCGCATCTCGATGATGCCCAGCGTGGAGTTGGCGATGAAGTAGATCGAGAGCCCGCTGGGCGCGTTATACATGAAGACCGGGAACATGATGACCATCATGATCTTCATCATCTTCTGCTGGGACTTCTGCTCGGGCGTCATGGTGGCGCTCGGTGGCGGCATCATGTACTTTTGCTGGATGAAGAACACCACGCCCAGCAAGAGGGGGAGCAGGTTGATCGACGTGATCAGCCCCATGAGCGGGAGCTGGAATTGCAAGGCCGCCGGCAGCGTGATGGCGCTGTCGGGCTGGGCGAGGTCGGCCAGGAAGGGCCAGCCGCCGATGTGCTGGAAGATGCCGAAGAAGGCCGGCTCGTGGCGCAGCTCGATGGCGAAGTAGAGCGAGGCGTAGAGCGCGATCCAGACCGGGGTCTGGAGGAACATGGGCAGGCAGCCCAGCATGCCGGCGGGGTTGATGCCCTCCTCGCGCCAGAGCTTGGCCATCTCGGCCTGCATGCGTTTGGGATCGCCCTTGAATTTTTCCTGGATCTTCTTCTGCTTGGGGGCCATCTCCTGCATCTGGTGGCTGAACCGCTGGACGCGGATCTGGCTCCACTTGGTGACCGGGTGCAGCACGGTGCGCACGATGAGCACCAGCACGATGATGGCCAGCGCCCAGTCGAAGGTCAGGTAGTCATGGATGTTGTTGAGCAGCCACACCAGGATGTGGGCCAGCCAGGGGAAGGTGCAGACGGCGCAGGGGCCACCGAAGGTGTACTGCACGAGTTGCCGCAGCATCACGGCGTCTGCCGATGGGTTGGCCGAGATGAGTTCACGCGAGAGCGGGCCGCTGTAGATACCCAGCGCGTGGGTCAGTTGCGTTCGCGGCGCGACTTCGTATTTCGGGCTGGTGAGTTCGAGTCCTAGCACATAGTTCGGGCTGTTGGTCCTCGCACTGGGATCCAGCAGCACGCGAGAGACGCGTTCGACCGGGGTGAGCAGCGGGGCCACGTCCGGGGTCGGCTGGCCCTGGGCCACCCCGTGGACCGCGACGCCGAAGTAGCGATTCGTCAGGCCCGCCCAGGCGAGTTGGTGCCCGTTCCTTGAAACGCCGGCCGTGGGCCAGAGTTCCATCGACGCGGGGTAGAGGCCGGTCTGCTTGTTGCGTGGCCCCGACACGTTGGCGATGGTCTTCATGTAGTCGCCGCCGATGACGAAGTGGGGCGAGCCGGGCTCGACGTACCCGAAGCGGACGCGGCGCTTGTCGCCGCCGTAACCCTGGCTTTCCTGGTAGAGCTGGGCCGGGCCGAAGGTGATCCAGCGGATGTCGAGGGGCTGGTCGGTCAGGTTCTCGGCGCTCTGGGTGAGCGTGAAGTCGTGGGACTTGCCCTCTGATTGGTAGTGGCGTTCGAGGCGGGCGACGGGCGTTCCGGTGGCGTCGGCGATGGTGGCCTGGAACCTGCCGGGCTCGACCTGGGTCCATGCGTACCGGGCGTTGCCGTCGAGGTCGGTGGTGGTGTAGACCGAGACGCGCTCGCCGTTGATCTCAACGGCGACGGCGGCAAAGGGCACGATGCGCACCGTCCCACCGGTGGTGGCGAGCGTCCATTCTTGTTGTACCGGAACCGGATCGGCCGAACCGAGCCGGCGCTTGTAGCCGGCCAGTTCGATGCGATGGATGCCCGCGCCGAGGGGCGAGAAGGTGAGTTCGAGGGTGTGGGTGTTTGGGTCGACGCCACCGACCCGCGCGTACGTCGGGGCGGTTCCGCCGTCGCCGGCGGGCAGCACCCGGTATTCGGCTGCTAAAGATGCGGGCGTGTCCTGCGGGGCAGGATCGGGCGAGGCTTCGTCCGTGGATTCGGAGTCTTCCGCCGGAACGGGCGGCTCATCTCCGGCGGCGGGTTGCTCGGGCTCGCTGATGGGCTCGCTGATGGGTTCGCCGGGTTGCTCATCTTGCGACCCGCCCGGCTGTTGGGCTGGCGTTTCGGGTTGGCTTGCGGTTGGGTTGTTGCCCGGATTGGCGCTCTGGCTGCCGCTGATGATGGGCCAGGCGACCAGCAGGCCTACGGCGGCCAGGATGGCCAGCGGAACGAAGATGCGAGCGAGGCTCTTGGTGGGTTCTGCCATGGGTTGTTTACTGTCCGCCGAAGAGGCGATCCCCGAGGTAGTCGTCGATGGCTGCGATGGCCTTGATCTTGGTGGCGGTGTCCTGGATGTCGTACTCGACGCGGTGGAACTCGACGCGGTCTTCGTGGAGCATGGCGTAGCAGGCCCGGGGGTCGCCGTCGCGGGGCTGGCCTACCGAGCCCACGTTGATGATGATCTTCTCGCCCTCGCGGAACTTGAAGCCCGCGTCGCCCAACTCGTCGGGGGGATAAAAATCGGGCTCGTCGGTGAAGACGCCGGGGACGTGGGTGTGTCCGACGATGCAGGCGCCCTCGAAACGTTCAAAGATGGCTTCGAGCTTCTCGGGGGCGTCGCGGACGTCCTTGTCGAAGATGTATTCGTTGATGGGTCGGCGGGGTGAGCCGTGGACGGCCAGCAGCGAGACCTTCAGCGGCGAATCGGCGTCGGCCACGCGGACACGCAGGCGGCCCAGGAAGTTGTATCGCTCGGTGCGTTTGGCCTCGTCGGGCTCGGCATCGAACTGCTCGCGTGTCCAGTAGGCCGAGCCGGCGGCCATGGGGTTGAAGTTCGTGGGTTCGTACAGGACGGCGAAGTCGTGGTTGCCCATGAGCGACCAGGCGCAGCGTTCTCGGACGAGATCGACGCAGGCCAGGGGCTCGGGGCCGTAGCCCACGATGTCGCCCAGGCAGACGATGCGGTCGACGCCCTTGCTCTCGATATCGGCGAGCACCGCCTTGAGAGCGGTGGCGTTCCCGTGCATGTCGCTGATCACGGCGGTCGGCAATGAACAAACCCTCCGCGGGCACGCCCGCTGGCTACATGAACCCCCGCGCTCCCCGCCGGGACCGCAGTGGGCGGGAGTGTACGGAAGCGATCGGCCCAAGGCCATTGGCACGCGGCAGCGCGTGATCGGGTGTTCGCCAGATCCCAATAGTTGGGCCGGCGCGGTGCCTGCCAGAACGGCGGATTATTGGGAACAGCGTGCCGCCCCTTCCAGCCGATATGGCCCCCGGCAGGGTGTGCGGCGACCCGGGGCGAGGCCCCGGGCGCCCCAGGCCCCGGCGGCCGATGGCCTGCCGGTTGCAGCCATGCCGCTTGTGAGCCGATGAGAGGCTTGCGAGGATGCCCCAGATCCGTCCGAAGGGCGCAGGCCCGGCTTGGTCGGTTTTTACCAGGATTCGGGTCGGCCTTAGAGTCGGCTTCTAGAGAGGAGAAGGACCGCCCATGCCCGCATCGGCTGTTTCCTACCAACGCACGCGTGAGATGACCATCGACGAGCTCTTGCTCGAGAACCGGGTGGTGTTCCTGATCGGGGAGATCAACTTCTCCTCGGCCGCCCGGGTGATGATGCAGATGCTGTACCTCGAAGACCAGAAGCGGGGCCAGCAGATCAACTTCTACATCAATAGCCCCGGTGGGGCCGTCGACGACACGCTGGCGCTGTACGACACCATGCAGTTCCTCTCCAGCCCCGTGGCAACGTACTGCATCGGGCGGGCCTACTCGGGCGGCGCGGTGCTGCTGACCGCCGGCGAGAAGGGCAAACGGTACATCCTGCCGCACGCCAAGGTGATGATCCACCAGCCCTACGGCGGCATCACGGGCCAGGCCGAGGACATCCGCCTGCAGGCCGAGCAGATCATCAAGAGCAAGCGGGCGCTGAACGAGATCCTGGCGAACCACACCGGCCAGGATTGGGAGACCATTCAGAAGGACAGCGAGCGTGACCGTTACTTCAGCGCCGAAGAGGCCAAGGCCTACGGCATCGTTGACGAGGTGCTCCAGCACACGAAGAAGGGCGGCGGCTAAGCCGGCGTTCGTTGGAGCCCACTTCATCACCTTGCACGTCGAAGACCACCCCCAGCCGGAGACACCCGCCCATGAGCGTTGAATCGAACTACCTGGTGCCCATCGTCATCGAGAAGACCGGCCGCGGCGAGCGGTCGTACGACATCTATTCGCGCCTGCTTAAGGACAGGATCATCTTCCTGGGCGGGCCGGTGGGCGACGACATGGCCAACCTGATCGTGGCCCAGTTGCTGTTCCTGGCCAACGAGGACCCCGAGAGCGACGTGCACCTATACGTCAACTCGCCGGGTGGCAGCGTGACCAGCGGGCTTGGCATCATCGACACGATGAACTTCATCCAGCCCCAGGTGAGCACGTATATCATCGGCCAGGCCGCCAGCATGGGGTCGGTGATCGCCGCGAGCGGCGAGAAGGGCAAGCGGTTCTGCCTGCGGAACAGCCGCAACCTGATGCACCAGCCGCTCATCGGCGGCATCATGGAGGGTCAGGCGACCGACCTTGAGATCGAAGCCAAAGAGATCATCCGCCTGCGTGAGCGGCTCTACCAGATCTACTCCGATGCCACCGGGCAGACAACCGAGAAGATCGAGCGAGACTGCGATCGCAACCTCTGGCTCGACGACGAGGAGATGATCAAGTACGGGCTGATCGACAAGGTGCTCGACAACATGCCACGCTCGATGGGGCATCAGAAGGACGAAGAGTAAGCCCGAACGGGTGAACGAAAAGCCCCGACGCCACACACGTTGTGGTCGCCGGGGACTGGGAGAAGAGCCGACCCCATGGCTCCGCTCCGAGCACCACAGAGTGCGACGCCTGGGACCTCATGGTTCCGGGCGTCTTGTGTGATTAGCGCGGGGTGCGCTCGTTGCGTTCCTGCTCGGATTTGTCCAAGCGGGCCGTCCGCTCCTCACGCTCGCGGTCGTCGAACATGCGATCATGCTGTGAACGCATGTTGCGATCGGCCTTGGTGTAGGTCGCCTTGTAGATGATGTTGGCGGGGAGCGAGGAGCCGGTGGCGTCCTGACCCTGGCGGTCCCCGACACCGCGATCCCTGTCCTGGTTGTTGGTGCCGCGGTCATCGCCGCGCGAGGGCTGGCCGCCCAGGTCGGTACCACGGTCCGTGGTGCCAGTTGTGGTGGTCGAGCCGCTGTAGGCGGTAACTGTGTAGGTGTCGTTGCCATCCATCCGGAGCACCATGGTCATGTCCTTCATCTGCGTGCCGCTGGTGGTCGTACCACTGCGGTCGGTCGACCGACGATCGGTTGTCGAGGTGGACACGGGCGACGAATCGACGCTCTTAAACACGATGCGGCGGTCCGAACGGTCGAATTTGCCAGTAAAATTATGGATTGTGCCGCTCTGGCCGGTCATGAGGGCAAGGTTGTATTCGTCGCTGTTCTGGTCATACCCCAGGAACGACATGCTCTGGAGGTTGCTGTTGTCCATTTGGCCCATGCCGTCTCGCTCCTGGGCCTGACGGTCGGCATCCCGCTGGGGATTGTTGCCGGCGTCGCGATCCTGCCGGTCGGGCGTGCGGCCGGTCGTGGAACGCGTTGTCGCTCCATCGGCACCGAAGATGCTCTTGGTTTGCAGGATATTGCCGCCCAGGATGGCGTTCGAGCGGGCCATGCCGTCGGCGGAACTCATCTGGCCCGAGCCGCGCTCGCTGCCACGCTCGCCGCGCTCCTGGATGTTCTCACGGTCGCGTCGATCTTGCTCGCGCGTGCCATCTTGACGATCAATCTCGGTGCCCTCACGCTCGATGTCGCGTTCACGCGGGTTGCGATCGGTCCCCTGGTCGGGGTTGGTTGAGTCCAGGCGATCACGGTTCAAACCGGTGCGGTCGGAATCAGTGGTGCCCAGCCGTGAGCGGGTCATGGCGTCCCACTGGGTTCGGTTGACCTGGATGTTGACGTTCCAGATGCCCTCGAGGGATGTGAGGATGTTGTTGGCGGTGGAGCGTTGGCCTTCCTGCCGAGCAGCCCGGCTGGCTTCGCCGAGGCGGTCCCGGCCATCTTGCTGGACGCCGTCACGGCGATTGTCGTTGTTGCGGCTCTGGGCGGTGGCGGTCGTTGCGATCATGGCCAGTGCCATACCACTGACAAGGATGAGTTGTTTGGCTTGCATAGTGATGCTCCCTTTTCTCGGTGTACGCCGGATTGGCGCCAGCTCGGTGTTTCCCGCGTTCGACGCCAAGGCGGCAGTCGTTAGATAAGCATCCCTCGCGAGCGTGGAACCTCGCTGAAGTAGGAGTGATTTTGGATTTATTCTGGTGCGCGAGCGCGCTACCGGGCTCTAGGACCGGCCTGGGGCCGGCGTACGGCCCGAGATGCGGGTTTCCAGCCGGTCGAGTTCGGCGGCAAAATTCGGGTCGGCGTCGCGCAATTCGGCGATCTTGCTGGCCCCGTGCATGACCGTGGTGTGGTCGCGACCACCCAGATAACCGCCGATCTCTTCGAGCGAGTGGCGGGTGTGCTTGCGGGCGAGGTACATGACCACCTGCCTGGGGCGGGCGATGGACCGGGTCTTCTTCTTGGCCTGCAGGTCGCTGAGCTTGACGCCATAGAAGCCGATGGCGGCGTCGAGGACGGCCTGCATCGTGGCACTCGTGGGGGCATCAACTTGGTCGGGAGCGTGGATGGTCTCGCGGGCGAGTTGGAGGTCAACCTGGCGTTCGTCAACCGAGGCGCGGATCTGGAGGTTGGTGATCGCGCCCTCGAGCTCGCGGATGTTGGTGTCGATGCAGGCCGCCACGTGCTCGGCCACGCCCTCGCCAAGAGCAAGCCCCCGCAGGCGGGCCTTGGTCTGCACGATGGCGATGCGGGTCTCGTAGTCGGGCGCCTCTACGGATGTGACCAGCCCCCATTTGAAGCGGCTGACCAATCGGTCTTCGAGGTCGGGGATGTCTTCGGGGGGCGCGTCGGAGCTGAGCACGATCTGGCGGTTGGTCTGGTAGAGCGCGTTGAAGGTGTGGAAGAACTCTTCCTGCGTGCGATCACGCTTAGCCAGGAAGTGGACGTCGTCGATGACGAGCATGTTGACCTGGCGGAACTCGTTTCGGAAGTCGCTCATGCGGCCTGCCTGGACCGATTCCATGAACTGGTTGGTGAACTCGTCGCACGAGACGTACTCGATTGTCCAGTCGGGGTGCTGGGCCTTGATGCGGATGCAGATGGACTGGAGCAGGTGGGTCTTGCCCAGGCCGACGTCGCCGTGGATGAACAGCGGGTTGTAGCGGCGGCCGGGCTCTTCGGCGACGGCCTGGGCGGCGGCGTGGGCCAGACGGTTGCCCGGGCCCACGATAAAGTTGGCGAAGGTGTTGTCGGCGTTGATGGCCAGTTGCCGGGCGATGCGGGCCGGCTGGGGGCCCTGGCCGGTGGGGCCGACGAAACGGACGTTCACGAACTGGCCCGAGGCCATGCGTGCGGCGTCGGTGAACGGGCGGCTGCACTCGCGGTCCATGTGGTCGCGCTGCACCTCGCTCGCGCATCGCACGACGAGCAACCCCGAATCGAGGGATGTCGGTTCCAGTTCCTCGAACCAAACGCGGACGAGGGTGGGGTGCTCGGCCTGCACGGTGACCAAGGCCTTGGCCCAGAGGTCGGTAGCCTCGCGGCGGCTCAGGGCGCCCTGACGGTCTTCTGGTGTGCCGTTGCCCGAATTCGCCGCCGAAACAAAGCCCATGCATGACCCCCTGTCCCGCGCGGGTGAACTTGTCGTGGCGGGCGCAGAACACCATACCCCCGCCGATCGCCGCAAGTGTATTCACGGAGGCGGATGGTCTTGTTCTTCCGACCGCTCCAACAGACGCGGGGATCAAGATACCACAATTACCAGTCGGTGTCAACCGGAGTTGTACACCGCGCCGGAACAATTGGCTCTGGCGCGTGCGTCAGGCTTGCTCGGTGGGCTGCTGAGAATTGCTTGCTTGTTTTTCTTCCGACTGCGCGACGATGCGTTCGTACTCCTGCCGGTTCGCACGGTGGTCCATCAGCACGCGTACACGCGCGAGCTGCTCGGCGTCCAGGCGTTCTTCGAGGGCTTGGCGGACATCACCCAATTGCGTGCGGCGCGAGATGTGGCCCAAGACGAGCATCTGACATTCGAGCAGGGGTAACCACTGCACGATGTCGTCGATGTGCATGTGCATGCCAATGCGTGAACGCTTGTGGTGGCCCTTCTCGAAGAACGTGCATTCGGCGATAACCACGCGGGCGGCCCGGATGTCGGACCGCAGCAGGTGGGATCCTGGTAGGGTATCGCCTGTGTATGCCACTAGGGGCACCTCAAAGCTGCGGGTGATCTCCTCGCCCCGCTTCTTGAGCTCGACGAGCTTCTCCTGGGGTAGGCCCACGTACTCTTCCTTCAGCTTCGTCCGCTGCTCGTAGGCGACATAGCCCATCGAGGGGGCCGTGTGCTCGGTGTGGAAGCCGCGGAGGAAGTGATTGGGCTTGAGTTGGTGGCTCTGGCCGTCTTCGAGCGGGACGAGCTCGTATGGCGTGCGCTGGCGTTCGAGGCCGACGTAGCCCTCAAGCATCTGCCGGAGGTCGCCCTGGATGCGGGCGTCGCAGACGATCGTGCCGGTGCCCATGCCCTGGAACTGCCGCTGGCTGAGGTAGTACGCGAGCCCGCCGATGTGGTCCATGTGGCCGTGGCTGAGGGCGCAGATGGGGCTGGCGAGCATGGGCCGTGGGCAGGCACCCATGTCGAAGCACACGTCGAGCTCGGGCACCTGGATGGCGGTCGCCTCGCCGGCGATGGAGATGCCCTGGATGCGGTAGGGCGGCGAGTAGATGAATCCCAGTGAGGGCTCACGCGGAGGGGGCTTGGGCAACATGGAACGGGGGAACCTCGGCCCGATGGGCTGGAAAGGCGCTCGGGCGGCCGGTGGGCCGTCGGGCGCGGGTTTCTCATCAACGATCGAGCGTAGGCCCAATCACGATGGGGCAGGGTCGCGTACGCTGGGCCATGACGACGCCCGAACAGCCCGAGAGCCGAGCCGCGGAACCGGTTGAGACCCAAACCGGCGACAAGCCCAAGGAGGGTCTTTTCGCGTTCTTCAAGCGGCTGGGGCCGGCGGGGTTTCTTGCACTCGCGTGGACGGCGATGCCGCCACTTGGCGGGTTCCTGCTTCTCGCATACATCGGGGACATCTCGGATTGGTTGCAAGCGCATCAGACAGAGGGGATAGTGCTGTACGCGGTGATCTTTATGTTCAGCGCGGGGTTTGGGGCTCTGCCGACCTACTCGCAGGCGTTGCTGGGTGGATGGGCGTTCGGGCCCGTGGTGGGCTTCCTGGCGGCTTGGGCCGGATTCGCCGGGGCGTCGATCGTGGGCTACACCATCGCACGCACCGTGTCGCGACGGCGTGTTGAACGCATGATCGAGGAAAATCCCAAGGCGAGAGCCGTGCGCGATGCGCTCATAGGCCACGGCATGCTGCGAACGACGGCTATCGTGGCGCTCCTCCGCGTGCCACCGAACTCGCCCTTTGCGCTCACAAATCTGGCGATGGCGGCTTCGGGTGTCAGGCTCGTGCCGTATGTCATCGGGACGGCGCTCGGCATGGCCCCGCGTACGTTTGCCGCGGTGTGGCTCGCCGCCGAGGGCGCCAAGCGGGGCGACAATCTCGTGGACTTGTTCAAGCGCGACACGCTGCAGATCGTGATCGCACTAGCGGTCACGTTTGCCGTGCTCGGCGTAATCGGATTCATTGCCAAGAAGGCGCTGGCCAAGGTCACCGAGGCCCAGCCGAAGCCCGTCGATGCCGTCGAGCCCGATCAGGGAAGCTGACGCAAAGCGCGGAGGATGGATTCGCCAGCGTCGCCCTTGGCCCGCATCAGGGGATGGGCGATGGTGGCGTCCCGCTCGTCGGCGGCGATCCAGTAGAGCGCGTCGACGCCGTGGTGCTCGTGGACCCAGGCCTTGAGCTTCTTCGAACCGTGGTCCGACCGGGGGTCTGCCATGCCCAGGTCCGCACGGAGGTGGGCCAGCAGATCGGTGACGTGTTCGAGCTCACCCTCGTCGGCGTTGTGGGCGTCGAGAACCTTGACACCAGCGGCTCGCAGGGCGGCCAGGCGGTGCTCGAGCATCGCGCGCTCTTCGAGCGAGAGGCCGGTGGCGTCGCGGATGACCAGGAGCGTGCCGTCCATGCCGTGCTTGGTGGCCTGACCGACGGCCTGGCGGAGCTTGACGGCGAGTTCGGCGGGAGATTCGAAGCGACGGGCGTGGTCGGGCGCGTCGGGGGCTGGAGGTGCGGTGATGACGCGCCGGCCTCCTTCGTAGGGTGTGCGATCGTTCGTCGTGTACCCGATCGTGATGAGCGCGGCGGCGACGGCGGGCAGCACCACGAGGATGATGGCCAGGCCGATGCCGAAGCGCGCACCACCGGACTTGTGGCCCTTGCTTGTGAGGCCGCGGCGGCGCGCGTGGGCGCGATTTCGGCGGTCATGGGCGCGCTGGCGGGCGGCGGCGACCTGCTCGCCGGCCCGGCGCTTGCTGGTGTTGCCGGGCATGGGCGGGGCGCTGGCCCGCACGAAGGCGGGCGCGGGTGTGCCAACGCTCACCGGCACGTCGGCCATCGGGCGATTGGGGTCGTCGCTGCTGACGGTGAAGCTGCCCGACCACCAGTTGAGCACGCGGATGTGCGCTGGCTTGGGCTTGGCACTTGCGTCGGCCTTCTCGTCGGGCATCGGCGGCGGCGGCGCGTGGTGGGCGACCGGTGAGACGGCACGAGGATCGTCGACCTGATCGGCATCCATCGCCGACGCGACGGCCGAGCCGCCGCCCATGCTGGGCAGTTCCGCGGGCTTGATGGCGAACATGTCTTGCGAGGCCAGCACGTGCTGCACGTCGGCGAGCATCTCACCGGCCGAGCGGTAGCGCTTGTCGTAGTCGGTCATGGACCGGCGGACGATCCAGCGGATGGCCTCGGGGCACGGCTGGCTGATGCGGCTAAGCCCGCCGTGGGCCGGGAAGCTGTTCTCGACCATTGAATAGAGCACGGCTCCCGCGCCGTACACGTCGAAGCGTTCGCCGTCGACCTCGTTGACCTTCACGCCGCGGAGGGCCATGCGGACCATCTCCGGGTCGCGGAAGTACTCGGTGCCGTGGGTGGTCAGGGTCATGGCCGAGCGGAGGTGGGTGATGAGCCCGAAGTCGACCAGGCGGGCGCGATCGCCGTCGACGATGATGTTGTCGGGCTTGACGTCCTTGTGCCACAGCCCGCCGGCGTGGTAGGCGGCCAGGGTGTCGAGCAGGTCACGCGAGTATCCGAGCACGGTGCGCATGTCGCGCTTGCTCAGGCCCTTGGCGCCGGTCATGGCGTGCATCTGCTGGGTCACGCGCGTGAGCGACTCGCCTGGCGCGTAGCGCATGACGTAGAAGAACCGCTCGTCGGTGAGCTGGTGCTCGAGCACGAGGCCCATCTTGCGGGCCGATTCGAGGCTGCGGCTCTCGCGGACGATCTGCGGGAGGCTCGAGCCCTCGCGCAGGTGGAACGACTTGATGACGACCTGCTCTACCTCACCGATGCCCTGGCGCAGGAACGAGCCGCGCTTGCGCTCGTCGGGTGTGGCCAGGTAGAGCTTGCCGCCCGAGCCGCCGCCGGGCAGCGAGCCGGTGACCTGGTAGCCCTCGAACGCGCCTGTGCGGCGGCTTGGCTTGTCGGGGCCCGGCGCGGCCGCGACCATTTCTGGCAAACGGCGCTCGATCCCCTCGGTCAGCGGAGTGAGGCAGAACAGCCGGGCGGGGTGCCCGATGACAAGACGGTAGAGGGCGGCGCCGAACGTGCGGACCTCGCCGGCCACGCCCTTGCCGAAGTGCCCTGCGGCCGACCAGCGGCCGATGATGATGTTGGCGACCACCAGCAGGCTGAGGATGGGCACCATGATGAGGATGCCGATGAGGCGCAGCACGTCGCCGATCATGCCGAAGACGAACGTGAACACCTGCTTGATAATGAAGATGAAGCCCTTGAAGAGGAAGGCGATGATGACGACCGCCGCCGGGATGAGCAGCAGGATGGCAATGATCAGCAGCAACGGGGTGGTCATCTGGGGCCTCCTAGCCGACCGGGGGGAGGTTTCCGGTCAGCCTTCTAACGCCGCCTGTTCGTCCTTCTGGCGGAGCTCGGCCTGCCGGTGGTAGATCTCGGCGATGGCCTCGTCGAACAGGTCGTCGTCAGCCTTTGTCGGATTGAGGTCGAGCCCGTTTCGCGCGGCTTCGTCCAATTCGTCCTCTGTGAAGCTGAATTGCTGGACCATCGCGCGGGATCGCAGGCGGACCATGTCTCGGACCTTGGCCAGGCGTCGGCTGACGGTCGGCTCGCTGACACCGAGCTGGGCGGCCACGTCGCGGCCGGTGGATCCGTCCAGGACGCGCATGCGGTAGATGGAAAAATCGACAAACTCGGCCTCGTGCTCGACGGCCCGCAGGGCGGCCTCGATCTTGGCCCGGAAGACGGAGGCCTCATACTCGGCGTCGGCCCCGACGCTCGAGGGCATGGTGGCCCAGCGTTCGTCAAGGGCCACGGCCTTCTTGCCCGAGCCCCGCTTCTGGGCCATGCGGCGGTCGATCTCGTCGCCCAGCACGTGCTTGGCGATGGCCAGCAGCCACGTGCTGAACCGGGCCCCGCGGCTGGGGTCGTAGCGGTCGATGGAGCCGCTCAGGGCGGCCAGGGTCTCCTGGGAGAGGTCGCGGACGGTCTCGACGCCGATACGGCCCTTGCCCCAGCGGGTGAGCTGGGTGCGAACGACCGGGCCGAAGGTTTCCCACAGCTCGAACCAGGCGGCCTCGTCGTTGTTTCTGAGTCGCCCGATAAAGTCTGTGGTGACAGAATGCAGCATCCACGAATCCCCTGAGTCCTCTTGCTCGGCGGGGCGCGATGGAACGCTCGCCCCCCTCCATTATGACGCGCTTTCGGCGTTCGTGGTTCAGAAACCGGCCTCGGCGTCCTCTATTGGCTTAATTGGGATTCATGAAGGTCCGCTTCCTGCCAATTGTGGCGGGATGGGGGTGGTTTGGGAGTTTGGCGTGAAATGCGGCGGGGCGGCTTCCCAACAAGTCCGGTGACAGAGCGAGCGGCCCCTGAAGGGATGGGCCGACGCTCGCCGGGTGATTCGGACAGGGGCCAGCGTCCCGCGAATCAGCCGGAAACGACGAACGATTTTACAGGAGGTCGGCACATGCCATTCGTCAAGACCATCATTCGCGTCGGCGTCATCGGGACCCTCGTGGGCGGCGGCCTGATCGCCGTGGCCGGCCCCGAGCGTGTCGGGGCGGCCCTCAGCCAGGCCCGTGATACCGTGAACGAGACCATCGATCGCAACATCGACGACCCGGTGAAGATGCGGGCCCAGCTCCGCAAGCTCGAGGCCCAGTACCCCGAGCGGATCGCCCGCGTCCGCCAGGATCTGGCAACCCTCGACGCGCAGACCGCCGAGTACGAGCGTGAGCTCGCCGTGGCAGACCGCGTGGTCGAGCTGGCCGAGGCCGACCTGGCAGCCATCGACGGCATCTTCGCCAAGGCCCAGGACGTTCGGGCCGAGGCCGGCCACGGCGTGATCATCCGCGTGAGCTTCAACGGCTCGAAGATGGACCTGAGCGACGCCGAAGCCAAGAAAGTCCAGATCGTCAAGACGCGTGACGCGTACCTCGCCGAGTCCCACTCGATCGCCGGCGACATCGACTTGCTCGACCAGCAACGCGAGCGTCTAAGCGACTTGCTCGTGAAGCTCGAGGGCGAGAAGGCGCAGTTCCAGAGCGAGCTGTGGAGGCTCAACCAGCAGATCGACGCGATCGCCCGCAACGAGCGGATGATCGACATGATGGAAGCCCGCCAGCAGACCCTCGACGAGCTCGGCCCGTACAAGGCCCACAGCATCGATCAGGTGAAGGATCGCCTGGCGCAGCTCCGGGCCCAGCAGGAGCAGAAGCTCCAGAGCCTGGCCTCGGGCGAGAAGGGCCTGAGCTACGAGGATCGCGCCAAGGCCAGCATCGGTGGCCAGCGGCTTCCGAGCCACGATCGCGTGATCGAGATCGAACCGACGATCATCGACATCCCCGAGATCGAGGCGCAAGAGACCCGCGGCCGGGTGTATTGATCCGGCGGAACAATTCGGAATCAACGAGCCCCTCGCGCGAGCAAGGGGCTCGTTTTGTTTGGGCGTCCATTCCCATCGCTCGCGCGAGGGGCTCGTTGGGTGGCGGTTGATTTAGAGCTCGGGCGCGAAGCCGCGGCGCATGGTGTTCTCGCAGCTTGCGCGGGGCTCGACGAACTGGAGCAGGTAGTCGGCCCCGCCGGCCTTGCTGCCCACGCCCGACATGCCGAAGCCGCCGAAGGGCTGGCGGGCGACGAGGGCGCCGGTGGTGCCGCGGTTGATATAGAGGTTGCCCACGCGGAAGTCTTGCTTGGCCTTCTCGATGTGCGTTGGCTTGCGGGTGAAGACGCCGCCGGTGAGCTTGTAGGGGTGGTTGTTGGCAATCTTCAGCGCCTCGTCGTAGCTGCTCGCGTGCATGATGGCGAGCACGGGGCCGAAGACCTCCTGGCGGGCGAGGGCGTTGTCGGGCGTGACGCCGCTGAAGATGTGGGGGCCGACGTAGGGCTTGCCGACCGACTGCTCGAGACCGTCGGGGGCTTGCATCGCCAGTTCGAGCTTCAGGCCTTCCTGCTTGGCCGTGTCGATATGGCGGCGGATGTTGGTCGCGGCTTCGTCGTCGATGACCGGGCCCACGTCGGTGCCGGGCTTGGTTGGGTCGCCGATGATCAGCGAGGCGGTGCTGGCGACGAGGCGGCGGATGAAGGTCTGGGTGTGCTCGCCCTGGGGTCCTTGCGGATCGACGACGATGCAGCGGCTGGCGGCGCTGCACTTCTGGCCCTGGAAGCCGAAGGCGCTCAGGCGCACGCCGAGCACGGCCTCGTCGAGGTCGGCGCTGCTATCGACGATGATGGCGTTCTTGCCGCCCATCTCGCAGACGACCTTCTTGACGTGCTGCTGCTCCTCGGGTGTGACGCCGGCTGCCTTGATGATGTCGAGCCCCACGGCCTTGCTGCCGGTGAAGCAGAGGATGGCCACGCGCGGGTCGCGGACGAGGGCGGCGCCGGTGGTCTCGCCCGGAGCGGGGCAGAAGTGCAGAACTTCTGAACCGAGCTTCAGTCCGACTTCTTCGCAAAGGGCGCCGTACAGAATATCAAACAGGATGCTCGCGATCGCGGGTGTCTGCTCGGCGGGCTTGAGGATCACCGTGTTTCCCGTGACCAGCGCGGCGGTGGTCATGCCGCAGGCGATGGCCAGGGGGAAGTTCCACGGGCTGATGACCACGGCGACGCCGCGGGGCTGGTACCAAGTCTCGTCGAGCTCGCCGATGAAGCGGCCCAGGCGGTGGCGGTCGAAGAGCGAGACGGCCTGACGGGCGTAGTACTCGCAGAAGTCGATGGCCTCGGCCACGTCGCCGTCGGCGTTGCGCCAGTCCTTGCCGTTTTCTTTGATGATGATGCCCGAGAGTTCGTCGCGACGCTCGCGCATGGTTTGGGCCGCGCGGGTGAGGACGGCGGCGCGCTTGCGCGGGTCGGCGTCGCGCCAAGCAGGGAAGGCGGCCTCGGCCTGGCGCACCATGTCACTCGCTTGCTCGGGCGTGTGGTCGTTGGCGACGCTGGGCACACTGGCAACTTGCACGGCCCTGGCGAAGCGGTCGCGGACGTTCTTGCGGGAGAAGTCGTGCAGTTGCGCGGTGGTGAAGGCCTTGCCGTCGCCGACCAATGGGTCGGCGTTGCTCAGGTGGTGGCGCTCGGCGGCCATCTTGTAGAGGTCGTCGATGGCGGTGGGGTCGCCCGCGCGGGGGGCGGGGCGGGCCAGCAGCACCTTCTCGTCGGCCTCGTCGAGGAAGCCGGCCTTGAGCCAGCTCTCGTTGCTGGTGTTCTCGAGCAGGCGGCGGACGAGGTAGGCCATGCCGGGGATCATCTCGCCCACGGGCACGTACTCGCGGATGCGCAGGCCCATGTCGCTGGCGGCGTGTTTGAGCTGGTCGGCCATGCCGTGGAGCATCTGCAGCTCGGTGGCAGCGCGGGGCAGGCCCTTGCTGTCGGCATACGCGAGCGCGGCGGCGATCGAGCGGACGTTGTGGCTGCCCAGCGCTAGCTTCACGCCGCCCGAGCCGCTGTCCAGGTGCGTCGGGCCCATGCCGCTGGCTTCGGGCGCCACCGGGCAGTGGTCCAGGAACACCTTGCACATGTCCTCGAAGCACTGGTCGGTCTGCCACTTGGCGTTCCAGACCGGGCACGGCCAGCCCTCCTGCTCGGCGTGGATGGTCTCGCTGTCCCAGTAAGCACCCTTCACGAGGCGGACCGTCACGATGCGGCCGGTGCGCTGGGCCCACTCGCTGACGCGCTGCGCGTCGGCCACGCCGCTCTTGAGGTACGCCTGCATCGCAAGGCCCGCCTGGAAGTCGACGGCTTCGCAGCAGCGGAAGAACAGCTCGAGGGTCAGGTCCTTCAGAGCAAAGTGCTCCATGTCGAAGTTGACGAAGACGCCGCGATCGCGGGCGGATTCGAGGATGGGCACCAGGCGGGTCATCAGGTCCTGGATGGCCCCTTCGGTGTCGATGGGGTCGGCCTTGGCGCTCAGGCTGCTGATCTTGATCGAGACGTTGGTGCGCGGGATGCCGCCCAGGTGGTCACGCTCCAGGCGGTCGTTCTTCTTCCAGCCCGACACGTCCTCGGGTAGGTTCTCGATGAGGTCGAGGTACTTGGCCCTGTACGCGTCGGCCTCCTCGTCGCTCACGCAGGCCTCGCCGAGGAGGTCCACGCTAAAGGCGATGCCGTTCTCCCAGAGCTTCTTCAGGCCGGGCAGGGCGCTCCTGGCGTCGGTGCCGGCGATGAACTTCTTGCCCATGCCCTCGATCTGGCCCGAGATCGTCTTGGTCATCAGGCCCTTGGCCAGGCTGCCGGCCTTCAGCCCCAGGTCCATGCCGGCTGGCATGGTGACGTGGTCCTGGTCGAGGTAATCGATCAGGTGCTCGTGCACCATCTCCGGCGTGGTCAGCACGGGGAAGGTGTCCACGAAGCGGAACATCTCGACCTTGAAGCCGTGGTCACGCATCGACCAGTCCATGAGCTTGTCGGAATAGAACGACTTGCTCAAGAGCCCGGCCTTGTGCTTGCGAGCACGCCCGAGCATGTCTCGCCCGATGGTGGCAATGGCCGGGTTGATCGGGTCGCCGGCGACGCCGTTCTCTGGCGTGGCGTAACCCTGTGCGCCCATGGGCCGGGCGGCGAGGTTGGGGCTGGTAACCGGCGGGGTGGGGCGGCTTTGCTTGCGGCTGAAGATGGCCATGGAAGATCGATTCCTCGCGGAGAACGGGCGTGCGGGTTGGCCACGGGCACGAGCGTCTCGGCGGGCCATTGAGATTGTACCTAGTCGCGGATCGGCGCACGGGATTGGACTGCTCGGGCCGTTGGGCGCTCTGCCGGGGCCATAGCATCGCCTTGTGCCAAGTGCCCACGAACAGACCGAACCCGACCCGAATGCCCTAGCCGTGATCACGATTGGGGTATTCGATGGTGTGCATGTGGGTCACCGAGCGCTTGTCAAGCGGGCGCGCGAGCTGGCCGACGCCCGCGAAGGCGGTGTGAATGTGCTGGTGATGGCGTTCGATCCCTCGCCGCGGGCGGTGCTGGCCCCCGGGAGCGAGCCGCCGCGGCTGACGACGTTCGAGCAGCGGGCGGACCTGCTGCTGGAGGCCGGGGCCGACGAGGTGATGCGGCTCGAACCATCTCCGGAGCTGCTGGGGTTGACGCCCGAGCGGTTCGTCGACGAGGTGCTGGTCCCGCTGGATCCCATCGGGGTGGTTGAAGGCCCGGACTTCCGGTTTGGGGCCAAACGGGCCGGGGATGTCTCGACGCTGGGACGGCTCGGGCGCGACCGCGGCTTCTCGGTGGAGGTCGTCGGGCCGGTTGAGGTCGACCTGTGCGATCAGAGCGTCGTTGCGGCCAGCAGCAGCCGGGTGCGGTGGCTGCTGGAGCGCGGGCGGGTGGCCGATGCCGGGCGTGTGCTGGGGCGGGCGTACGAGATGGCGGGCCTAGTGGCAAAGGGCGATCAGCGCGGGCGGACCATTGGCTTCCCGACGGCGAATCTGGAATACGAGACGATGCCGCTCGGCGACGGCGTGTACGCGTGCGTTGCGACACTGGAAGACGGGCGCACGATCCCCGCGGCGGTGAACGTGGGCGAGCGACCGACCTTCGATGGTGTCGAGCGGCGGGTCGAAGCGCACCTGATCGGGTTCACGCCCGATGGTGGCATGCCCGAGTATGGCTGGTCATTGCGGCTGGCGTTCGTGTCGCGGCTGCGCGACCAGGTCCGGTTTGGTGGCGTTGGGGCGCTGACCACCCAGCTCTCGCGCGACGTGGCGCGGGCGATCGAGGTTTTGAGCACGACGGCACCCGCGTGGAGCCGCGAGGAAATGAACGCATGACCAACGCGACGGAGACAGCCGTGTACGAATCGACCGTGAGCCCGGGCGAGTTGGTCGAGTGGATCCAGGGCGCGGGACGATTGCTGCTCATCACGCACGCGCGGCCCGATGGCGACGCGGTAGGCAGCACGCTGGCGATCGCCCGGGCGGCGAAGCTGGCTGGTGTTGAAACGTCCCTGGCGTACGCGGGCGAGTTGCCGCCATGGATGGGCGACATTCTGGGCGAGACCGAATGGGTGCATCTCGACGCGGGCGATCCGCCGCCGGCGTTCGACAAGGTGCTGGTGTGCGACACCGGCGCGTGGAGCCAGCTCGAGCCGTACAAGCCCTGGATCGCGGGCAAGGCCGACGTGGTTGCCGTGCTCGACCACCACCGGAGCGGGTCGCCCGACGTGGCCGAGCGGCGCGTGGTCGATAGCGACGCGGCGGCGGCGTGCGAGATTGCCGCCGAGGTGTGCACGCTGCTGCTCGGGATGGAGAGCCCCGCGAACCTGCCCCTGGACATCGCCGAGCCGCTGATGCTGGGGCTGGGCACCGACACGGGGTGGTTCCGCCACCCGAGCGTGACGCCGCACGTGTTGCGGCTGGCGGCCGACTTGGTGCAGGCCGGGGCCCAGCATCCGAGGCTTGTGAAGATGACGATGCTGAGCGACCCGATCCAACGCCTCAAGCTGATGTCCAAGGCGCTCGGCTCGCTGAGCTTGCACGAGAATGTTGTTGGTGTGGGGGGCGTGGCGGTGGTGAAGGTGTCCGCCGAGGACATCTCGAGCATCGGCGCGAGTGTGGGCATGACCAGCGGCTTCGCCGACCCGGCGCTGAGTGTGCGGGCCGTGAGCGTGGCGATCGTGCTGGTGGAGCTGCCGCCCGAGGGCGATGGCAAGCAACGCGTGAAGATCAGCATGCGCAGCAAGATCGATGGGCCCGACGTGGCGAAGATCGCCGGCGCGTTCGGCGGGGGCGGGCACATCCGTGCGGCGGGGGCGCGCAGTGATCTGAGCCTGGACGAGACGGAGAAGAAGCTGCTCGAATTGATCGCCCAGAGCAAGAGCGAATGACAGGCAAGGGGCCAGAGCGAGACAAGGCCGGGCCGGCCCGAGCGAAGGCGGGCCCGCCAAGGTGGCAGGACGTCGCCGGCGATCCGAAGGTCCGCCCCGGCAGGCGCCCGCCCATGCGCGAGATGACCACGACGCTGTGGGCCTACCCCAGCCAGCACTACGACGGCGCGAAGACGGTGCAGGGCGACAAGACCTACACCGGCGGCACGCCGAGCTGGGTGATCTGGCAGTTGCTCACGCGCTACACGCGTGAGGGCGATACCGTGCTCGACCCCATGTGCGGCGGCGGGACGACCCTGGACGTGTGCTCGGACACGAACCGCGTGGGCGTGGGGTACGACCTGGCTCCGAGCCGGCCCGACATCAAGCAGAGCGACGCGCGCGAGCTGCCGGTTGGGGACGCGTCGGCGGACTTCGTGTTCCTCGACCCGCCCTACTCGACGCACATCGACTACAGCAACCATCCGGATTGCATCGGCAAGCTCGATTCGAGCGAGGCGGCGTACTACGAGGCGATGGCGGGGGTGTTCGACGAATGCTATCGAGTCTTGAACGACCGGCGGTACCTGGCGGTGTACGTCAGCGACTCGTGGCGCAAGCAGAAGGGTCAGGCCGGCGGCATCTTCATGCCCATCGGCTTCGAGCTGTTCGCGATGCTGCGAGAGAAATTCCGGCCGATCGACATCGTGTGCGTGGTGCGGCGCAACTCGAAGCTGCGCCAGGGCAACCGGCACATGGCCGCGGCGAAGGAGAACTTCTTTCTCCGGGGGTTCAATTATCTGTTGATCTTCAAAAAGGAAGAAGCCTAACCATGCCTGATATGCATGAAGAGATACCAATCCTCTCAAAGCTCATGCGCTGGTATTATTCCAACTGTGACGAGGAGTGGGAGCATTCATGTGGCGTGAAGATCGATACCCTTGACAACCCGGGCTGGTGGGTGAAGGTCAGTCTCGAAGGCACAAGCATCGATCCTAAGTCAATTGAGCCGCGGAAAATCTACCGTGATGAGCATGACTGGTTTGAGTGCGAAGTCTTGAATGATCCAAACATGGGTGGGCTTGGGCGTCACCATATGAACTTGTGTTTTAGTGGTATGGGCGGCCCGCACAACCTATCCGAGATCATCGAGTATTTTCTTCGTCACGTTGGGGTCTGAGCGGGCATATGCCGTTCTACAGGAGGGCATCGCTGATGATCAATGCTTGCACGACGGTATCTCTTCTGGTCTTGGCAGCCACCTGTGGCCACGCCCATGCGCAGGTGACGCCCATCGGTCCCTTCGATGGCGAACGCAACGAGACGTTCGAAGGCTTCCCCACTGGTAGTTTCGGCACGGGTGAGACCCGGCGCGTGCTGGAAGACACGGCCGACCTAGGCGCCGGCCCCGATGGCCGCATGGTTGTTGACGACTACTGGGGCTTCATCTGCGTCCTGGAGTGTTGCGAGTTGTTCCCGTTCGCGGGGGCACGGTCGGCCGGGTCGAGCAGCGAGGCGGGGCGGTACGATTTTGACGAGGGCATCGTGAGGTTCGGGGGGTACATGGGCACGAACGTGTTCGATGCCGACCGGCCGGCACCAATGGCCGAGTTCTACGATGCGAGCGGCACGCTGGTTGGCGAGGACGAGATCGACCTCGGCGGGCGTTGCGGTCGCTGGGCGTGGAACGGCTGGGAGTTTGACCGGCCGGTGCGTCACGTGATCCTGCGTGGTGGGGTGTTCAACGAGGCCTGGATCATCATGGACAACGTCCGCGTCGATCTGGGCGAGGGTTGCCGGGCCGATCTGGACGGGGATGGCGTGCTGACCATCTTTGACTTCCTGGCCTACCAGAACCTCTTCGATGCGGGCGACCTGGCCGCGGACTTCGACGGTGATGGTGAACTGACGATCTTCGACTTCCTGGCCTTCCAGAACGAGTTCGACGCGGGATGCGAGTAGGGCGGTTGCGTTCCGTTGCGAACGAGTGGGTGTACGATCGGGCATGATGAGCTCAACATGTGTGCAGTTTGCTGTCGTCGTTGGTGTACTCGTTGCCGGCATCACGCCCGCTCGGGCCCAGCCGGCCAGCGTCATCAAACGCGGCGGTTCGTCCCTCGACCGATACACGGCCGAGCGTGATGACGCGTTCTCGTGGACCGTGGTGAAGCAATACGACGCACGCGACGGGATGACGGGGTTCGCGATCGACCTGACAAGCCAGAAGTGGCGGGGCTTGCCCGGCGGTGGGGGCGAGACGAGCCACCCGCTGTGGACGCACATGATGCAGGTGGTCGTGCCCGACGAGGTGGAACACGATACGGCGCTGCTTTTGATCGGCGGCGGACGCCGGCAGGATGGCCCGCCGGCCCGTTTGCAGCGCGAGTTATGGATGATTGCGCAGGCCACGGGAACGATCGTCGTGGCGGTGCCCAATGTGCCCAACCAGCCGCTTGCGCTGCCCGACGGGGATGGCACCCTCGGTGAAGGCCGGTACGAAGACGACCTGCTGGCCGAGAGTTGGATGCTCGCCAGACGCACCGGGGATGACGGCTGGGTGATCCACCAGGCGATGGTCGAGTCGGCGGTGGCTGCGATGGACGCCGTGCAGGCGTTCGCCAGGACCGAAGCGGGCGGTGGGCATGAGATTGGTGGGTTTGTCGTTTCGGGTGGCAGCAAGCGAGGCTGGACCACGTGGCTGACCGCGGCGGTCGACGGCCGCGTGCGCGCGATCATCCCCATGGTCATCGACGTGCTGAACCTGCCGGCGACGATGCGGCACCACTTCGGTGCGTACGGCTTCTTCGCGCCGGCAATCGGGGACTACGCCGGGCGGAACCTGATGCAGGAACTCGACACGCCCGAGGGCATGAAGCTGCGGCGGATTGTCGATCCGTACCTCTTCCGAGACCGGCTCGACATGCCCAAGTTCCTGCTGAACGTCTCGGGCGATCAGTACTTCCTGCCCGATACGACGAAGTACTACCTTGATGATCTGCCGGGCCTCACGCGCCTGCGCGTTGTTCCGAACTGGGATCACGCGGTGGATCGCAACGCCGACGCGATCTTCTCGGCGATCGGGTTTTATGACTCGTTTCTCAACCAAGTTGTGATGCCCGGGCTTGATGTTGAAGTCGTCCGGGAGAGTGACGAAGCGGTCGAGTGGCTCCTCACAGTCAACGTCGAAGACGAGCGTGTCCGGCTCCGGCGGTTGGTGTTGTGGCAGGGGACGAACCCAGACGCGCGAGACTTTCGCCAGGAAGTCATCGGTAAGCCGTTCCAGATGATCACGCTGGAAGCCGGGGAAGATGGGCGGTACCGCATTCGCGTCGAGAAGCCCGAGAGCGGGTATACGGCGTTCTTTGTCGAGCATCGGTACGAGGTCGAGGGTCAGGATCTGCCGCTGGTCTTCACGACACAGGTTCGGGTGATTCCGGACGTGCTGGAGCACGAGATAGATGCCGTCGAGCCGGCAGATCCGTAGCAGTTTGGTGCTGTCTGGGTGCTTAAGACCGCCGCATTCGGGCTGAGGGTGAGAAGCCCGCCGCGTCGGCCCGAGTAAGGCACCTTACTCGCAGCCGGCGTCGAACTCGTTCTGGAATGCCAGGAAATCGAAGATCGTCAGCGCGCCATCGCCATCGAAGTCGGCCGCGAGGTCGCCATCGTCGAAGAGGTTCTGGAACGCAAGGAAGTCGAAGATGGTGAGCTGGCCGTCACCGTCGAGGTCGGCGTCGCAGCCGATGGGGATGAGCAGGAATGCGTGGCCCAGGACGCCGTCGCGGACGCCGGTGCCGACGATCCAGCCGTTCTCGTTGATGTTGTCGGCGCGCTGCAGCTTCTCCCAGCCGAGCGCGTCGGCATCGGGCACCAGGTCCATGAGCGGGAAGAATTCGCCGTCCACGCCGTCGGGCATGATGAACGCGTCGATGCCGTCGAACGGTGGCGTGTCCAGGTCGCTCCACCAGCCGACGATCGTGCCGTCTTCGTTGATCGCTCGCGCCACGCCCTGCGGCCGGCTAAAGCCCAGGCCATCGAGGACGTGGATCGGCTCGTAGCCACGGCCCGAGTCGCGCCAGAGCGTGGCGTATTCGGGCTGCGAGATGTCGAATTGGGCCTCGCCCACGATGTCGCCGGCGTTGTTCACGTCGAAGGCGCGGCTGGTGACGCCGGTCAGGTCGGGATTGTCGTGCAGGTTGGTGAGGTCGCCATCGTCCCACACGTAGGCCTTGTCCTGGCCCGTGCTGTCGTAGCCGACGATCAGGCCGGCGTCGTTGATGGCGCGCGGGCGGTTGAGCACGCCCAGGTCGATCAGCGTGTTGTCGGTGTCGAGCAGCCAGCCGCGGAATTCCAGGCCGCCACCAACTCGGTCCTCGCGCCCCCAGCCGACGAGCTGGCCCGCGGTGTTCAGGCCGCGCACGGCGGAGAGCATGTATGGCGGCGGGCTCGACAGCAGGCTCTCGATCGCCACCGGCCCGCCGTCGTCCCACCGCACGGCCACGGGATCCTGGAAGATGCGGATCGGCCCGGGCCCGCCCTCGAAACGGATGCTGTCCGACGTGCCCAGCGCTCGGCCGTCGGCGTCGATGGCCCACGCCTCGCTCGCGTTGTCGTTGGTACGAAGTAGCGGCAGCACCTCGACCACCGAGCCCTCGCTTGTCCAGCGGAGCGCGACGGGCTTGCCTTCGACCGGCTCGAAGCCGTGGCCCACGACCACGCCGGCTTCGTTGACGGCCGTCGCGTCGACGATGAACAGGCCCAGCGGGCCGCGCGTGGCGTCGGTGAGGTCGACGATGCGGTAGGTCGTCTGGGCGGCGGCGCTGGTGGCACAGCCGGCAGCCGAGAGCAGGCACGTGAGGCGGGCGACGGTGGAAGGGCGGGGCATCGGCGGGCTCCTCGGTCTTGGGTTTGGTTTACGGATAGCCCTGCTAACACCACCCGGGTAGGGGTGTATTCCGGCGGGCATCGGCTCAGCATACCCGAAAATGGCCCATGCGTGCTATGAGAATCTGGCTTGTTTCGTTGCTCCGCCTCTGGCAACCGGCCCTAGCCGGAATTGGCCTACTCGCAACCGGCGTCGAACTCCGTCTGGAAGGCCAGGAAGTCGAAGATGGTGAGGGCACCGTCGCCGTCAAAGTCGAGCGAGAGATCGCCGGCATCAAAGCCGGTCTGGAAGGCGAGGAAGTCGAAGATGGTGAGCACGCCGTCTGCGTCGATGTCGACGCGGCAGGTGATGCCGGCCTTGTGGTAGATCTCGCCCTGGAAGCCCGCGGTCCAGACGCCGCCGTCTGGTGAGATCTCGATCTCGGTGGTGGAGGTGAACTCGCCCTGATCGACGGTTTCTTCGGTCCATGTGCGGCCGCCGTCGGTGGAGTGCATGACGTAGTTGCGGCTGAGGTCGCGGTCGTAGGCGGTGATCCAGATCTCTTCGGGTGAGACGACCTTGACGCCCTGGAGGATGGTCTGGGTGGGCAGGCCGAGGTCCATGAACTCCCACGACTGGCCGCCGTCGGCGCTCTTGATGGCATAGCCCCACCAGCCGACGACCCAGCCGTGGTTCTCGTCGAGGAAGTGCACGTCTTCGACCGAGGCCGAGCCGAATCGCGGGTGGTTGGGGAGCAAACGGTCTTCCCAGGTGTCGCCGCCGTTGACGGTGCGGAACTGGCGTCCGCCGGGCATCTGCATCCAGCCGTTGTCTTCGTCGATGAACTGGACGCGGATGCCGAAGAAGTCGAGGGCGCGTGTCCAGTTGAATCCGTCGACGGTGTGGTAGAGGCCGAAGTCTCCGATGACCCAGCCCTCAAATTCCGAGACGAAATCGATGTCTTCGATGTCGAACAGGGGGGGAAGGCTCGGGGCACCGATCTGCGACCAGAATTGCCCACCGTCGAAGCTCTGGAAGACGACGCCGCCCGCGCCGGCGGCGACAATGACGTCGCGCGAGACGAAGTCAACGGCGGCCACGTTCTCGTCGCGGCCGAAGATCGGGCCCTCGAGGACGAGGCGCTGGAGGTCCCAGGAGTCTCCGCCGTCTTCGGTGCGCATGACGTAGTTGCCGCCGGCGGCCATGCCGAAGTCGTCGTCGAACATGTCGAGGTCGGTGACGGTGAAGCCGCCGCCGTTTTGGATCATGTCCCAGTTGCGTCCGCCGTCGGTTGTGGCCAGGAGGATGCCGCGCGGCCCGGCGGCGTAGCCGTGGAGGTCGTCGGCGAAGTGGAGCTGCCAGGAGTAGGGCAATGTCCCGACGGCGCCCTGCCGTTTGGTCCACCGGAAGCCGCCATCGTTGGACATCCAGATGGCCCCCTGGCTGGAGATGGCGGCGACGGTGGTCGCGTTGACGCGTTCCATGTCGACGTCGGGGGCTTCCTCGCCGAAGAAGACGCCGGTCTCGAACCAGGTGATGCCAGCATCGTCGGAGTACCAGATGGTGCTGACGTTCTCGCCGGCGAGCTCGCTGAAGACCTGGGCGATCACGCGGTCGCCGTCCATGAAGATCACGTCGTTGCTAGTCTTGTCCAGAACCTTGGTCCAGGTGCGTCCGCCGTCGGTTGTGCGGTAGATGCCCAGGTCTCCGGCACCGGGGCCGACCTGGTCTCCGCTGACGAGGCCGACGGTTTCGCTCTGGAAGTCCATGCCATAGACGACCGGACAGTCGGGGTAGCCGCTGCGGACCTCCCAGGTGAGGCCGCCGTCGGTGGATGCGGAGAGGGCGCCGTTGGCACCGATAACGAGGCTGGTCGGGCTGAACGAAACGACCTCTCGCCAGGAGCCGCCTTCGATGTCGGTCATCTGCTGCCAGGATTCGCCGGCATCGGTGGTTCGGTAGGCACCGTTGTTGTTGCCGATGACCCAGCCGTTCTGGTCGTCGTGGAAGTGGACGTTGTAGAAGGGGCCGGTGGTGAAGACGCCGGAGAAGATGGTCTCCCAGGTCTCGCCGCCGTCGCGCGTGCGCATCAGGTTCCGATTGACCCCGCAGATGAAGCCGAGATCAGGATCGATGAAGGCCGCGGCGTAGAGGTCCCTGCCGGTGGGGCTTGGGGCCTGCTTGATCCAGTCCTGGGCGCTCGCGAGGGGGGCTAGGGCGAGGGCGAGCGTGATGGGGAGGAGTCGCATTTCTCTGTTCCTGTTCTCGTGGTTGTCTTGGGATTTACGGACAGCCGGCGTCGAACTCGGTTTGGAACGCCAGGAAGTCGAAGATGGTCAGGCTGCCATCGCCGTCGAAGTCGGCCGCGGGGTCGCCGGCGTCGAAGGCTGTCTGGAAGGCGAGGAAGTCGAAGATGGTGAGGGCACCATCACCGTCGAAATCGGCGCGGCAGCGGGTGCCGCCGAAGGCGGGCATCTTCCAGGCGCCCATGCCGGTCTGGCCCGTGGTGGCGTCGGAGAGGTAGCTGGTGACGTAGAAGTTGTCGGCGTTGTCGAGATGCACGGTGCCGGCGGGGACCTCCTGGGAGACGCGGCGTTCGAGCTCGAAGCCGGAGTCCTTATCCAGGTGGAAGAGGATGGTGTGGCGGCTGTAGGGCGGGGAGTTGGTGGCACCAAGCATGAGTAGGTTGCCGGCGGTGTCGATGACGAGGTCGCTCGGGGCGTCGGAGCAGCCGCGGCAGGTGGCGCCGTAGTCAAAGTCCCAGAGGAACGCGCCGCTGCCGGCATCGCGCTTGACGGCATAGATGACGTCGTTGAAGTTGCTGCGATTGCCGTCGAGGTCGGCCGTGCCAGCGAGGTAGACGCCGCCCCGGCCATCGAGGACGATATGGCGGGCGCTATCGCGGATGCCGTGGCTGTCGTAGGCACGCCAGATCTCGCCACCGGTCCGGCCGTCGACCTTGACGGTGAAGAACTTGTTGGTGAGGTCGATGCCCACGCCGGTGATGTAGATGTCGCCGTCGTCGTCGACGACGAACTCGGTGGCGTACTCGCCGCCGCGGGTGCCGTAGTTGTTGAGCCAGATAAGGTCGCCATTGGACGCGTCGTACTTCGCGAGCACGTAGTCGGGCTGGAGGTCGCTCATGACGCCGTAGTGCCGCACGATCAGCGAGCCGTCGCCCTCGAGGTGCACCTGGTCGACGTGGTCGCTCGAGTACGGCGAGTGGGCGGGGCCGTCGTAGGTCGTGACCCAGTTGGTGGTGCCATCGGGGTTCAGCCCCACCAGCAGCGAGTCGGCGCCGTCGCCGTTGGTCCCGCCGCCGAAGATGACCGAACCGTCGGCCCCGGCGACGAGTTCGTAGGCACCCTCGGCAATGCCGGGGCGGCTGTGGTAGATGGTGTCGTTGAGGATCGAGCCGGAGGAGGGATCGAACTCGAGCACGAGGGCCTGGGCGTGCTTGCTGGCGGCGGGCGTGTTGCCGCTGGCGAAGACCTGGCCGGTGGGCGCGACGGTAATGGAGCGGCCCTGATCGTGCCAGTCCCCCGGCCCGTTGTACTGCTCGACCCAGAGCACGCTGCCGTCGGCGTCGATGGCCGCGGCGACGAGGTCGGTGTTGAAGGACGGGCCGTTGGTGCCCACGAGGTAGACCCGCCCGGCGACCGGGTCGAGGTCGGCGTCGGCGAGCCCGCTGGCCAGGTGGGTGCCGGTGTCGACGATGGTGAGCCAGTCGTAGTCGATGTCCTGCGCGTCAGCCGCGGTTGGCAGGGCGAGTGCCAGGCCGCAGGCGATCATCAGTTGTGGCGTCCGGTATCGCATCGTGTGTTCTCCTTGTCGATAGGGCATAGCGAGGCGCATGCCGGTGCGTGACCGGGCGCGCGGCTTGCACACGGGCACCCAGGGCGTGTAGCAGGGTTTTGACAGGCTCGTGGTGGCCGGTATGCGGCCGCTGGTGGCCGATGGTGTTTGGTTGCGGGCTGTTCGGCGCGCTGCTAGGGGCAGCCGGCGTCGAAGGCGTTCTGGAAGGCGAGGAAGTCGAAGATGGTCAGCGCGCCGTCGCTGTCGAAGTCGGCGGCAAGGTCGCCCGTGTCGAAGAGGTTCTGGAACGCCAGGAAGTCGAAGATCGTGAGCTCGCCGTCGCCGTCGAGGTCGGCCTGGCAGGCGATCAGGTCAAAGACATAGGCCGAACCGGATTCGGTGCCCGCGTCGTCGTCGCCCCACGTCCCGGCGATGGCCGAGCTGTCGGAGATGGCCACGGAGCTGCCTAAGAAGTCGAACTCCTCGGCGTCGGACGCGGTGAGCTTAAACAACTGCTCGCCCGTGGTCGTGTCGAAGATGTAGGCCGAGCCGCTGCTGAGGCCCGAGTCGTCGTCCTGAAAAGACCCAACGATGGCGGTGGTGCCGGAGATGGCGACGGAGGAGCCGAACCAGTCTTCCCTGTCGGCGTCGGACGCGGTGAGCTTGAAGAGCTCCTGGCCGGTCGTCGTATCGAAGATGTAGGCAGAGCCGGATTGGGAGCCCCCCTCGCCATCTCGGAATGCCCCAATGACGGCGGTGGTGCCGGAGATGGCCACGGAGATACCGAAGGAATCGAACGGCGCGGCGTCGGACGCGGTGAGCTTGAAGAACTGCTGGCCGGTCGTTGCGTTAAAGAGGTAGGCAGAGCCGGACTGCGAGCCCGCGTCGTCGTTGCGATAGGCCCCGACGATTGCGACGGGGCCGGAGATGGCCACCGAGGCGCCGAAGAAGTCGTCCGCCGCGGCATCCCTCGCGGTCAGCTCGAAGAGCTGCTGGCCGGTGGTCGTGTCGAAGATGTAGGCCGAGCCGGTCGAGCTGGCGACGCCAGCCGCCCCGACGATGGCGAGGGTGCCCGAGATGTCCACGGAGAAACCGAACTGGTCCAGGGCGGCGGCGTCGGACGCGGTGAGCTTGAACAGCTCCTGGCCGGTTGCCGCGTCGAAGAGGTAGGCAGAGCCCGAGCGGGAGCCCGCGTCGTCGCTCTCGTATGCCCCGACGATGGCGGTGGTGCCGGAGATGGCCACGGAGTTGCCGAACGAGTCGAACGCCTGCGCGTCGGACGAGGTGAGCTTGAACAGTTCCTCGCCGGTCGTGAGGTCCAGGATGTACGCGGATCCCGCGCCCGGGCCCCCGTCTTCGTCGAGCGATGCCCCAGCGATCACGGTTGTGCCGCTGATGGCCACGGATCGGCCGAACTGGTCCCCGTCTTCGGCATCGGATGCGGTGAGCTTGGAGTCCTCATTGAGCGTCTGGGCGGAGGCGGAGATTGCGGCGAGAGTCGGCAGGGCCACAGCGGCCAGAACGATCAGGGGGCGGGCTGTCTGTTGCATGATGGTTCTCACCTCTGTGTGGGGCAGGCGCACGCCGGCCCTGGCGGGCTCGGCCTGGCTCGCCAGTGTACAGGAAAGTGACGGTTTTCGCAAGGTTTTATTGGCCGACGCGGATGACCTGGTGGCCACCGCACCCCAAGCCCAAGCCTCCCAAGCCCACCCATGCTCGCCAAGTTCGCTTGCCAGACTAGCCCACGAGGCCCGAAAACCTCAGGGGCAGCCGGCGTCGAACGTGCACGCACGCCCGAAAGCACCACACACGCACCCGTGCCCGCGCACGCGCACGAGAAAGCGGGCCCCGGGGCCCGCATGGTGTGTGAGTTGTGAACGAACGGGCCCGCCCGCTAGGCCGCCTGGCCCGCCTGGCCGTCCCCGGGCATGGCGATGATCGTCGCCTGGTTGCCCGCGCCGAAACGCACGGCGAACAGGGCGGGGGCCCCGTTCTTGGTGGCCGTCTCGGCGGTGATGCGGTAGGTCGCCACGCCGGTGCCCTCGGGGATGCCCGAGTCGGTGAAGCGGCGCTCCTTGGCGTTGACGACGAACAGGAACGGCTCGCCCTGCCCGGCGCCAAGCCGCCGCTCGACGCGGTAGATGGCCTCGCCGGTGCGGGGCGGGTTGGGGCACTTGAAGCCCAGGGTGATGGCCCCGTCCTGGAGCAGCTCGACCCTGAAATCGGTGGGCGTGCCGGGGGCCGGCCGCGGCGCGCGATCGGCCGGGGCCGGGATGCCCGCGGCCTGGTAGACGAGCGCCGGCTCGGCCGAGCCGCGCGCGAAGGCGCGGACCTTGGCCACCAGCACCGAGGCGTCGTCGAGCATCGACTCGATGCCGCTGGAGTAGGCTTCCGAAGCGCCGAGCCAGGCCGTCCGGGCCGCGTCGAAGGACGACTTGCGGTCCTGGGCCTGCTGGACCAATGCGGCCATGTTCGCCACTTCGGTGGCGTCGAGCCCCACGGCGGCGGGGTCGGCCGACCACAGGGTGGCGTGCTCGTCGCACCAGTCCAGGGCGGCGTCGTTGGTTCGTGGGATGGTGCTCATGACGCACCCCCGTTCTTATATTCGGCGCGGTCCGCGGCCGCGTCGGGATGCGAGAGGGTGGAGCCGGCGCGTGCGGTGGTCGCCGGCGTTCCGAAAGCAGAAGCGGTGTGCATTGCGTTGCACTCCAAGGCCACCGCGCCCGATTCCCCACGGCCCGCGACCCGTTTCTTGTGGGGCCCCGGTTCTTCCTTTGAACGCGGGATCCGCCTTGTATTCGCGGGCGGCGTCGCCCGCCCGGCCCGATATCCCCGGGCCGGTCCGAAAAGAACTTCGGGAGGATCAGAGGACGACTTCAATGGGATCCAAGATTTTTCGTCGGCGTTTTTCGGACCCGTCTCGGCCCGGGCCAGAAACCCCGCTGGTACGCTCCCAGGGCGGTTTGGGGCCCCGTTCCGGGTCCGATCACACGAGTACAGGAGACACAAACTCATGAACTGGAGTCTCGCACTCATGAGTTCTCGTCCCGCGATCATGAGTTGGAGACCCCCGATCCTGAGCCCGAGCCCCGCGCTCCTGAGTTGGAGGCCCGCGCACAAGAGTGTCCACCCCCCGCTCATGGGTTTACCGCTCGCGCTCATGAGGCCGAGGCTCGCGCTCACGAGTTGGAGGCCCCCCGGCACGACCGGCGCGGCGCGGGCGTCCCCCCGTCCGAGCCGCGTGCGTGAGCACGCGTGCCAGCGACAGCACGGTGACCTGGCTTTCGCGAATGGACCGCTCTACTGGCCCGCGGTCTCGTCCGCCGCCGCGCCCTCGTCGGCCGGCTGCCCTGCCGTGGCGGTCGCGTCGGCCTTGAACCAGCCGCCAAAGCGGATGCACACCTTGGCCGTCCCCCGAATGCTGGCGACCAGCGTGCCGACGGCGGAGCCGGCGAGGTCCTTCACCGCCGCGGTGAGATCGTCGAGTGCGCCAGCATGGACGGATAAGCGACTGACCTGCCAGCCATCGGGCGACTTGATCTTGATGTGCTCGATGCGTGTGCGTACGCGGTCGTCGGCGTCGGACATCGCCTTGTCGGCGATCTCTCGGATGTCTCGCGCTCGGGTCGTCGGCACCGTCGGCTCGGGCGGGTGCTCGGCGGGCTCGCCGTCGAGTCCGAGTTCCCGCATCCGCTTCTGGGCGTGGTAGGCGATCGCTTTCAGCCGGCGGATCTCATCCGGATCGCTCGGCGTCGATCCGTCGTCGTTGTCCTTGGGCCCCAGCAGGAACTCGTTGAACTCGCCGTCGCTCGGTAGGTGCTCGCTCATCGCCCACCCCCGGCTTCCACGCAACCGGGATCGCCCACGCCGATGGGCAACTCGTCCTCGTCGAGAACGGGCGCGGCCGAGGCGTCGTCAAGGATGCGCAGCCCGTTGCCGCCCATCGCCACGTGCAGGGCGCTCATCTCGGCGAACAGGCGGGCGACGCGTTGGTTGAATTCCTTGGACGCTTGCTCGTCCATGCCCGGCGGCGTCTGGATCTCGATCTTCAAAGATGGCGGCGCGGGGGCTGTGGCTTCTTCTATTGACCAACCCTCGGGCGCGCCTTCGGGCCACATCGGGCCGAAGAACTCGGGGGGAACGGGGGTGTCGTCGGTCCAGTGCTCGGCTTGGCTGGTGCGGAGGAGGAGGTCGTAGTCATGGCGGATGGCAGCGGTGGCGTCGCCAACACCTCGAGCAGCGTACGCGACCGCACGGATAACCGCGACTGCGGCTTGGTCATCATCAGCAGCATTCGCAGCCGCAGCCGCAGCTGCCGCATATGCCGCTGCTTCTGCTGGAGCGACATCGGTTCCACCAGCGGAAACATCTCTAGCATTCTGCAATGCGGTTCCATGTGCGGCGCTACTTAGCTGTATGAAATCAGTATCGCCATAGCGCGTTGGGTGTGCAGCAAATCGCTCAGCGAATCGGATGGCTTCAATGACTGAATCTACTTGTTTACGAGTCGCCTTGCGCCATGTTGCCTCAAAGAGCGGCTGCACTCGTCGAGCGCAACGTGCTGCGAAAGCGACTCGCGCGAGTAGAGACAGCTTGTAAATCTCGTCTCCGGTTGGAACTTCATTCAAAGGTTCGAGCCCGAGCTCGCGCAAAGCCTCGTGCGCAGCATGTTGTTCCGCCCGCTCCTTGGACTGACCCCATTGCGCAGGATAGAGGTGTCCGGCAAACTCCGCGGCAACCTTGAAGCTCTTGGCGTGATCGGGACCCTGCTCATCAATAATGTGGTAGTGGGGAGTGACGCCGAATTGCTGCTGGGCATGCTGCTGCAGCAAACTCTTGAAGTTCTTCTCACGCATACCTGATATTAGCGGGCTCTCCCTGTCACTTCACCCATGCCCCGGCAACGCAAACCGCCCACACAACGCCCGCACTTCTTCGCGCACATTCCCCGCCTCCCCCTCCAACTCACCCTTCAGCCCCGCCGAAAGCACGCGGTCGATCATCTCGGCGACCTGCTTCATCTCACCCTCACCAAACCCGCGCGTGGTGACGGCGGCGGCGCCCAGGCGAATCCCGCTCGTGGTCTTGGGCGGGCGCGAGTCCTGGGGGATGCCGTTCTTGTTGCAGATGATGCCGGCCTGCTCGAGCCAGTGCTCGGCGTCCAGGCCAGTCAGGTCGGCGCTCTTGGTGCGCAGGTCGACGAGCATGAGGTGGTTGTCGGTGCCGCCGCTGGTGATGCGGTAGTTCTTGCTCGCGAGCGCGCCGGCGAGGGCCTGGGCGTTGGCGATGACGTTCCTGGTGTATGTCTTGAACTCGGGCTGCAGCGCCTCGCCGAACGCGATGGCCTTGGCGGTGATGACGTGCATGAGCGGGCCGCCCTGCATGCCGGGGAAGACGGCGCGGTTGAGCTTCTTGGACAGGTCCTCGTCATTGGTCATGATGAGCCCGCCGCGCGGGCCGCGCAGGGTCTTGTGCGTGGTCGTCGTGACCACGTGCGCGTGCGGGAAGGGGCTGGGCACCGCGCCCGCGGCAACGAGCCCAGCAATATGCGCGATGTCGGCGAAGAGGATGGCGCCCACCTCGTCGGCGATGGCGCGGAACCTGGCGAAGTCGATCATCCGCGGGTAGGCCGAGAAGCCGCACATCAGGATCTTTGGCTTGTGCTCGCGGCACACCGCGGCGACCGAGTCGTAGTCGATCCGCTCGAAGTCGGGGTGGCTCTCGTCGTAGTGCAGCGAGTAATGCACCGGCTTGAACCACTTGCCGCTCATGTTGACCTTCAGCCCGTGGCTGAGATGCCCGCCGTCGGCCAGGTTGAGCGAGGCGAACGTGTCGCCGGGCTGGAGCAGCGCCAGGAAGGCGGCGGCGTTGGCCTGCGCGCCCGAGTGCGGTTGCACGTTGGCGTACTCGCACCCGAAGAGCTGCTTGGCCCGGTCGATGGCGAGCTGCTCGATGGCGTCGTGGTGGATGCAGCCGCCGTAGTAGCGGGCGCTCGGATATCCCTCGGCGTACTTGTTGGTCATGCACGTGCCCGCGGCGGCCATGACGGCCGGGCTGGCGTGGTTCTCGCTGGCGATCAGCTCAATAGTTGTCGCCTGCCGCTCGCCCTCGGCGTCGAGGATGGCGGCGACGTCGGGATCCTGCGAGCGGATGAGGTCGACGGCCGAGTCATGCACGGAATGCTGGGCTGTGGTCGTGTGGGGCATGGGCCAGTGTAGGACCGATGGGCCCAAAAACCCCGTCTCCTTTGGCGATCTACAGTGCCCCGTGAGCAGCACGATCACGACCAACGCGACCCAACTTGCCAACTGGATCGGCGGCGAGCCCAAGCCCGCCGCCGCCGGCGCGACGATCGAGAACGTCGACCCGGCGACCGGCGACACCATCGGCACGATCCCGGCCTCGACCAAGGCGGACGTGGACGCGGCGGTGGTGGCGGCCAGCGCAGTGCGTGGCTGGGCAACGCTGTCGGGCGAGACTCGGGGGGACATCCTGCATGGGCTGGCAACCGCAATCGAGGACGACTCCGAATTGTTCGCGCACGCGGAGAGCCGGGACAGCGGGAAACCGATCTCGATAGCCGAGGAAGTCGACATCGCCCGCTCGGTACGCAACCTCAGGTTCTTTGCAGCGGCGGCCAGCCAGTTTGCCAGCGAGAGCCACGACGTGCCGGGCCGGATGCTCGGCTACACGCTGCGGCGGCCAAAGGGCGTGATCGGTGCGATCAGCCCGTGGAACCTGCCGCTGTACCTGCTCACGTGGAAGATCGCCCCGGCCCTCGCGGCAGGATGCACGGTGGTGGCCAAGCCCAGCGAGCTGACGCCTACTACGGCGAGCATGCTCGGCGAGCGAGCGGCGAGAGTGCTGCCGCCCGGCGTGCTGAACATCGTGCATGGCTACGGCGAGCCGGCGGGCGCTTCCATCGTCACACACCCGGGCATCGCCGCCGTGACGTTCACGGGCTCGACCAAGGTCGGCCGCTGGATCGGCAAGGCGTGCGGCGAATCGCTCAAGCCCTGCTCACTCGAACTCGGAGGCAAGAACCCGTTCATCGTGTTCGACGATGCGGACATCGAGAAGGCCAGCGAGACCGCCGTCCGCGCCGCGTTCAGCAACCAGGGGCAGATCTGTCTCTGCGGCTCGCGCGTGCTGGTGCAATCGGGCGTGTACGACCGGGTCGTTGGGCGACTTGTTGACGGCGCGAAGGCGCTCACGCCTGGCGATCCGCAGGACGATGCCACGCGGTTTGGTTCGCTGGTGAGCCACGACCACCGCGACAAGGTCGCCGGTTATGTCGAGCGGGCGGTGGGGGAGGGCGCGCGCATCCTGGCAGGCGGCGCGAGGCCCGAGAGCTTGCCCGATCGCGTCAAGAACGGCGCGTACTACCTGCCGACCGTCATCGAGAACGCCAGCCAGAATTGCGCCATCATCCAGGAAGAGGTCTTCGGCCCGGTTTGCACCGTGCAGAAGTTCGAGACCGAGGCCGAGGCGATCGAACTGGCCAACGGAACGCCCTACGGCCTGGCCGCCAGCGTGTGGACACAGAACCTCGCCTGCGCCCATCGCGCCAGCGCCGCGCTCGAGGCCGGAATCGTCTGGGTCAACTGCTGGATGCTCCGCGACCTGCGCACGCCCTTCGGCGGAGTCAAACAATCGGGCGTCGGCCGCGAGGGCGGCTGGGAAGCGATGCGTTTCTTCACCGAGCCCAAGAGCGTCACCATCAACACGAGCGAGTAAGCATGTCCGACCAGATCTCGACCGATGCCGCGCCCAAGCCCGTCGGCGCGTACCCCCACGCCCGTCGCGTGGGTGACTTGCTGTTCTGCTCGGGCGTGGGCCCGCGCGCCCCGGGCGAGAACACCGTACCCGGCGTCACACTCAACGACTCTGGGGAGCTCATCGACTACGACTTCGAGGCCCAATGCCTGGCCTGCTTCGCCAATATCCGGGCCGTGGTCGAGGCCGGCGGGGCGCGGTTCGAGGATATCGTCGATGTTCAGGTGTACCTGACCGACTTGCAGCGCGACTTTGCCGCCTTCAACATGCTCTGGAGGGCTACCTTTGCGGGCGAGGGAAAACCGAACCCGTGCCGAACAACAATCGAGGTCAGCCGGCTGCCCCAGGGCGGGAATGCCCCGATAGCCGTGGAACTCAAGGTTGTCGCGCGAATCGCGGGCTGACAATCTAGCGTATTGAATATTGGGGCGGCTGCAAGGAATGGCCCGCCACGCCGACCCATGTGTCGAGTCGCTATCAAGAAGAACCCGCGTGGAGGAGATGCCATGACCAGTCGCCAAATCCGAACACTCACCTGCCTGTTTGCCCTGGCCGCAGTACCGGCGGTTGCCCAAGCCCAATCGACAGCAACCTACCGCGTGACCTTCGACGCAACTTGGTCGGCGGCGACCCATCCCACGGCCTTCCCCCCCAGCCCCCACTTCTCGGGTCTGGTGGGCGCGACCCATAGCGATGGAGCCACACTGTGGCAATCGGGCGAACTGGCCAGCACGGGCATCGAGCGGATGGCCGAAACTGGCTCCAAGTCCGTGCTCTTGAGCGAGATCGGCGCGATGGAAGACGACGGGTTCATCGGTGCCACGCTGTCGGGCGGTGGCATTGGCTTGTCGCCGGGCCGCGTGGCCCTCACGTTCGAGACTTCCAGTGACTATCCGTTGCTGAGCCTTGTCAGCATGATCGCTCCGAGCCCCGATTGGTTCGTGGGCACGCAAAGCCTCTCGCTGCGTGACGACGACGGTTGGATCCAGACAATCGAGTTCGAGCTGTGGCCCTACGACTCGGGCACCGACTCGGGCGTCAGCTACACCTCGCCCAACTTCGACACCAACCCGGCCGAGCCCATCGCGAACATTTCGGACGTGTTCCCTTTCACGGGCACACCCGCCTTGGGCACGTACAGCATCGAGCTCGTCAGCGTCGAGTGCGTGGCCGAACTGGATGGAGATGGCGTCCTGACCATCTTCGACTTCCTCGAGTTCCAGAACCTGTTCGATGCGGGCGACCTGGCCGCCGACCTCGACGGTGATGGCGACCTGACCATATTCGACTTCCTCGCCTACCAGAACGCCTTCGGCGAGGGCTGCTAGGCAGGTCAAGCGGCGTCGCCGGGTGTACCCTCGGCCATGCCGACTGCCATCTCTCTTGATACCACGCGGTGCCTGAACACCGCCGTCAACGGCCACGGCCTCGACCCGGACGTGCTGGCCCCAGATGGGCCCGCCGCTCGGGTGGCTGTCGCGTTGACCGGGCGGCTCGAAGCGTCCCGCGGCACGGGTTGGGAGCGATGGCGGCTGCTGGCCGAAGGGCCGATGCGTGAAGATTACGCCAAAGCCGTGAAGGCGATCGCGAAGAAGTACGAGGGCAAGCTCGACAACGTCGTCGTCCTGGGCATCGGCGGTAGCGCCCTGGGCAACATCGCGCTCCAGAGCGCTCTCAACCCGTTGACCCACAACCTCACGCCCAACAGGGAGCGGAAGCACCCGAGGTTGTTCGTGCTCGACAACGCCGACCCGGTGCTGTTCCACCAGACGCTGGCGTTTATCACCAACGAAGATCCCAAGTTCGACCGCACGCTCGTGGTCGTCATCAGCAAGAGCGGTGAGACGGCTGAGACGGCGGCGCAGTTCCTGATCATCCGCGACATGCTCCAGAAGGCCCGCGGCGATGGCCATGCCGACCGGCTCATCGCCGTGACCGACCCCGAGAGCGGCACCATGCGCCGCCTGTGCGATGCGGCGGGCTACGAGACGCTGCCCGTGCCCGAAGGGGTGGGGGGGCGCTTCAGCGCGCTCAGCCCGGTCGGCCTTGTCACCTGCGCGCTGTGCGGCATCGATACCGACGCCCTGCTCGACGGCGCGGCAGAGATGGAGCAGAGTTGCCGCAATCCGGACCTGCACGCCAACCCCGCTGCCACGCTCGCGACCGTGCTGGTCGAGCTCGGCCAGCGGCAGGGCAAGACCGTCCACGTCATGATGCCCTACGCCAACCAGCTCTACCTCATGGCCGACTGGTGGCGGCAACTCTGGGCCGAGAGCCTGGGCAAGATCGTGCCGTCCGGAGACGGGGGCGGCACCCACGCCGGCTTCACGCCCGTGAAGGCGCTCGGCGCGACCGACCAGCACAGCCAGGTGCAGTTGTATCGTGAGGGCCCCAATGACAAGGTCATCATCTTCCTCGAGGTCGAGAAGTTCGCCCACGACGCCCCGATCCCCACCGGCCTGGGCGAGGACGCCCTGGCGTATCTTGAAGGCTCGAGCCTCGCAAAACTCCTCAGCGCCGAGAAGAAAGCCACCGAGTTCGCCCTCACCGAGAGCCGCCGCCCGAACCTGACCATCAAGTTCCCGCAGGTCACCCCCCACACCGTCGGCCAGTTCATGATGCTCTGGCAGGTCGCCACCGCCTACGCGGGGCTCATGCTGGGCGTGGACGCCTACGACCAGCCCGCCGTCGAGCTGGGCAAGAAGGCGACGTTCGCGTTGATGGGCAAGCCTGGGTTCGAGGAGTTGCGAGAACGATTGCAAGGCTGAAGTTGTATTGCCTGCCTAAGGACACCCCGCGGCGAATTGGGCGTTGAAGCAACCAAAATCGAAGAGCGTCAGCACGCCATCACAATCACAATCCGCCCGCAGCGACCCCGCCAGGAACGCCGCATTGAACGCGGTGGTGTCGGCGGGCGTGAGCATGCCATCGCCGTTGAAGTCGGCCCAGCAGCGCGAGATCTGGCTCGTCCAGATCTGGGTGTTGCCAGCGGGATCAAGTCCGCTTCCGGCAACAAAGCCGGTGTCGCTCATGCCATCTGCAATGGCCAGAGTCCACCCTGCAGCGTTGGCTTGGCCGTACACCGTGATCAGCTCGGTTTGCAAGTCACGCATGGTGCCGCAGCGTTGCGTCCATATCCACGCTCGCGTGAGGCCCAGGGCGTCATCGCCGAACCCAACAATGATCGAGCCGTCCGTATTGGAAGCCGTCGCGATCGAAAGCGTGCCGCCGGGGAGCGTGCCGAGCGACACGATACCGGTCGCGGCCGTCCATCGATAAGCCGTGGGAAAGCCCGCGGCGTTCAGGCTGAACCCGACAACGGCAGAGCCATCGGAGCTGATATCCCATGCTTCCGAGTAAAACTGTGCACCGGTGGCCAGTGCGCCAACTGGTGTGAGCGCGCCCGTTATTGCATCGTGGACGAACGCTTCGCCACCGAGCACGGAGTTCCCGGTGCACGCGGTGAACTGGCCCGAGGCGCTGATCGCAACAGCGGTCGAACTGTCAACACTCCCAGGCAGATCGCCGATCGGCACCGGTGGTGCGCCGATGGCCAGCGAGAACGCCTGCCGCTGCGGGCCCATCGGCGTGGGCACGATGAGATCGCCGATGACGACGCCGGCCGAGCCGCCGCCGGGCACCGAGACGTCGGTCAGTCGGAGTTGTGTCGCCGCCGGTGCAAGGAAGCCGGTTAGGTCGAGCGTGCCTCCGGTCGGCGTCCAGAAGAACGGTGAGCGTGAGCCCGTTGTGGTAACCATCGTGCCGATGAGCGAGAAGCCATCGGCCGCCAGCGCCTCAGGCGTCGCCGTGGCGAAACCGGGGGCGGGCGGGGCGACCAACGCCACGCCGCTGGCCGGGTCCCACACCACTGTCACCGTCCCGACAGCCGTCGCCACGATCGGGTTCTGCCGGGCGACCTTGGTGGCCGAGGCGAACACCGTGCCGGGGGGAGCCGTGCTGCCGGTGAACTGGCCGAAGGCGGCCGAGGCCAGCGCGAGCGACATCGAGAACGCGGTGAGCGATGTTGTGCGTTGCATCGAGATTCCCCTTTCAGATACACCGGAATGGTGCTGATGCCCCTAGAATATCATAATTCTGGCTAATTGGCTATAGGGTTGTCCCATGTCGCATATGCTCAAGCATGCCGCACGCGCACACCCTCCATACATGGATCGACCTGCCCACCGATCAGCCCATGGCCCTCATCGATCGCCGCCGCATCATGGGCGAGCGGATGATGATCAGCGAGGTCGTGCTGCACCCGGGCTTCGAGGTCGCCAGCCACAGCCACGAGAACGAGCAGATGGTCGTGATGCTCGAGGGCCGGGCCGAGTTCACGATTGGGGATGGCGAGAAGGTCATCGTCGAGGCGGGCCAGGTGCTCGAACTGCCCCCCAACCTGCCGCACGCGTGCAAGGCTTTGGAACGGTGTCGCATCCTCGACATGTTCAGCCCGGTCAGCGAGAAGACGGGCGTGGATTCGGGTTCGTAGCGAGATAGGAGCTTCCCGACCCGCTGGCAGACCGGCCGCCGCCGCGCATCCCTATCGTGGACCATGACCACGATTACCAACCCCCTCGCCCGCCTTCTGGCCTTACTGCTGACGCTCGCCGTCGCCGCCCCGGCCCTCACGCAGGACGGCCCGCAGGGCGACCAAACCGGATTCGACCCATCCCAGCCCCTGCCCGAAGATCCGCGCCTCATCCGTGGCGAGCTCGACAACGGGCTGGACTACATCATCGTGCCCAACGCCGAGCCGCCCGGCCGCGTCGAGCTCTGGCTGCACGTGCACTCGGGCTCGCTCAATGAGGAAGACAACCAGCGCGGCATCGCCCACTTCCTCGAGCACCTGGCCTTCGCCGGCAGCACCAACTTCCCCCCCGGCACGGTGCGCCCGTTCTTCGAGAATCTCGGCCTCAGCTTCGGCCGCCATCAGAACGCCGTCACCGGCTTCGACCGCACCGGCTACACCATCAGCCTGCCCAACACCGAGCCCGGCACGCTCAGGGCCGGGCTGCTCTTTCTGAGCGATGTCGCCGACAACCTGATCCTGCCCGACGCGGGCATCGAGCAGGAGCGCGCGATCATCCTGGAAGAACGCCGCGCCAGCCTCTCGCCCCAGCAGCGCGTGCTGTACGACCTTATCGAGCGCATCGCGCCCGAGAGCCAGTTCGGCAAGCGCATCCCGATCGGCACCGAAGAGGTGCTCACAACGGTTGGGCTCGGGCCCATCAAGGCCTACTACGACACGTGGTACGTGCCCAGCAACATGACCCTGCTCGTCGTCGGCGACGTGAAGGCCGAGGATGTCACCCCGCAGATCACCGAGTTGTTCGCGGGCAGAGAGGCAACGCCACAACCCAAGCCGCGCGACGTGGGCGTGCAGCCGACCAAGGGCCGCTCGGCCGTCGTCGTGAGTGATCCGGAAGAGACCCGCGAAGAGGTGGCCATCAACTTCATCGACATTCCCGGCGGGGCGACCACGACGGTGGGCCAGTACCGCGACGATCTGGTCCGCTCGTTGGCCCTTGGCATGATGAACGATCGCCTGAGCGAGGGCGTGCAGAACGGCGAGCTCTCGATGCTCAACGGCAACGTGACCGCGGGCGACTTCGCCGGCGCCATCCGCTGGACGCAGGCCACCGGCCGGAGCGAGAACGGCCGTTGGAAGGAGGTTCTCAGCGAGATGGGCCGCGAGGTCCGCCGCGCCACGCTCCACGGCTTCACCCAGCAGGAACTCGACGATGCCAAACGCCGCTTGCTCTCCAGTGCCGAACGTGCCGTGGAGGGCGAGTCGACCCGTCCCAGCCGTTCGCTGCGTGGTGCCGTGGTCGAGTCGATCGCCAGCGGCGAGCCCTACATGAGCGTGGCCCAGCAACTGGACCTGCTCCGCGAGTTGCTCCCCTCGGTCACGCTCGGGGATACCAACGAGGATTTCGCCCAGACGTTCGCATTCGAAGACGCGATCTTCACGCTGCAGACAACCGAGAACGATTCCAGACCAAGCGAGAGCGAACTCCTGGCGGCAGGTGAAAAGGCACTGGCTGTCTCGCCCGAGCCTTACCGGGCCCAGGCCCGGGCAGAGCGCCTCCTGCCGAGCACGCCCGAGCCCGGCGAGATCGTCGAGAAGACAACCGACGAGGAGACCGGCGTCACCAGCCTGTGGCTGTCCAACGGAGTGCGCGTCCACATCAAGCGCATGACCGAGCGGCAGGGCTCCATCCTCGGTGCGGTGCATGTCTACGGCGGGCTTGTGAACGAGACCGCCGAAACCCGGGGCCTCACCGATGCCTCGACGACCGCCCTGGCCCGCCCGTCCGGCGGGGGCCTCAGCTCGACGCAGATCCGTGACGTTGTGACGGGTTGGAAGGCCTCGGTCCGAGGCGGTTCCGATGCCGACGGCGTCTCGGTGGCGCTCAACGCGAGCCCCGAGGAACTGGGCAGAGCGCTCGAGCTCACCCATCTCCTGCTGACCGCTCCAACCGTTGAGGACGCCGCCATCGAGCAGTGGCGCCGCGGGCAGCTCCGCACGCTCGAGACCCTCGACAACATGCCCCAGGGGGCCGCGCTCAAGGCCATCATCGACGCGATGTACCCCGAGGGCGACACACGCCCCGGGCTGATCCCCAAAGAACGCATCGAAGCGATCACTGTCGATGAAGCCCAGAAGTGGCTCGACGCGCAGCTCGCCGGGCCGATCGAGGTCGCCCTCGTTGGCGATCTCGACGTCGAGGAGGCCATCGAGTTGGTCCAGACGTATCTGGGCTCGCTGCCCGATCGCGCACGCGTGTCGGCCGAGACCAATCGTGAACAGCGCAGCATGCCGCGTCCGCAGGGCCCCGTCGAATTGCTCCGCGAGCCCAAGGTCAGCACGCCGCAAGCGTTCGTGATCACGGGCTACTACGGTGCCAACGAGTGGGACGAGCGCGATCGCATCGCCCTGAGCGTGGCCGCTCGTATCCTCAGCAGCCGCATGATCGATCGCATCCGCGAAGAGCTGGGGCTGGCCTACAGCCCCAGCGTGTCGAGCCGGACCGGCACCACCTGGCCTGGCTTCGGCCTGCTGAGCGTGCAGACCACAACCGACCCCGCCCGTGCCGAGGAACTGGCCGACGAAGTGCACGCGATGTTCACCGCCTTTGCAACCGATGGGCCGACCGACGAGGAACTCACCATCGCCGTCGAGCAGCTCCGCAACGTCCACGACGAGTCGGTGCGCGATCCCGGTGCCTGGCTCCGCGAGCTCCGCACGCTGACGTACCTGGGCCGCGACCTCGATGTTCTGTCGAGTGAGCGCGAGGCCCTGGGCGATTTCTCCCCGTCGGAGATCCGCGATGTCTTCGCTAAGTACGCCGTGGAGGATGGTCGCATCCGTGTGATCGTCCGGCCGGAAACTGACGAAACGAATGAGGAGGGCAACAAGCCGTCCTAGGACGACGGGAGGTGCCGGCGGCGATAGGGCATGCAATCTGGACTACGTCGCGCATTCTGTGTGGAACTGGCTCGGCGACCTCCCCCTCCCGGCTAGACTTGGCCAAGCCGCCGCACGCACGGGACTTACCCTCTGGAACCCCGCATGCCCAACGACGTCCCTGCCCGTCTTTCCCTACCCGTCCTGAACAACACCCGGAAACCAACCGCGCCGCTTCTCGACCTGGATATTGGCGAGAAGAAGGAAAAGTGCGCCGTCTTCGGCATCTGGGCCGGCCCGTACGCCCAACTCAGCCCCGTGCATTCCGCCTATACCGCCCTGTACGCCCAGCAGCACCGCGGGCAGGAGTCCGCCGGCATCGCGACCACCGATGGCGGGAGCGGCGAGGCTGCCAAGGTCGGCATCACGGGACACACCGGCATGGGCCTGGTACCCGAGGTGTTCACGCCACGCGTGCTGTCGGCCATGGCGGCGAGCAATCCGGTCGCGGCCATCGGCCACAACCGCTACAGCACAACGGGCGCGAGCCTGTCGACCAATGCCCAGCCGCTGGTGCAGACCACCGCCAAGGGCCGCGTCGCGGTGGCCCACAACGGCAACCTGGTCAACGGCAACGCCCTGCGCCACGCCTTCGGCGAGAATGGCCACATCTTCCACACGTCGAGCGACACCGAGGTCATCATCCACCTGCTGGCCGCCCCCGAGCAGCAGCAGGCACCCGACCCGCTGGCCGCCACGCTCCGCCGCCTCCAGGGCGCGTACTCGCTGGTGATCCTGTTCGAAGACCGCATCGAGGCCGCTCGCGACCCTTGGGGTTGGCGACCCTTGGTACTGGGTGAGATGGCCGATGGCTCGCCCGTTGTCGCCAGTGAAACGGTGGCTCTGGATGTGCTGGGCGCGAAGCTAGTCAGGGAAGTCGAGCCGGGCGAGATCGTGACCCTCGACGCCCAGGGCGTCCGCAGCCGCCGCTTCGCCCCAGAGGCCGAGCCGACCGCCATGTGCGTCTTCGAGCACGTCTACTTTGCCAGCCCGGCCAGCAACGTCTTCGGCCAGAACGTCCAGACCTTCCGCGAGGATCTGGGCTCGGCCCTGTGGAACGAAGACCCCGCGATGCAGGCCAGCCCGGCCGACTACGTGATGCCCATGCCCGACTCGGGCCGCAGCGCCGCCAACGGCTACTCGCGGGCCAGCGGCATCCCCTACCGCGAGGCCATCGTACCCAACCGCTACGTCGGGCGCACGTTCATCAAGCCCACCCAGCAAGAACGCGAGACCGCTGTACGGTTGAAACTCAACGTCATCGCCGAGCTCGTGCGCGGCAAACGGGTGATCGTGGTCGACGACTCGGTCGTCCGCGGCACGACCACACGCCTCAAGATGCGGCAGATCTACGACGCCGGCGCGGCCGAGGTCCATCTGCGGATTAGCTGCCCGCCCATCCGCCATCCGTGCTTTTTCGGCGTTGACTTCGCCCACCGCGACCAGCTCATCGCCAACGGCCGCACGGTCGAGGACATCCGCGAGTACCTGGGCGTTGACAGCCTGCACTTCCTGTCCCTCAACGGAATGCTCGCCTGCGCCAAGCACGACCCCAAGCGGTACTGCACCGCCTGCTGGAGCGGCGACTACCGCATCGACGTCGAGCACCCGACGACCGACACGTTCGTGGAGCCCCAGCAGGAGCGCATGTTCGACATGGCACCCGTGCCGGCACCGGGCACCAACGGGCTCGGGCGGTAGGCGATGCGCGGGCGCGAGCATCGCCCGGCGATCCTCTTGCCGGTGCTGGTGTTCCTGTCGCTCGGCTTGGTGTGCGCGTACGCGTCGTCGGTGGTCACCGTGCTGATCCCCGATCGGGGCCAATTCACCCCACGAACAAGCTCACGCCATGACCTGGACGGCGACCAGTCGATCTACGTGTTCACGGTCCGGCGGCCGGGATACAGCCTCATGGCCGTGACGGGCCCGATTGAAAGCTACGCGGCCGACATGCTCGACGAGCAACGGAGCCAGCCAATCCCGCTGCGACCGGGCGACCCGCGGCCCGGTTGGCTGCGGCGGTCATCGATCGAAAACCCACAGAATTCCAGGGGCATCGCCGCGGGCTGGCCGTTCTTGTGCGTGTGGGGTCGCACCGATACCAACGTGAATCACGAACTGAGAAGTGTGCATACCGGCTTGTCGCACGTGACCGTCCGCAAGGCTCGTCGCGCGTTCCCGTGGCTACCGCTGCTGCCCGGTCTGATCGCGAACACGGTGATCTATGCGAGCCCGATGCTCATGCTGTGGTACGCGGGCGTGTGGGCGCACCGACGGTGGAGGCGATGGCGTGGGCGGTGCCCCAACTGCGCCTACCCAATGCAGAACGGCGTCGATCCATGCCCCGAATGCGGGATGCCGCTTCAGCCGACAGCGGCCGGTTCGAGCATCGACTCGGACACGTCCTCGACATCATCACGCCAGACCACCTCGACCTTGACATCGAAGAGCTCAAGCAAGGACGACAAGTGACGCGCGACGCTCCGCTTCGCCTCAGCAAGGTACTTGGGCTCCTTGCTCTCGTACAGCGTGGCCGCGTCGCGCTGGGCAGCAGCCATGAGTTCGGTCTGCCGCTCGGCGGTCATCGGGATCACGTCGAACAGGCCCAGCACGCGCCCGTGCTGGATGTCGTAGGGCGTGACATCCGAGAGGCGTAGCGTGCCGTCGATCTCGGGCAGCACCACGCGGAAGCGGTTGATGCCCACCTGCTCGATGTCGCCATCCTCGATACGGGTCAGATCGATGGAGTACTGCTTCTCGAAGTGGAAGATCATCGCGACCTTCGCCTGGCTGAGCAGCAGCGGGGGCATCCACTGAAAGCCGCGAGACGCGGTCGCGATCTCCTTGACCATCACCTCCAGGCCCACGAGCCGTCCTACCGAGCGCACACGCTCGGCCAGCACGATGGTCTGGTCGACCTTGCCCGGCTCTTCGAGCTTGCGCTTCCGCCCGGCGCGATGGCGCAGGACCGTGAAGATGGCCGCTGCCAGCAAGACCCCGGCGACGAAGGTAACGGCGATGAGGCCCAAAATTTCAAGAATGCCCATGTGATGTCCTTGGGAGAAAAAGCTCCAGCATTTCGATGGAGAGTGCTGGTGCTAGGAAGCGGCAGACCCTTCGGGGGTGCCCGCATCCATCGCCATCTCGAAGGGCCGCACCAGGAGATGCACGCCAGCCGCCGTCAGGATCATGAAGACCACGAACAGCACCAGAGCCGCGGCACTCGCCGTAAAACCACCCATAGAGAGCAACCATTCCCGGAACGGCTTCGCAGGCCCGATAAAACTCGACACCGCGATACCGCCGCCGAGCATAAGGAAGACCGAGCCCATCACGATCCGCCTCCAGCCATCCCGGCTCGGTCCGATTACCAGCCACGCGGCGTAGAGCCCCAGGGCACCGGCGATAACCAGGCGAACGCCCAGCATTGGCACGAGCAGCCCAGAGCCGAGCGTGCTGCGTCCCGCCACGGTGCTGAGGAAGCCGGACACGGCAATGCAGCCAGCAGCGGTCGCCAAGGCCATGGGCACGCTGGACTTCTGCTTGCCAATGCCAACCGCGACAGCGATGAGGCCACCACCGATCACGATCGGCTCGAACAGCAGCATGGCCCAGATCAGTTGGTCCACGGAGAAGCTGGCCAGGAACAGGCCTAACAGGCCCGATAACACTAAGGCGACTCCTCCGACGGTGATCGCTGGATTGGCCTTGCTCTTGCTGGGCATACGTTCATTATCGGCAGGATCTGCCGGCACATCCTGCTCAGAGTTGTCCATTCGGGGGAATCGCACTCGATTTCGGATCGCTTTCGGGCCGATAGGCCTGCTGGTGGCAGTGGTGGGGACGATCGGTCTCCGAGCGGGCAAGGAGGTCTGCGATGGGTGGTATTACGTCTGGAATCGGCCTGGCCAGCGGTCTGGATACGGCCTCGATTATCCAGCAGTTGCTCTCACTTGAAGCGCGGCCCAAACTGCTCGCCCAGCAGCGGCTGAGCAACATCAAGGTCCAGCAGACCGCCTACCTGGACATCAACTCGCGCCTGCAGAATCTGCGCAGCATGGTGAGTTCGCTGCGCACCCAGCCGGTGTTTGACGCTAAAAGCGCGACCAGTTCAGACGAGAGCATCCTGACTGCCACGGCTTCTGCTGGCGCCGCCGCCGGTTCGTACACCTTCCTGGTCGATCGCCTCGTGAGCACCGAGCAGTGGCTGACCCGCGGCTTCTCGTCGGCCGACGACGTGCCGGTGGGTGCCGACGCGTTCACCTTCGAGGGTGCCGAGGCCCGGCTCGACCGTGACACGGCCCTGGCCGACCTGAACGGCGGCAACGGCATCACCCGCGGCAAGATCCGCATCTCCGACGGTACCGACACGGCCGAGGTTGATCTGTCGAAGGCGGCCACCGTCAACGAAGTGCTCGACGCGATCAACGCCGCGGACATCGGCGTGACGGCCAAGGTGCGCGACGGCGGCTTCGTGCTCGTCGCGGCTTCGGGCGATGGCAGCGACATCACCCTCGAGAACGCCGGGTCCGAAGAAGTCATCGAGTCACTCGGGTTGGCGACCGGCGCGGCCGTGCTCAGCGACGAGGTCGTCGGCTCAAGCGTGTATGCACTGACCGAGGCGACGCCGCTGTCCGTGCTCAACGACGGCAACGGCGTGTTCGCCAACACCATCATCGGCCAGACCGCCGACTTCACGATCACCGTGAACGGCGACGATTACAAGGTTCGATTGGGCGAGTTGTACGACCCCGATGCCGGAGAGGGCGAAGACCCGCTGCTCGAGGGCAAGGCCGCCACCGTGGGCGACGCGCTCGACCGAATCAATGATGCACTAAGCGATACCGACGTTGTCGCTCGTTTGAACGCCGAAGGCAACGGGTTCGAGCTCTTCGACTCGGTGGGCACTAACACGATCGCTCTGGCCGAGACCACCGGGCTGGTCGGGAGTGCTCTGGAAGACCTGGGTTTCACTGAAGGATCCACGATCGGCACGGTGCAGGGCGGCCAAGTGCTGGCCGGCATGAACAGCACGTTGCTGTCGGGCCTGAAGGGCTCGGCAGAAAATCTGGGTGATGGCCTGCTACAGATCCAGGCGCGCGATGGCACCTTCATCAATATCACCATCAACGATCTAGATACCGATTTCAACGGCCTCCTCGAGCAACTCCAGGACCAGATCGACCCGAGCAAGATCACCGTCGAACTCGACGAGATGGGCACGGGCCTCCGATTCACCGACGTCTCGGGCGGCACCGGCAACCTCTCGATCAGTGGCTCGGGCACCGCAGACGACACCGCCGTCGCACTGGGTATCAAAACGGAAGCCGGTGGGGTTGCGTCGAACGTTTTCACCGGCGACCGCATCCAGCGTCAGTACGTCGGCCTCAACACCCTGGTGGCCGATCTGAATGGCGGCAAGGGCATCGGAACGGGCACGTTCCGCGTGATCGACGCCAACGCGAAGTCCCACGAGGTCGAGATCAACGGCGACGTGCGCACCGTCGCAGATCTGCTCCGAGCCATCGATTCCGCCATAGAGGGCGATGACATCACGGTCCGGATCAACGACAACGGCGACGGGTTCGTCCTCGAAGACACCAGCGGTGGAGCTGGCAAGCTCATCATCGAGGACGTCAGCGGCTCGGTCGCGTCGGCCCTGAACATCGAGGGCGAGGCGGCCAGCGCAGCCGAGAATTTCATCGTGGGCAGCTATGAGACGACCATCGAGTTTGATCCGGATGACTCACTCCGCGACGTGATGACCAAGATCAACGAAGCGGGCGTGGGCGTGACGGCCTCGATCCTCAACGAGGGCGTGGGTGCCAACCCCTTCCGTCTGAGCCTCACCGCGCGCGATTCGGGTGTCGCCGGCCGCACGCTGATCGACACCGGCGGGTTCGATCTCGGGCTCACGCAACTGCAGGAAGGCCAGGACGCTAAGGCGTTCTTCGGCTCGAGCGATCCGGCCAAGGCCGTGCTCGTCACCAGCTCGAGCAACACCATCACCGACGTCTTCGAGGGCCTGACGCTCAACCTGCAATCGGCCAGCGACGAGGCGGTCACGATCAACGTCGCCAGCGACCGCAGCGAGCTCGAGACCAAGATCGAAGATTTTGTCACGGCGTTCAACGAGACGCTCGACCGCATCGACTTCCAGAGCCGCTTCGACGAGGAAACCGAAGCGCGCGGCCCGCTGCTGGGCGACAGCACGCTCATCGGCCTCAAGAACGCATTGGTCCGCACCGTCCTGGGCGGGCCTCAGAATGTCTCGGGCCGGTTCAGCAACCTCAGCCAGGTGGGCCTGACGCTCGGCGATGGTGCCCGGCTCGAACTCGACAAGGACAAGCTCCGCGAGGCCATCGAGCAGGATCCGCAAGCCGTCGAAGACCTGCTGATCGCTCGTGAGATCGACCAGTCGGGCGGCAAGACCGTTCTGGACAGTGGCATCGAAGTGACCAACCCCCTGGCCCGCGAGACCTTCTCGTCGCTGGGCGTGTTCGCCCGCATCGAGGAACTCAGCAAGACCTACATCGACTCGGTCGACGGTGTGCTGACCGCCCGCGGCCGGGCCTTGGACAACCAGGTCCAGCTCCAGGAAGACCGCATCGCGTTCTTCGACCTCAAGCTGGCCGACAAACGGACCCGGCTTGAGCGGGAGTTCGCGTCGCTCGAGGGCATCATCAGCAACTTCCAGGCCCAGCAGGCGGCCCTCGCCTCTCTGGGATGATCCTGATTCGGACTCAATCCTCCGACCGAGGCAGCCGATAGGAGAGCCATGCCACCCGAATCGGCCATGTCGTACCTCCGCTCCCAGGTCATGAGTGCCACTCCGACGGAGCTGCGTTTGCTCTTGCTCGATGGGGCCATCCGCTTCGCCTACCAGGGCAAGCAGGGCCTGATCGACAAGAACTATGAGCAGAGCTTCGAGGGCATCAGCCAGTGCCGGGCCATAGTCACCGAGTTGGCGGTGGGCGTGAATCGTGAGGTCGATCCCGACCTGTGCGACCGGGTGACCAGCCTGTTCATGTTCATGTTCAGCGAGCTGACCGAAGCGAGCATGCAGAAGGACCCCGAGCGCATCCAGGGCGTCATCGAGCTTCTGGAGTTCGAGCGTGAGACATGGAAACTGGCCATGGACCGCGTGAAGCAGGACAAGACCGAGGCCCAAGCAGCCAGCAAGCCAGCGGCGACTGTCGAGCACCAGTCGGGCTCACTCAGCGTGCAGGCGTAAGCGACGCCGCAGCGAGTTGCTCGGTCAGCACCTCATACGCAAACTTGGGTTGCACGTCTCGCGCCAAGAAGCCCGAGCACGCCGCGATCGCCTCGAGGGCTTCGGGCCCGAGCTGACCGTTGCGCAGATGCCCTCGCGCCCACGTGGCAATCACGCCTAGAGCCAAGCCGTGGGCCGTCCGATTCGCCGCGTCCTTGCTCGCGGCGGGGTGGGCCTTCACCCACGCTTCGGACCACTCGCTCGCGAGCTTCACGCACGCCTCGGCCAGCGAACCATCATCCCGCCCAGCTGCGGCGCTCTCGGCCAGCGGCTGGATGATCTCGGGCCAGCTCGCGACACCGGTGCTCAGCATGAGGTCGGCCATGCCGGGAGAGCCGTCTGCCAAGCGGAGCACGTTCGAGCGTTCCTCGTCGCCGATCGTGCCGCGGCCCTCGAGCCATCGCCGCATCGAGTCGTCGTCGAGCGGCCCCAGTCGCAGCCCCTGGCACCGGCTGTGGATCGTTGGCAGCAGGTCGTGGGGCCGATCGGCCACCAGGATGATGACCGTCCGCGGCGGCGGCTCCTCGAGCGTCTTGAGCAGGTGGTTCTGGCCCTCGCGCGCGAGCAGGTGGGCCTCGTCGATCACGCACACTTTCGCCGCGAGCCCTCCCGGCAGGCTCGACGTGCGCGCGACGGCGGGATCGAAGAACTCGCGCAGCAGGTCGATCGAGATGTTGCGCTGCTTGCGTTTCCGCACGTCGGCCTCGGCGCTGTACGAGGCCAATTCCTTGGAGATCAGCGTGAGATCTGGGTGGGCACCGGCCGCCAGGAGCTCCCGGGCTTCGTCGCGGTCCGGGCCCGGCTCGGGCGGCGTCAGCAGGGCGGCACCAAACGCCAGGGCGAGCGTCCGCTTGCCTACGCCCGCTGGCCCCTGGAACATCCACGCGTGCGGCACGCGGCCGGCCTCCAGCGTCTTGCGAAGGAACGCCACGGCGTCGTCGTGCCCCAGCACATCGTCGAGCGAACCAGCGGCCACCGCCCGCTCGGGCAGCGGATCGGTCTCTCGAACGGCGGCTTTTCGCTTGCGTTTGGCCATGCCGAGGGAGGCTAGGCCGCAGCGGGTGGATCAGGTGCTGCGCAGCCGGTTCCGCCCGTTCAACGCCGCCACCTTGTAACACTCGGCCAGCGTCGGGTAGTTGAACACCGTGTGGATGAAGTAGTCCAGCGTGCCCCCAAGGGCCATGACGGCCTGGCCGATGTGGACGATCTCGGTGGCGCCAGCACCGATGACGTGGACGCCCAAAATATGCTGGGTCTCCTGGTGGATCAGCAGCTTGAGCATGCCGAGCTCGTCACCCAGGAGTTGGCCCCGGGCGATCTCGTCGTACTGGGCCACGCCCGATTCGAACGGGATGTTCTCCTCGGTCAGCTCCTGCTCGGTCTTGCCCACCATCGAGATCTCGGGGATGGCATACACGCCGTAGGGCAGCGTGCGTGAGTCCTCGGGCAGTTGCAGGCCAAACATGTGGCACGCCGCGTGGCGGCCCTGCTCCATGCTCGTGCTGGCCAGGGCCGGGAAGCCCACGACGTCGCCCGCGGCGTACACGTGCTCGACGGCGGTCTGGTAGTGCTCGTCGACCTCGATTCGCCCGCGCTTGTCGGCGGAGAGCCCGGCGGCCTGCAGGTTCAGTTCTGCCGTACTGCCCTGGCGGCCGACGCAATACAGAAGGCAATCCGCCCTCAGCGTCTTGCCGCTCTCGAGCAAGACCTCGGCCATCTGGGCGTTTCCGCTGCGGGCTAGGTCGGGCGGATCGATGACCGAGATGCTCACCGCCTTCTCGCCCAGGCGTAGCGTCATGCCCCGCTTGCGAAGGTGGAACTGGAGCGCCTCGGTGATCTCCTTGTCGACAAAGCCCAGCAACTCGTTGCGCCCCTCGATGAGCGTGACGCGCACGCCCAGGGCCGTCAGCATCGAGGCGTACTCCGTTCCGATCACCCCGCCGCCGATGACGAGCATCGTGGCGGGCAGGTAGTCCAGCCGCAGCAGCTCGTCGCTCGTGATGACGTTCTGCCCGTCGAACGGGATGTTGTCCGGGCGGGCCGGGCTCGCGCCCACGCCGATAAGGAACTTGTCGGCCTTGACCTCCGACACGTTCGCCCCCGACACGCGCACGGTGTGCGGGTCGACAAAAGAGGCCTCGCCATATGCCACGTCGATGCCGTTGGACGCGAAGTGGCCGGCGACCTTCTTGACCTCGTGGCGGATGACGCCATTGGCCGCGTCGAGCAGGCCGGCGAACGACTTGCTACGGGCCGACATGAAGTCGTTCTCGGTCGGCAGCAGGCTCTTGTTGCCGCTGGTGCCCAGGATGGCCTCGCGCAACGCCTTGCTGGGGATGGTGCCGGTGTTGACCGCGACGCCGCCCACCTCGCCGAAGCGCTCGATCACGCACACGCGCTTGCCGACCTTGGCCGACTGGATCGCCGCCCGTTGGCCTGCTGGGCCGCTGCCGATCACGCAAAGGTCGTAGGTGCCCATGTCTGCATCTTCCCCAGTCTTGCCAACGGGGAGAAGCGGCCCGTCAGGCGTGTTTATGCGGTCTTGTCGAGCACCTCGATGGCCTCGAAGCGCTTGCCCTCGAGCATCTCCACCGAGGCCCCGCCACCGGTGGACACATGGGTGATATCGGTCGCTAGGCCCATCGCATCCAGTGCGGCCGCAGAATCGCCGCCACCCACTATCGTGGTCGCCCCATCGCGGGTGGCCCGCACAAGGGTTTCGGCCACCGTACGCGTGCCCTTGTCGGCACCGGGCCACTCGAAGATGCCCATGGGACCATTCCACAGCACCGACTTCGCGCCGGCGATGCGTGACACGTACAACTCGGCTGTTTTGGGTCCGATATCGACAGCGACCGCGTTGTCGGGGATGCGCTCCTCGGCTCGGGTGGGGGCACCATGATCGAACTTGTCTGCCACCATGTGGTCGATCGGCAGCAGCAAATCGACGCCCGCCGCCTTGGCCGCCGCCATCGCGCTTTCGGCGGTCGAAACGTGATCTTCCTCGACTAGGCTCGTACCCGTGGGATCGCCCTTGGCGCTCATGAACGTGTAGGCCATCGCCCCGCCGATGAGCATCGCGTCGCACTTAGGCAGTAGGTGCTCGATCGCGCCGATCTTGCTCGACACTTTCGCGCCACCGAGAATCACCACCATCGGCCGCGCCGGGTTGGCGACCGCTTCGCTCAGGAATGCCAATTCCTTCTCGACCAATAAACCCGCGACCTTGGGCTTGTCAACCATCGCGCGCGGCACGGCGACCATCGACGCATGGGCCCGGTGGCACGTGCCGAACGCGTCGTTGACGTATAGATCTCCGTACGCCGCCAGCTTGGCCGCGAACCCGGCGTCGCCGTCCTTCTCGGCCTTGTGGAACCGCAGGTTCTCCAACAGGATCACACCGCCGGGCTTGAGCTTCTCAACAGCCTTGGCGGCGTCTTGGTCAACACAGTCCTTCGAGGGAAACGCGACGGGCCGGCCGAGTAACTCCGAAAGATGGCCTGCGACGGGTTCGAGCGAGAACCGCTCCTCGTACCCCTCGCCCTCGGGCCGGCCCATGTGGCTCATCAGCACGACGCTGCCGCCGCGGTCGAGCACGCTCCTGATGGTGGGGAGGGCCGATCGGATGCGGCGATCATCGGAGATCGCGCCGCCGTCCATGGGCACGTTGAAGTCCACGCGGACAAGGGCCCGCTGGCCGTCCACGGGGGTCTGGTCGATGGTCCGCGTTGGCATTGGGGTGCCCCTCGAAAGAAATCAGGCGTCGTCTGGCGTCTGGTCTTCAGTCTCGGCGTTCGCGTCGATCATCTCGCCAACGCGAGCCCGAACCCGGGCCGCGCCGTCCTGGCCCAGTTGGTCGCGCATGCGGCGTAGGCGCGTCGCGATGGAGCCGTCCACCAGCCGGTCACCAAACCGCAGCTTGAGCCCGCCGATCATGGCCGGGTCGTTGCGATGGTGCGCCACGACCTCCTTGTCGAGCGCGGCAGCCAACCGGTCGCGGATGGTGCTCAGGTCGGCCGAACTGATCGGCCCGGCGGTGTGGACGTCGATCTCAAGGCGGCCGAACGCCTCCTGTGCCTTCTCGTGGAAGGCCTGGATCATCGACGGCAGGCGTCCGAGCCGGTCCTTGTCGTTCAGAACCAGCAAGAACGTCAGCGTGCGGGTGCTGACCTTGCCCTCCAGGATCTTGCGAAGCGACGCCGCACGGCTTCTGGCGGGCAGCACCTGCGAAGCCAGGAACTCGTTGAACGCCGCGTCCTGGCGCGCCATCTCGAGGATGGCGTCGAGCTCGTCGAGGGTCTCCTGGACGGCAGCATCACCACCGGCCTTCTGGCAGACCTCGAACAGGCTCGTGGCGTAGACCTCCGACAGCGCGTCGGGCGGGGTTTCGAGAAGCGGCATGCCTGGGGACTCCCGGGTGCGGAAGGAAGAAAAACCTAGTTGTTCGAGGCCTTCCGGCCCGACTCGAACTCGCTGAGTGCTTGCTCAACCAGGCGGGTCTGGTCCTGCTCGCTCACCTCGCGCTCGAGGATCTTGCTGGCCATGAGCGTGGCCAGGCGGGCCGACTCGGCGTACAGCTCATTCACGGCAACGCGCCGGGCGGCGTCGATGTCGCGCTGGGCACGCTCACGCATCCGTGCGATCTCCGCGTCGGCCTTCGAGCGCAGCTCAGCGGTGAACTCGGCCTGGCGGGCCTTGGTGTCGGCCAAGATACGCTGGGCCTCGCCGCGAGCCTCGGTGAGCTGGCTCTCGTAGCGCTCCTTCATCGCGTCGGCCTCGGCCAGCGCGCGCTTGGAGGCCTCGAGGCCCTCGAGGATCTTGCGATCACGCTCCTCGAGCCCCTTGGCGACCGGCGGCCAGGCGAACTTCCACAGGATGAAGAACACGATGCCGAACACCAGCAGGGCGGCGATCATCATCGGCACGCCTTGCTTGATGCCGGGGATCACCGTGCCCTTTTTACCGGCTTCATCGGCGGCCATCGCGATGGCGGGCAGCAGGAGGACGGCCGCCGATGCGACCATCCCCGAGCTCGATTGAATCAGTGAACGTCGCATCGCGACCTCCTCTGCGCGCACCGAGGCTCTCGGTGCGATAGCGAGCGGCAGACTTACTTGATGAGAACGACCAGCAGGCCCACGAGCGCGCCCACCAGCGTGGCACCCTCGATCAGGCCGGCGATGATGATCATGTTCGTGCCGATCGGGCCGCCGGCCTCGGGCTGGCGAGCGATGGCCTCGACGGCACCCTTGCCGACCAGGCCGATGCCGATGCCACCGCCGATGAGGGCGATGCCCGAACCGATGGCCGCCAGGCCGTAGTAGGTGAAGTCGCCGTTGCCCTCAGCCTGGGCCATGGCCAGAGCCGGGGCGAAGACGAGCAGGGCCAGCGTGGCCAGGGCGTACTTGTTGATCATCGTTTCTGCGATCCTTTCTGGAACGATTCCGGCCTCTGCCGGAGGCGAAAAAATACTTGCTTGGGAAACGCGGGGCTCAGACTGTCGAAGCCGTCGCGGGGATGTCGTGGTCGGAATGCTCGTGCCCATGACCATGATCGTGCTCGCCGTGGTGGTCGAGCAGGCCGATGAACACGGCCGTCAGGAACATGAAGATCAGCGCCTGCAGGAAGCTCACGAAGAGCTCCAGCAGGAAGACGAACGTGGCCATCAGGATCACCGGGATCCACAGGATCACCGCGACCACCAGGCCCATGCCGGTGCCCAGGGCGGCCGTGTCGCGGGCGATCATCTCGAAGAACACGAACATGACCGCCAGCAGGATGTGGCCGGCCGTCATGACCGCGAACAGACGCAAGGCCAGCGCGATGGGCTTGATGAACGTGCCCATGATCTCGACGGGCACCATGATGGGCCACAGCAAGACCGGCGTTTCGGCCGTCAGGTGCTTGGCGTAGTGGCCCGGGCCCATGCGGAGCACGCCGGCGATATTGATGACTAGGCCCGCCACGACCGCGAGCGCGCCGGTCACCCAGATGCTCTGCGTGGCCGTGCCGCCGAAGGGCGCGACGTGCAGGTCCTTCCATTTTTCGGCATCTTCACCGAAGACTCCCGCCTCGACGAGGTAGAAGTTCACCAGCGAGTTGATGTCAATCAACGGGATCATGCCCAGCATGTTGTTGATGAGGATGAAGAAGAACACCGCCATGAGGTATGGCATGAACTTGTCGCTGCGCTCGCCGAGCACGGGCCGGATGAACTGGTCCCGCAGGACGATGATGAGCACCTCGACGCACTGGGCCAGCTTGCCTCGCGTCAGGTAGCGCTGCTCGCCCAGGCTCTCGGGGCCGGTCCGCACGCGCTTGGAGACGTAGAAGGCCATCAGGATCATGATGACGCCCGAGATGACCAGGTTGGCCGTCGCCGACGACCACCACCACCAGCCGCCCTCGGAAATCATGAAGGGGTGAGCCACGATGTGGTCCACCGGGCTGGGCAGGGCATTGGACTCGGCCGCCACCAAAGGAGCGAAGACGTCAACACCGGTCAAAAGACCCGTCATGTCCAAACCAAAGGGCATCAACGCGTGCCTCCACTCGTGCGATCTACCGAAGCCGGGTCTACCGAAGCCAGGTCAACCGGAACCGTCTGGTGCTCGCGGAAGCTCTTGAGGGCCATCCCACAATCGACGGCGACCGCCGTGAGCCCGCCCGCCAGCATGGCGAACCACAAACCGAGCCCCATCGTTGGCGCGGCGAACGCCAAAGCAATGCCAGACACGATCAAAACCATCAAACGGATGGTGGAAAGGGCAAGCCAGGCCATCCCGGCGGTTGTCACGCGATAGGGCCCTGTGAGGGTTGCCGCGCCCCAGGCCAGCACCCACGAGCCCGTGAGCAGGCCCGCGGCCACCACACCGCCCATTAGCGAGTCGCCCTCGGCCCCGGCGGCCAGCGCCAGGCCCGCACCGAACGCCGACGCCACGATGGACGCGGCGATGCCAATACCCGTGGCCTTGGGGCCATACAGGGGGATATGGGCGGTGTTGTCGGGCGTGTTCTGGGTCATGCTCAGAGATTCCGGGATTGGGCCTGCCGGTGGCTCCGGCGAGGGGGCGTAAGAGTAGCGGGCATGGGGGCATTTTGCGAGCCGACGCAACTCCGACGGGCGACCGTTCGTGGCGTATCCTCGCTCTCGTGCCCGGGCTCCGGGGAGATTCTTCGGTGGGGTGAACTATGGAGAGCACATGACCGACGCCACGGCGGGGCCCATCTCGAAGCTTCGTGACAACATCGCCTCGGTGTTCATGGGCAACCCCAAGGCCGTCGACCGCGTCCTGCGCACGATGCTGGCCGGCGGGCACCTGCTGATCGAGGACGTCCCGGGCGTGGGCAAGACGGTGCTGGCCGGGGCCATCGCGCGGAGCGTGGAGGCCAAGCTGGCGCGGGTGCAGATGACCCCCGACCTCTTGCCCAGCGATATTTTGGGTGTGAGCATCTATGACCGCGAGCGGGGCGAGTTCAGCTTCAAGCCAGGGCCGATCTTCGCCAACATCGTGCTGGCCGACGAGATCAACCGGACCACGCCGCGCACGCAGACGGCGTTGCTCGAGGCCATGAGCGAGGCGACCGTGTCGATCGACGGCGTCAGCCACCCGCTGCCCAAGCCCTTCATGGTCATCGCCACGCAGAACCCGTATGACTTCGAGGGCACCTACCTGCTGCCCGAGAACCAACTCGACCGTTTCCTGATGCGCACTCGATTGGGCTACCCCGACCCCAAGACCGAGGTGCAGGTGCTCGAGCGTCGGCCGGCCAGCAATGCGCTGCCGCAGCTCCGGCCTGTGATGCCGCTGGAAACGCTGATCGAACTGCAGCAGAAGGCCAGCGCCGTGCGGGTGGACGCGAAGATCCTCGAGTATGTCGTCGCGATCGCCGGCGCGACGCGCCGCTCGCCCGACCTGCGGCTTGGCCTTTCGCCCCGCGGCGCGCTCGCGCTCACGCAGGTCGCCCGCGCCACGGCGCTGATCGACGGCCGCGACTACGTGGTGCCCGAGGACGTGCTGGACAACATCATGCCCGTGGTCGCCCACCGCCTGATTATTCGGGGCGGGCTCGAGCAGAGCGACGGGCGCGAGGCCGAGAGCATCCTCGACGGGATCATCCAGGGGGTCGAGGCGCCGACGTAAGTTTGGTTGTCTAGAACGCCCCGGCCAAGCGAAAGCGGCGGACGGGCCCGTGCCCATCCGCCGCGAGAAGGATCGAGATGTTCGAACTGATTCAGCCTGCCTTATCGGCGCCCTTGGCGGTCTGGGCGTCCTTGAGGGCCTGGGCGTCTTCGATGGTCAGGCCATCGCCATCGGTGGCGCTAGCGGTCGAACCGGCCGACGAACCCGAACCGGTGCCCATGAAGAACGGCACCGGCGAGCACCACTCGCTCAGCACGCCGTTGGTCAGCTTGGTGCGGATGCGGTAGCGCACCTCGTCCAGACCGGTGGGCACGGCATGGTCCAGCCAGGCCTTCTCGGTGCTGGTGGTGGCGTACTGCCACGGCCCGGCGATGCCGCCGCTGACGAGCTGACGCTCGATGATGAACACCGAGCCGCCGCTCTTGTTGGCCTTGAACGTGACCTCCAACGCGCCGTCGGTGGTGCTGGTGATCGTGACCTGGGCGGGGATGGGCGCCTCGACGCGGGGCGTGCCCGGCTTGGGCGGGTCGATCTGGGCCCGGGCGTAGACGTCCGGGTCGCCGCTGGTCTTGGCGAAGCCGTCGATGATCTCGATGTCGCCGCCCACCATGGCGCGGGCGGCGGCCAGGGCGGTGTCCTTCTCGACGCGGGCGGCCTTCTTCAGGGCCACCAGGTCGCGCATCGATTGGTACTTTTCGTCAAGGTCGGCCGATAAGGCCGCCAGATCCGCCACTTGGGTTGGTGTCAGGCCGATGCTGGGCGGGGTGCCCTGCCCGCCGCTCCAGATGACGACGTGCTCGGCCAGCCAGGGGACGAACTCGGCCTCGGTGCGAGGCACTCTCTCGTTTGCCATGTGCGAATCTCCCGGGCCCGGCTTCACGGGCCGTTGCGCGCTCGACCGAACCGGTGCCGGCCATGGTGCGGTCTTCGGCGGTTGGCGATCGCGTCGTGAGCATTGGGGAGGCTCGGGCACAAAAAGATCCGCCGCGCGGTCCGGTTGTGCGGCCTGGGGGGAGGCGGGCGTGGGGCCGCAGGGCGTGATGGGACGCTAGAGCAATGAAACGGGCCCGCGTGAGCGGGCCCGTGGGGGTGAAACGAGGTTGCCGATCCGCTTACGGCCCGGTCGCCTTGTCGTAGGCGTCCAGGTAGTTGGCCATGTCGGTCGCATCAACCACGCCATCGGCGTCGGTGTCGGCGCGAGCGTCTTCCTGCAAGAACAGGTTGTTATACATCACCATGTCATCTATCTCGGTGAAGCCGTTGGAGTTCATGTCGGTCTGGAAGCAGAAGGGCGTGCTGGCCTTACGGAAAAGCCACACGTCGCGGATGAAGGTTGACGACGTGGCATCCTCGTCTACCAGCGTGTGGGTCGACCACAGCCAGTTGCACGCGCCAGCGCCAGTGGCCGGGTTCGGATCGAATTGCAGGTCCGCGTACAACGCCCAGCGGTCCCCAAGATAACCCCCGCTTGGTCCCGTGCGCAGCGTCGTGGTGCTCGTAATGGCATGGCTGCTGTTGAATCGTGCCCGGCGGATCTCCTGCTCGTCGGTCGAACTCGAGTACGTGTACTCGATCGTCATCAGCCCGCCCGTGGAGACACCAAGCACGGGGTGGTAACAGTGGCCGCCTTCCACCTCGATACGGCCGGCATCAACGATGGTCGGCCGCCAATCCTCCGACAGAATATCGGCATCGTGGAACGGCTCATAACCCTGGCTGATCGGGTCGGTATCGGGCACCTTCGGATCGATAACATACCACTGCACGACCCAGTGGTCGTCGGCACTGCCAGTCCCATCATCGGGAAGAACTGCATGCACCGCGAACACACGCGGATTGCCAGCAGCATCCTCGGTAAGGATGGCCGAGGTGAACATGTCTTCTTCGACCGTCGGGGAGAACACGGCGGCGGCGGGGTCATCCGCGGAAGTCGGGCGGAAGAACTCAAGCCCGTAGCTGCTCAGGCCCATGTCGAGGACTTCCCAGCCCTGCGGCGAGGAAACAACCTCTTCGAGACGCTGACGCACTTCCCATCGTGGCGGTCCTACTTCGGGATTGGGCTCGAAGAACAGACCTTTGATGCGGATGGAGTCTTGGAGAGTGCCCGAGCCTGTGCCATCGGTGCTGACCATCAGCGTCACGTTGTCATACTGCTCGTAGGGCTCCTGGGCGATCTTGGCCTGCACCGAGACGTCCTCGATGATGGGTCTGCCAAGCATGCGAATGGAGATGAAATCGTTTTCCGTGGGGCGCCCGCCGTTGATGAACTCGACCGGGCCCGTCGGCCCCTGGTATTCGCGGGGGATGATGTAGATGAACTGCTGGAAGGGCGTGACGTCGTCCACTGCACACAGCCCATGGCTCGAAAACGCCACGATCACCGCACGTTCGTCGAAGCCGAGAGAGGGGAATCGGATTGTGTCTTCGGTAGGGCGGTGATTGACATCAAATGGAGCGCCCCGAAACGAGTTTATGGCGCCACTCTTGAAATCGAAGGCGATGCCGCCGTTGCCGTCGGTGCCCTCGGTGGTGTTGCCCGTGTAGTACCACCAGTGCTCGTCGGAGAGTGTGTCCAGCACGTCCATCGGCATGAAGCCGTCCGGATCGCCGCTCACGGCCATATGCACTTGCTGCACGCACTGCCAGTTGATGCCAATTTCCGGGTTGAACCCCCAGGTCTCGGAATACAGCATCCACAGGCGCTCGCTGATCGGGTCGTAGTCGGCCTGTCCGTGCTGTAGCACCCGGGGTGTCCCGCCGATGGCGTCCATGTCGGCGGGCGCAAACGGGAACGCCGGGTCGGTGATGGGGTTGGTGCCAGCGTACGGGAGCGAACCCGTCCAGAAGCGAGAGTCCAGCACGCTTGCGGATTTGTCGTAGAGCCGGATGCCATGGGGCCCGGCCACGATCGCGGTAAGTTCACCCACCGCGATGTTCGGGGCCGTGCTCTGGACGGCGTCGTAGTCCCCATCTTCAGGGTCGTTCACAAGTTGGCCCTGACCCAGGGCTAATCCGGAGATGCCAAGAAGGCATAGGGCAACAGTTGCTCTGGACACAGGCATGGTTGAAGTCCTATTGACTCGAGAAATGATCACGTTGTTCCTCTGTACGGGTCAATGTGGGGTCTGATGCGTTAAACCACGGTGTTTGGGGCATTTTCTTTGCCACATTTGTGCAAGTCCCCTTGCATCAACGGCTTGGATCGGTCAGAATATGGGCATGTTCCGATCCCTCGCCGTGACGTGTGCCGCCATTCTTGCTACGTTCGCCTCAGCCGACGAGGGGTGTGAGCCCCAGCGGGTTGTTTCGCCGCCAGTCACACACACAACCGGTTTCGGAGGCTCAGCCGCGACCAACGGGCGGTTCTGGTTCGTGAGCGATGCTCAGGCCCGAATTGGCTGCTGCACCACCGGGGCCGTCTATGTCTACGAGGATATCGAGGGCAGGCTCGTCCACACACAGACACTGGTGCCTCACGACGCGGCCTCGTTTGACATGTTCGGCACGTGGCTCGACGCCGACGGCGATCGCCTCGTCGTAGGCTCGTACAACACCGGATGGCCAACAACAACCGGCCGAGGTGGCGGCTTCGTGTACGAGTTCGACGGCGACGAGTGGGTCGAGACCGCGAGGCTGGTGCCGCCGTTGTTGTTCAGGGGAATAGGTTGGGGAACATTCGTCGTTCTCGATGGCGACACAGTTGTCGTGTCTCCGATTTTTACTCTCCAGAAACACATCTACACGCGAGGTATCGACGGTTGGGAAATGAGCCAGACTATCGAGGCACCCGATGGCCTGCCTAGCTCAGCATCCTTCGGTGCGATCACCGCATTGAAGGACAACTGGCTGTTTGCCAGCGCCGTCCGGGACAGTTCCCTCATTCGCGACGGCGGCTCGGTCTATGTGTTCCGCCGGGATGCGGATGGAGAATTCGAGTTTACGCAAAAGATCCTCCCGCCCGAGCCTTACATCGACAATCGCGAGTTCGGCGATTGGATCGCCTTCGATGGCCGAACCCTGGCGATCTCGGCCCGTCGAGTCGAGCGGGAATTCGAGTTCCAGGGAGCCGTGTTCATCTACGAACTGGAAGGCGACCAGTGGGTGATGCGCCAGGAGTTAAACCACAGCAACCCAGAAGAGGGTGACGAATTGGGCCACCGCATGGCTCTCACTGGTGATCTTCTACTCGCTCGTACCAATCGTAACGGCAGCGACCCGGGCCACGACGGCACCGTGCTGCGTTTCGAGCGTGACGCCGACGGCCGGTGGCACGAGGTCGGACAACTCGTGCCGAATCCATTCAGCTACGCGGGTTTCTACGGCGTCTCGATCGCGACCGATGGCCAGCACACGCTCGTCGGAGCACCCGAAGACCACGCCGGCGGCACCTCGTGGCCCGGCGCGGCCTACTTCTTCGACCTCACCTGCGGCGACTGCGAAGCCGACCTCGACGCCGACGGCACCCTCACCATCTTCGACTTCCTGACGTTCCTCAACCTCTTCCAAGACGGCGACGCAACCGCCGACTTCGACGGCGACGGCGAGCTGACCCTCTTCGACTTCCTGGCGTTCCAGACGGCGTTTGATGCGGGGTGTGAGTGAAGAAAGGCATCGGGCACTGGGCATAGGGCATCGGGGAAGAGAAGAGGAAGAGGGCAATCCGCAATTGGTCCGGAAACGATGCCGTTCCTCCGGCTCTTTCCTATTGCCAATTGCCAATTTCCACTCTTCAGCGGTCCGCCGCCGCTCCCGCCCGTGATTCCCGGACCGTCCGGATAGCAAAACCGCCCTGGCGCCCCCCCAGCCCCGATCGCGTCGGCGCAGCGCAATTCTGTGGATCCACAAACTTCCGCTGCGCTAGCGCAGAACTATTCTGTGGATCCACAAACTTCCGCTGCGCTAGCGCAGAACTGTTCTGTGGATCCACAAACTCCCGCCGCGCTCGCGCAGAATTGTTCTGTGGATCCACAAACTCCCGCTGCGCTCGCGCAGAATTGTGTTGTGGATCCACAAACTCCCGCCGCGCGTCCGCGGGCTTCCCCGGGCGATGCACGAGGCCCCGCCGCGGGCGGGGCGGGCGAGGGGGATTCTCGGACGCCCCAGTCCTTCGAGCCCTTCGTGCCCTTCGCGTTGAACATAAGAACGCCCGGGCTGGCGGCCGGGCCTCGTTGGGAAGGCCTCACCCGGTCGACTGCATCGCCGCGGCGATGGCGTTGATGCTGGCCTGGAGGGCGGCCTTGATCGGCTCAATTGTGAGGGGGTCGGCCTCGGCATCGCTCGCGCCCTTGTGCCGCTCGAGCAGCTCGAGCTGGGCCAGGTTCAGCACGTCGGTCCAGGGGTTGCGCTCGTCGATCGAGCGGCCGACAACGGTGGCGTGGGCCATGAGGTCATCGCGGCCGGTGAGTGTGGCGATGGCGCGGCGCGTGCGGTCGTGCTCGGTCGAAAGAGTCTCGAACATCGCCTGGCCATGCTCGGCGCTCAGCGCGTAGCGGCGGAAGATCGGCATGCGGGCGCGGGCGAGCTCCTGGGCGGCGTTCTCGAGCACGGTGCCGAGGAACGCGCGCTCGTCGGCGGCGTCCCGCAATTGGTCGATCTGGGACTCGCTCGCGTGCTCGATGGCCGAGCCCAGGCCGTACCAGCCCGGGGCGAGGGCGCGCATCTGCACCCACGAGAAGACCCAGGGGATGGCGCGGAGCTTGTCGAACACGAGCTTGGAGCCCGTTGCGCGGGACACGGGGCGCGAGGCGATGCGCATGTCGCCGATGTGCCGCACCGGGCTGGCGTCGACGAACCAGGGCCAGAACGTGTGGGCGTCGATGAGCTCGCGGTAGGTCTTTCGCGCGTGGCCGGCAAGGTCGAGCACGAGTGCCTCGAAGTCGTCGGCGCCCTGGCTCTTGCCGCGTGATGCTTCGGCGAGCATCGCAGCGTGGACGATCTGCTCGAGGTGGCGGCGGGCCATGGCGGGCAGGGCGTAGCGGAAGGTGATCACTTCCCCTTGCTCGGTAAAACGCATGCGGCCGCTGCGGGCCGCGGGTGGGGCGGCCAGGATGGCGCGCCCGGCGCGCCCGCCGCCGCGGCCGATGGTGCCGCCGCGGCCGTGGAAGTAGCGCAGGCCGACGTTGTGGGTGTCGAAGACCTCCGCGATGCGGCGCTGGGCGACGTGAAGGGCGGCGTTGGCCATCAAGAAGCCGCCGTCCTTGTTCGAGTCGCTGTAGCCGAGCATGACTTCTTGCTCGGGGTCGCCGGTGCTGGTTGTGTCGATGTGCGCACGGAAGATGGGGTCGGCCAGCGCTTCGTGCATCAGATGTGGCGCGTTGGCCAGGTCGTCGACGGTCTCGAACAGCGGAACGACCTGGATGGTGAGGCCGACCTCGTGCATCAGCAGCAGGAGGGCGAGCATGTCGGACAGGTGGCTGGTCATCGAGATGACCCAGCAGCGGACGGCTTCGGGCTCGCGCTGCACCGCGTCACGGACGACGCGCAGTGTTGCCATGAGTTCCGTGGTCGCGTCGCTGAGAACGGCATTCTCACGAACCAAGGGGCGATTGGCGGAGAGTTCGCGTCGCAGGACGGCGAGCTTGCCGGCCTCGTCCAGGGATTCGTAGTTGTCTTCCACGCCCGCGAGTTTCAGCAACTCGGCGAGCGCCTTCGCGTGGACGCCAGAGTGCTGGCGGATGTCGAGGGTCGCCAGATGCAGGCCGAAGGCCCTCGCTCTCGTGATGGCGTCGGCGAGGAGGCCCTCCTCGGCCACGCGGATGAGGCCGGGCTTCTTGGTGTTGTGCAATGCTTTTCGGAGTGTGAGCAGGTCGGCGAGGAGTGCCTGGGAGTTGTAGTCGCGGTCGGTGAGGCGCTCGCGCATCTGAGTGATCTTGACGCGGAGCGGCTCGTGCTTGTACTGGCCGTCGCCGTCGGTTGGCAGGGCGTCGCCGAAGCTGGCGCGTTCGCTCGAGACCGAGAGGGCGTCGTGCAGGCGTTGGAGTTCGGTGTCCCACAGCTCGCGGGCCGTCTCGCGCATGAGGTCGAGCGTGCGTTTCGTGACCTCGGCGGTGACGTTGGGGTTGCCGTCGCGGTCGCCGCCGATCCAGGATCGGTAGCGGAGCATGGCGGGCAGGTCGTTGGCAACGATTTCACTCTGGTCTTCGCCGAAGGTGCGTTTGGCCGCCCACGACACGTCGCGCACGAGCCGGGGGACGGCACGCCAGATGGTGGTCTGGATGAAGTACAGCCCGTTGCGCACCTCGGCGGGCACGTCGAGGCGCTGCACGCGCACGTTGTCGGTGGTCAGAAGGAGGGAGATGGCGCGTTCGAGGCGGCCGTGGATCTCGGCGGTCTCGCGTGCGGTCAGCCCGCCGCGGCCGAGGCGGACGATGCTGGCGGCGACGTCGGCCTGCTTGTCGAGCACGGTGCGGCGGCGGGCCTCGGTGGGGTGGGCCGTCAGCGTGGGGCCGATGTCCAGGCGGCCGAGCAGGGCGGCGATGTCGGCCGGGCCCATGCCGTTCGAGACGAGTTGCTCCATGGCCTGGTCGATGGATTCGGGCCGGGCCGGGCCATCGCCGGCGTCCATCTCGCGCTGGCGGTTGACGCGGATGATGTTGAGCTGCTCGGCCTTGTTCAGCAGGTGGAAGCGGGCCGCCCCCACGCGGATGAGCCCGGCCAGGGCGTCCAGGTCCATGCCGGCCAGTTGCCCCGCGGCCCAATCCAGGTCCGCGTCGGTGGCGTTGGAGCCGCAGCGGCCGGCGATGGCCTCGCCGGCGTCGAAGTGCCGGCCCATGCCGACGCGGTCGCAGGCTTGGGCGAGTGCGGTGAGGAGGGTGGTTTGGTCGGACGCGATCGTGGTGGATGGCATGCGGCATTGTTCGGCCGCCGCGCACGAAAAACGCCCCGCTGGTTTCTCAACCGGGGGCGTCATCAACACGGGTGTAGGGATTCGAACCCCAAACCTCCTGATCCGTAGTCAGGTGCTCTATCCAATTGAGCTACACCCGCAACGACTCGCTGGGTCTGGCCCGGCGAGTCGAGGGCGATAGTAGCACCGGTGGCCGGGGTGTGACAATGGGAGGCGGTGGGCTGGTGGGTGGCCTTGGGTTTGGGCTCGGGCGGTTGGCGCGGGCGGGATTGCTTGGATTGACGAGGGTGGGGGGCTTGATTGGGGGGGGCGTGGGCGTCATAATTCACCCACTCCACGGGGGCTGTGGCGGGCGGTTGTCGCCGCTTGGCACGGCCGTGGGGGCCCGCCCGGACCGACTCTCAGCGGATTGGCACGCTCGATGGTGCCGGCTGTGGGGTCTGGGTTCGGCCTAGACTTGTCTCGGCTCCACGAAACTGGCCAATGGCTCGGCAGGATCGGTCCCATCGAGGGTCGGTCTCCCGGAGAGGAATGGATCGCACATGGCTCACACCGTCTCTGCCCGCAAGCGCAACCGACAGAACCTCCGCCACCGCGCCCGCAACCGCTGGCGCCTGCAGGCCATGCGCGCCGCGATCAAAGACTTTAACGACAAGCTGGCCCACGGCTCGGTCGATGAGGCCAAGGCGGCCTTCCTGGTCGTGCAGAAGGTGCTGGATCGCACCGCCTCGAAGGGCGTGATCCACCCGAATCAGGCGTCTCGCCGCAAGAGCCGCCTGAACGCGAGGCTGAAGGCCCGTGTTCTTTCGGGCAACTGAGCGAAGCGACAAGCAGTCACTGATCAAGCCCGCCGCATTTTGGCGGGCTTTTTGTTTCTTCCGTAGCACGGTTTACCATCGCACCATGCCGAGACAGGGCAAAGCACGGACGACGAGCCGGGCTCGTGACCATCACCGGCGCGAGCCCGACCTGTGCCAGGGCCCTGCCCTGGCCGAGTACGCCCGCGCGTCGCGGTCGCCGTTGCACATCCTGGCGTTCTTGCTGCCGCTAATCGTGATCTACGAGGTCGGCTTGGCCATGCGACACGAGGAACTCGCCCAGACCGGCGGCGTTCGTGCGTGGGTGCTGCTGGCCCAGGCGATGGAGGGGCTGGGCGTGTCGGCGTCGACGGTGGTGGGGTACTCGCTGCCGGCGGCGGTGGTAATTGTTGTGCTGCTGCTGTGGCATGTGTTCGAGAAGCGGCGGTGGCGGCTGCGGCCGATGGTGGTGCCGCTGATGTTCGCCGAGGCGGTGGCGTGGATGGTGCCGCTGCTGCTGTTCGCGGGTGTGGTGACGCGGATCAGCGAGCCGGCGCCGGCCTCCACGCCCCCGCTTGTCCCCGCGAGCCTCGACGCCCTGGGCCACCTGAGCTGGCAGGCTCGGCTGGTGATCGCCATCGGGGCAGGGCTGTACGAGGAATTGCTCTTCCGCATGGCCCTGCTCGCCCTGCTGCACGCGGTGCTGGCCGACCTGTGCAAGCTGGGGCCAAAGGTGGTGGTGGCCATCGGACTGCCCATCTCGGCGGCCGCGTTCATGCTGTACCACGACGTGGGCGTGCTCACCTGGCCGGCGTTGTTGTACCTGGTGGGCGGGTTGTACCTGGGGGCGATCTACCTGCTGCGGGGCTTCGGGCTGGCGGTCGGGGCGCACGCGTGTTATAACACGACGGTGCTGGTGTTGCTGGGGCCGGCGTAGGGGCGGGGCAATGGGCAATAGGCAATGGGGCAGAGGCGGAGGGTAGTGGTCTTTCCGAACCCATTGCCCATTGCCTCTTCTCACGGGCACCCCGCGTCGAAGGCGTTCTGGAAGGCCAGGAAGTCGAACAGCGTGAGGCTGCCGTCGCCGTCGAGGTCGGCGGCCAGGTCGCCGGCGTCGAAGAGGTTCTGGAAGCACAAGAAGTCGAAGAGGTCGAGGCTCCCGCTGAGGTCGCAATCGGCGTCGCAAGGGCGGATGATCGCCGTGTCGTAGATCCTCACCTGATCGATGGTGCCCAGGAACTCGTCGTTGGCTCCCGTGGTCGGGCTGCCACTAAAGCGGCCGCGTCCACCGATCGATAGCTCGAAATCGTTCTGGGCCGTCGAGCCGAAGCCCGCGGGGATGCGCACGACCGCCTCGATGACGCCATCGATAGCCATGGCCAAGCGGTCATCCACACGGACGGCAACCACTTCGTGCGCCCGCCCGTCGTTGACCGGTGTCACGCTGCGCAGCCCCACGCCCAGCACGCCATCCGCCGAGATCGAGAACGTGGCCACGCCGTCGTCCCGGCGCACCGTGAGGGCCCAGCCATCATCGGAGCCCGACTTCTCCTTGTTCACGACGAACCGTCCGCCCTCGGCACCCGGCTCGGTGTTGGACGTTACGACCGTCACCGCGATGGAAAAGTCACCGTCCGCCAGGTCGAAGGCGTCCTCATCGCCCAGTGGGCGGACCTGCCCATCACCGGTGCTGTCGAAGCCCAGCGCGAGCCCGCCCATGAACGGGACGAACTCGATGCCCCCGCCGATCTGTCCGTCGTAGGCGGGGCCCAGCGTGCCCAGATTGGCGGTCGGGCGCAGGCCATCATCGAAGTCGTAGTGCAGGATGGGGTCGGCACCCTGCCCCAGCGCGGATGCCGCGCACGCCAGTAGGCCGGCGGCGGCCAGCAGCCGGGCGGTGGGGACGGCCGGGGGGGCCACGAGGTCTTGGATCCGGGGCATGGAGATTCTCCTGGCCGCCAGCATACCCGAAACCGGCCCCGCACGCAAGCCGAAATGTGGCGGTTCGGAAGGGTTCCGCGGTAGCTCCGAGGGTCCCGGTGGCGGTTCCCAGGCCCCCGGCGGTTGTTCCGAGGCGTTCTGTCATGGATCCGAACCATTCCGCGGCTGTCCGGCAGCCTCCGGAAGTTCTTCTGGAGCATTCCGAAGCTGTTCTAAAGGCTTGCGAAGCTGTCCCGGACGATTCTGTTGTTGTTCCGGAGGATTCTGAACTTCGTTTACGCGGACCTTGGGGCCGTTCTCGGACGCACTTTGCGCAGGTCGTGCGCGGTCTGGCGGGGTGGCCGGAGAAATGTGGCGTGGCCGCGGGCGGCTCGTGGTTGGCGTTGGCGGCGGTTTGCTTGTGGGCTCGCTCGGGCGGTCGTCCGCCTCCAGCCGGTTGACCGCGACCCACATCGCTGGTAGCGTTGCCTCTGGCGTTTTCGTTTTGCCGACTGGCCCCATCGTCTAGTCTGGTCCAGGACGCCAGGTTCTCATCCTGGAAACCCGGGTTCGAATCCCGGTGGGGTCATTCGCCCGCGGCGGTCTCAGGACTGTCGCGGGTTTCTTCTTGGGACGGCGGCTCGACCTGGGGCGGCAGCAGGCCGTCGGCTGCCAGGTAGCCCAGGGTGACGGCCAGCACTAAGACCGCCCCGATCAGGCGGTTGGGGGCGGGCACGGGGATGTCGATCCAGCGGCAGAAGGCGCCCAGGGCGAAGGCCAGGGCGACGCCGGCGATGGTCTTGATGAGCATGGGGCTCTCCTCTATGGGATGGTGGCTCAGCAGGCTGATGGGCGGCAGGCGGGAGACCCGCAGATTGCGGCCGCCGGGGGGTCGGAATCCGGGGTTGTCCGATCTATGATCGGCCCTTTACGCGAGCCGACCGTGACAAGCCGGCCAGGTTGATCGCCGCAGAATCTCGTACAGAGGGATCCCGTTCCATGCCCGTATCATCGATGCCGTCGCTGCCCCCCCTGCCCATTACCCTGGGGGCCATCAGCGACATCCCCGCACCGTACTACGTCGCCCCGATTGCCGGCGTGGCCGCCATCGCCACGGCGATCTACCTGCGCGGCAGCGTCATGAGCAAGCCCGAGGGCGAGGGCGAGACGGTCCGCATCGCCCAGGCCGTCCGCGACGGCGCGATGGCCTACCTCAAGAGCCAGTACAAGGTCGTGGGCATCGTGTTCGTGCTGCTCATCGCCGTGCTGGGGCTGATGGTCTGGGGCAAGCTCGAGCCCGTGTGGGCCATGGTGGGCGTGCCCATCGCCGGCTTCCTGAGCGGCCTGTGCGGCTGGTTCGGCATGCGGATGGCGACCAACGCCAGCGCCCGGACCGCCACGGCGTGCCAGACGAGTTTGAACGATGGGCTGACCGTTGCCTTCCGCTCGGGCGCCGTCATGGGCCTGACGTGCGTGGGCGTGGCGATCCTTGACCTGAGCTTCTGGTACTTCTTCTTCATCGGGTTTGGCGACAAGCTCGGGGCGTTCAGCCTGTCCGAGCCGGGCAACCGCGAGGGCCTGCTGGCCGCGATGGTGACGGTCCTGATCTCCTTCAAGATGGGCGCGTCGCTCCAGGCCCTGTTCGCCCGGGTGGGCGGCGGCATCTTTACCAAGGCGGCCGACGTGGGTGCCGACCTTGTCGGCAAGGTCGAGGCCGGCATCCCCGAGGACGACGCGCGGAACCCGGCGACCATCGCCGACAACGTTGGTGATAACGTCGGCGACGTGGCGGGCATGGGCGCCGACCTGTACGAGAGCTACTACTCGAGCATCATCGCCGCCATCGCCCTTGGCGTGTCGGCGGCCTTTAGCGTGACGGTCCTCCGCGGCATGGAGGGCGGCTTCGACCTGGCCATGAAGGTCGGCACGCTGCCGATCGTGCTGGCCGGCGTGGGCATCATCGCCTCGATCATCGGCGTGTTCGCCGTCAGGACGAAGGAAGACGCGGGCTTCAAGGACCTGCTCAAGAGCCTGCACAAGGGCGTGTGGCTCTCGTCGTTCCTGCTGCTGGTCGCCGCGTTCGGCGTGCCGTTCCTGCTGCTTGGTGACGCCGAGACGGCCCGCGTGCTGGGCGTGAAGTGGTGGCAGTTCGGCGGGTCGATCTCGGCCGGCCTCATCAGTGGCCTGGTGATCGCCTGGTGGACCGAGTATTGCACCAGCTACGAGCACCCACCCACCAAACGCATCGCGGCCCAGGCCATCACCGGGCCGGCGACGGTCATCATCACTGGCATCGCCGAGGGCATGAAGAGCACGTGGCTGTCGATCTTCGCGGTCGTGGTCGCCATCCTCGTGGCCTTCGGTGTCGCGGGCGGCAACGAGAACCTGTTGATGGGTTTGTACGGCGTGGGTATCGCGGCCGTGGGTATGCTGGCGACGCTGGGCATTACGCTGGCGACCGACGCGTACGGCCCGATCGCCGACAACGCGGGCGGCAACGCGGAAATGAGCGGCCAGCCTCCCGAGGTGCGCGAGCGCACCGACCTGCTCGACTCGATCGGCAACACGACGGCCGCCACGGGCAAGGGTTTTGCCATCGGCTCGGCCGCGCTGACCGCGCTGGCCCTGCTGGCGGCGTACGTGCAGGTGGTGCAGTACCACGTGAACAAGCAGACGACGAACTTTGCCAAGGAGCAAGCGGCGCTGGTGAGCACCGCCGGCCCGGGCACCTACGCGGTGTACGAGGGCCACCGCCGCTTTGGCATCTTCACGCAAGACGAGGACAACGAGACGACGTACACCGGCGGCGCGCTCGTGCTGGACAACTTCCAGTTCGACGAGATGGGCGACCAGGGCGACCTGCCCAAGAACGAGATCATGGACCAGTTCCTGCGGGGCGACTCCTTCGCGGTGAGCTGGGCGGGCGAGGGGACCGACCTGCGGCTGCAGCGGAACCTCACGCTCACCGGGGGCATCACCCACGGTGATCATGTGCACGACGGCATCGAGCTGCGCGTGGTCAACACCAGGCAGGTCTCGATCTCGGACGTGCTGCTGTTCTACAACGTCTCGATGACCAGCCCGACGCTGCTGGGCGGGCTGTTCATGGGCGTGATGCTGACCTTCCTCTTCTGCGCCCTGACCATGGACGCGGTGGGCAAGGCCGCCAACGTCATGATGCAGGAGTGCCGCCGCCAGTTCGGCGAGATGCGGACCCTGTTCCGCAAGCAGGGCATGAGCGAGGAGGACATCGCCAACCCGCAGAGCTGGCCGACGCAGGTCGGCTCGGGCACCGAGACCTACCCCGATTACGCCCGCTGCGTGACCATTGCCACCAACGGTGCGCTCAAGGAAATGGTGCTACCGAGCATCCTGGCGGTCGTCGTGCCCGTGGCGACGGGCATGATCCTGGGCGTCAGCGGCGTGATGGGGCTGCTCGCGGGCGGGCTGATTACGGGCTTCGCGGTGGCGGTCTTTATGGCCAACGCCGGCGGCGCGTGGGACAACGCCAAGAAGCTGCTGGAGAGCTACGGCCGCATCACCGCGACCGACGCGCTCAACGATGCGGCCCAGCGTGAGAAGATCCCCGAGGTGATCCGTGGCGACATCCTCATCCGCGCCAAGGAGATGGTCGCGGCCGGCCACGGCGACGAGTGCGTCTACGGCAAGGGCAGCGACGACCACAAGGCCACCGTCGTGGGCGACACCGTGGGCGACCCCTTCAAGGACACCAGCGGCCCATCGCTGAACATCCTGATTAAGTTGCTCTCGTCGGTGGCGGTGGTGTTTGCTGGGTTGGTGGTGAAGTTTGCCCCGGCGATCGGCGCCGCGCTCGGCCTGAGTTGAGTTCCCGCCGGGCGGCTTCGGTCGCAATTCCGACACTCCACCGGCCCGCGGTACGCTGCGGGCCGGTCTTTTTGTAAGAAAAATTTTATTTAGAAATTTCAGTTAGCCCTTGATGCATCGCTGGGTCGCGTGCGACCGAACTCGGTTCGGACCCGCTTCCAGGCATACGGCGGAGACCGGGGCGACGTTGCCTCTGGCGCTGTCGTACGCCCGCACGCGAAGGAGATGACGATGTCAAAGACTCGATTCAGTATCGCACGCACCGCAACGGGCATGACGGCCGCGGCCGCCATCGTTGCCGCTGCGGGCGCGGCCGCGCTGATGACGCCCGCAACGCTCGCTTCGAGCCACAGCGATGCGCCGCTGATCAAGCAGGACCCCCAGGCCAACCTCACCGACGTGTACGCGTTCGTGGGCACCAAGTACGACGATCCGAGCGTCGAGGTGCTCAACGTGATCGCCAACGTCCGGCCCTTTTCCGAGCCGGGCGATGGCCCGCACTACGAGCGGTTCGCCGACGATGCGCGGTACAGCCTACACGTCACCAACCCGACCAGCGGCGAGACGCTCATCCGCTACGACTTCACGTTCTCGGCCGTCGACGGGGGCCTCAAGAACCCGAATACGATCCTCAGCTACGGGCTGGGCACCGAGCCCGGGGCGATCATGGAGATCGGCGACGCCCGGCAGAACTTCACCCAGACATACGAGGTCGAGCGCTTCGACTCGGCCGGCTCGGCCACGATCGTTGCCGATGCGGCCGTCGCGCCGCCCAACCCCGGCAACCGGGTGACGCCGCTGTACAACGACGCCGACGGGTTCGCCATCTCGGGTGCCCGCTCGCTCGACGAACTCGACGGCTACACCCGGCAGGCCATAACCAATGGCGCCGACGGGACGACGTTCTTCGCCGGCCCGCGTGACGACAGCTTCTTTGCCGACATCCCCGGCGTGTTCGACCTGCTCAACCCCCGCATCCTCGATCGCAACGGCGACCTGGGCGACGGGCTGGGCCAGGACGGCGACGGCGTGGACGGCTTCAAGGGCTTCAACGTGCTCACGGTTGCCGTCCAGATCCCGCTGAGCGACCTGCCCCAGTTGCCCTACTCCGACGCGTTCTTCGGCGATCAGGTGGGCGTGGGCGTGTTCGCCTCGGTCAGCCGCCGCCAGTTCACCGAGCGCGTGGCCGGCGACGAGTTCCGCTCCACCGGGCCTTGGGTGCAGGTGAACCGTCTGGGCAACCCACTGTTTAATGAGGCGCTCGTCGCTCTGGCCGACAAGGACCGGTTCAACGCGACCGATCCTGTCGACGACGCCCAATTCGCCACGTATGCCGAGAATTCCGAGCTGGCGACGCTGATCAACCTGGTGTACGGCACCGACTTTGCAACCAGCGGCCGCGCCGACCTCGTGGCGGTGTTCATCCCCGACGTGCTCCGCGTGGCGACGACCACGGGTCCGGTCCGCTTGTCGGGCGACGACGGGTTCAGTCGCCTGGGCTTCATCGGCGGCGACGTGACCGCCGACATGGGCGGCGTCTCGAGCGGCTGGCCCAACGGGCGGCGCTTCGGCGACGACGTCATCGACATCGCTCTCACGGCGGTCGCCAGCGGCCCGGATTACAGCGCCATCACGCTGGTGGGCGACAACATTCCCGGCAACGACCTGGCGTACAACGGCGTGTTCCCCTACGCCGCCACGCCGCACGCGGGCAGTGCCAATAGCAAGGACAAGGTGCTGACCGACTTCGAGATCGCCGACATCGATGAGGATGGCGAGATCACGATCTTCGACGTGCTCGAGTTCTTCAACATCTGGGAGCGCGCTGGCGCGTTCTGATTAAATTCATCTCTCATACCCCTGTCGCGACGCGTTGACGCGCCTCGCGGCAATTTACAACACCCATCGAAGGAACACCCCATGCGCACATTCCAGATCATCGCCGCCCTTTCTGTCATCCTTGCCAGTGCCGTGTTGGCGAGTGCCCACGAGTTCTGGGTCCGCCCAGGCCAGTTCACGGTTACGCAGGGCGAGTTGGGTCGCTTCTACCTCATGCACGGCCACCGCTTCGACGGCGAGTTCGTGCCCCGCAACGAGCCGTACGTCGAGCGATTCGAGTTGCTCGCTTCGGACGGCAGCCAGCGCATTATGGGCCGGCACGGCCAGTCTACGAATGTCGCCCGTTTCGCCACGCCCGGCACCAATGTCGTGGTCTACGAGAGCCGTGAGGTTCTCAGCGAACTCGGTCCCGAGCGGTTCGCGGCGTATCTCGAAGAGGAGGGCCTCGACCACATCGCCCGCCAGCGCGAGCAGCTCGGCGAGACCGACGAGGTTGGCGTCGAGATGTACGTCCGGTGCGCCAAGGCGCTCGTGAGCGTTTCCGCCGGCGGCGAGGCCACACCCGCCGGGTTGACCGACCAGGTCGCGGGCCTGCCGATGGAGATCGTGCTCCAGCCGTTGGAGCACGTCGAGGTCGGGCATACGGCGAGGGTCCGTGTGCTCTACGACGGCAAGCCGCTGGCCGACGCCCGCCTGACCGCGGAGTCCGAGGCTCGCGTGCGGGCCGAGCCCGACGCCGACACCACCGGCCAAACGATCATCCACACCGACGCCGACGGCTACGCCAGCTTCGAACTCGACCGGGCCGGCCCCTGGATGGTCACCGGCCTGCACATGTTCCGCACCGACGATCGCGACGACGCGGATTGGAAGAGCTATTGGGCGTCGCTGACGTTCAGCGTGCCAGTGGGCGACGCGGTGGCGGCCAAGACCCCGGCCGGCTGAAGCGAGCACGCTCGGAACGCCGCCGCCCCAAATGGCAACGGGCCACCGTGAGCGTCGCGCTCAGGGTCGCCCGGCGGCTTCCGTTGCCCTCGGTTGTTGATCCGGGCCCGCGTTACGCCGCTTCGGCGGCCGCCATCGGCCCGCCCTCGCTGCCCTGGCTGCCGAAGTTGAAGGGCACCGGCGTGCTCCACTCGCTGGCCTGGTTGTTGGGCAAGACGGCGCGGACGCGGTACTCCACGCGGCGCAGGCCGCGGGGCACGCTGGGGTCGGTGTACATCTTGTCGCCCGTGACGGCGATGGTCGCCCACTCGCCCTCCTGGCCCTCAGCGTCGGTGGTGATGCGCTGGATCTCGAAGACCGAGCCGGCGGCGGTGACCTTGAAGCTCAGCCGCAGCGTGCCGTCGGGGAAGCTCACCAGGTCGAGCTCGACCGGCTTGGGCGGCGCGGCCCGGGGCGAGGGCGGCTTGGGCGGGTCGATCTGGGCCCGGGTGTAGACGCCGGGGTCGTCGGTGGTCTTGAAGTACGCGTCGATGGTGGCCATGGTGCTGCCGATCTGGGCGAGCAGCACGTCGAAGGCGTCGTTCTTGTTTTCGGTGCTGCTGCGCGAGGCGCTCAGGGCCGCCGTCTGCTCCGAGAAAGCCGTTTCAGCGCTCGTGACGGCATTGTCAAAGGAGACGAGCTGGGCTGCGCTCAACCCGATGTCGGGCGGGCCACTCTGGCCACCGGCCCACACGGTGGCGTGCTGGCGTGCCCAGGCGAGGAGGAGCGATTCCTTGCGGGGGTAGCGGTCTGAAGCCATGGCCGATTCTCCGATGCGTCGTGCCCCATACGACGTGCCGGCCCCAATGCCGGCGTGCCGCTCGTGGGCGGTTCCAGTGTGGTCTGGAGGGATCATCGGGGTTGTGCGGGGGCGGCTTGAGTTGGGATCAAGGATTTTGTGAAGATTGCCAGGAATGTGGCCTCGGAGGCCGGGAAGAGGGGATCGCCACAGAGGCAGGGAGGGAAGATGAGCTGGCGGTTGCGCTCCGTCCGAGCCGCGTGGGTGAACACGCGGCCTCGAGGTGATCACATCACATTAACACCGCCTGCACGCCCTCTCTGCCAGGCCGGTCGCAAAGGTCACAGTGACAATCAACCAGGGTGACAAAAGTCCAGTTTTGCTCTTTGGGGTCGTTGTTGGCCTCTGGAGCCCAGAAGCGTGGGTACTGGTTCACCGGTGCGATCGATCAGGACTGCCTGATGAGTATCGCGGCTCGCATGCCACCTGTCGCTCGTCGCGTACACCGACCACGTTCTCTCCCCCATTGCCCTACGGTGATCAAGCCCCACGCCCTTGCCTCTAACGGAGCAACCCGCGCCACTTTGCAGCCTGTTGGGCGAAACACCGGCCGGAGCCCACACCGAATCAGGAGGCAACTATCGTGGATGGTGTGAGGCAGCTTATATTCTAATATGCTGCGAGATGCACCACTCAAGTTAAAACAAGACCGCATGCCCACTTCCGGCACACGGTCTTCGTGTACTAGCCGATGTTACGGCATCCACCTGGTGGGAGTGAGTCAAATGGTCACTATAAACCAGGAAAAGCTGCCCATGACGCACACGCCCACGCTCAAAACGAAAAGCGACGACATCGACATCGAATGCACTTCCATGGTTAACGCTTGGCCAATTCTCGAAAGCATTGTTGACTCCTTTCGGAGTGATAAACGCTTCGTTGTCACGGCCGGATGAGTACAACTGCCTGTGCCGAAAAACGGCCCCGGTGTCGCCAGCGTTGCACAATGCGCGCGGGCCTATCGCAGTTGATCGGAGTTGCATTCCGTACTGATGGGCCCGCGATCAGCTTTCTTGCTTGGCGAGAATCATGCTTCGCGACATTCGCTGTAAGCGATCGCGATCTCGTTAAACGAGAATCCCAGGGTGCATACACAATGCGCATCAGGTTGAGACTCGCATTCGGTCCAGAACACCGAGGAGATCGAGCGGGTCGGATTTCTACCCGAAATTCTCTGAAACTCGATCGCCGGAGCCTTATGCTCCCATACCCGAATATTTCCCGATCTTGCAAAATACGTCGTCCACACCACTCACGGTAGGGTCGTGTTCGCACCTCTCGGCCCCGAGTTACTCAAACTAATTGCGGCTAAGTCCCGAATAAAAACTGATTCAATCGCACACAGCACGGCCGTTGGTAGTGTGAATCGAGAGCATTCCAGACCTTGTGATCGTCGGCGTTGGATTGTCGCCTCTGTGCTTCAAACAGAGGGCTGTGTGTTCGAGGGCACCGCGATCAAAGCAGGCAGTTTGCACGAGATACGGACATCTCAACATGTTGTTCGTACTATGGGCGGGCTTTCAAGCCGCTAATATTGCTCCAAACAGCGGCGGTTTGCAGCCAAAATGCGACTCATAGGGAGATATGCCCATGCCAGAGCGAATCCCACACGCTGAGCTAGTTCGTCCGTCGGTAGACGCTCTTGTTGACTTGATCAAACTCCGGCTGCGAAGCGATCTAAACGATGACGAGATCGCGGCAGCTGTCGTCGAGTATAAGCGTTTGCACAGAAAGCCTTCTGGTACCGGTAGGGCCAGCAAGTCAGGCCAGCACTTCTACGACAAGTGGGCGAGACCTCCCAGAGGAGAAAGCGAACGCACACAACGCCAAGCAACACTTGAGGATCTTGAGAAAGATATGCGACTCCTGGGAATCGATACCTGGATTGGCTGGGCCAACATGGGCAGCTTCCATGCTCATCGCTTGCTAAGTCGATTGATCGGCAAGTTGGGCGCCGTTTCCGGTGCCCACGCAAACGCTGGTCCACGTGAGAGGCTTCGGGGAGCGTTTCTGGCATTTTCCGAAGAGGTCCGGACTGGACTGGACCTGCGACAGTCGGAGCTGAACTCGATAGCGCCACAAGGCGCTGATGATCACGGAGAATGCACGATCGAAGGCGCGTCAGGCCAAGCACCATTCGTTGACAACGATCTCGCGTGCGAGTTGCTAGACGTGGCGTACGTTTGGAATGCCGCTGCCCGACGTTTTGAATTATTGTACAGCAGGGGATTGAGACATCCTGCCGTTGTGGATGGGATTCGTTCACTCAGCAGTGCGGTTGGCCGAGTGGCGAGACCAACGAGCGAACAGAATAAAGGGCTTGTATTTGAGATAGATCTTGACTTTCCGAGCATGAGCCCCGCTGAGATGGAAGGCGAGCAGCAAATATTTGAGAATCGCACTTGGCCGTACAGTCGTACAAGAATGCCATTTGCTGCCCGCGAGGAGATCCATCGGACATTTGTGTTTCGTACTTCTTGGGTGTGTCCGGATAGGCAATTGCAAGAAGCTCAGCTCTTTCTCAGTTTTCGCGTCAAGGAGTGTGATGACGATTTGCTAGATCAGCTCAAGCTCGATCTGGAACCTGCTGCGAAGTACTTGGCCGGGTGGATCCAGTACGAGGCCCTTGGATGCGACGAAAGCCGCCCCCCGTTAGTACCACAAAATGCGCGCCGGCACGTGTTTCGCAACATTCGTGAGGCATTAACGGCGAAGCACCTCGATAATGCCGCCACGGCGTTGGCAGGGGCCTTCAGTCAGTTGGTGCCGTTCGACGACGGTGAATACTCCGTGTCCGTGCATTGGGTGTTGCCCGTGGTTCAGAGCTCAATGATCTTCGCAGCAAATGACCATGCGGACGAGAACTCCGAAGTCCCCGAATCAGGCGAAACCGGTGATAATGATATTGCCGAGTTCACCCCCCCGCCAGCTTTGGGGGGCATTCCGCGCGCGCGCCCAGGCTCTGTGTGGATCGATCCGACAAGCAAGGAAGTGTGTTTCTGTACTGATGGAACAGAGCACGGAGTACATCGGGAACTCGCAGACATTGTGTGGCTCTCGGCATTATCTGATAGCCGTTACGTTGTTCAATTCCAGAGTGGCAGCCACATCCCCCCAGCGGCCAACGAACCAAAGTACGAGAATGTCGCAGCCGACGAAGCACAGCAAGAGCTCATCGAGGAGTGTCGGCCGCTCAAGAGCATGATACCGGTGGATAGCGGGCTGGTCGGGTCTGGATTGTCCGTTCAGGCAGCGGCCTGGGGCTCTGCAATCTTCTATCCCGATTTACGCACCGCCCAGGAAGCGAGCGATCCGCTTGCTTCCCTAAGCGAAGTGTGTCGCTACGACGACGAAGTACGATGGCCAACGGGATGGGAACTTGCAATGCCCATACGTCGCCTTGCGCCTCCAGATATGCCTCGGACCACAGGACTCCCATCCCTCGCTGTTGTAGATGTCGAAGCAAAGAACGCGGACATAGCGACGGATGCTGCTCGGGAAGACGATGCGTTCTTGTTATCAATCGACGCGGCCGCCCGACTCTACTCAGCGTTTGACTACTTCCGTTCCTCGCCGAGCAGGAGTGAGGTGCTGTGGGAACGCACCTGGAAGTTCTGCCTTGGGTTGCTCGGGACAGAGAGGGTCGTGACAACACGATCTGCTGTATTTACCGAACTTACAAAGTGGTTGGTCGAGTCTTCAGGTTTGAAAAACCTGACATGCGCGACGGTGCTTTGCTCTGAAGCCAATACTGGTCCGCGGAGAGTATGGCATCTCAGCGAGAGGCTTGTCACAGATGACACGTCGCGCGATGCATGGCGTGTGCGGCTCGGGGATTGGCAAGAGCGAGGAATAAGTAGTTCGATTATCGCCGAACAGGCTGCCCGCGGTCGAGTTGCGGTGTATTGCACAGATTGTGAGGTAGGGTTACTCGCACAGAAGTCCGATTTTCCTGAGGAGCTTGCAATCCGAAGTGTTTACGCCCAGCCAATCATCTCGCATATGCAACTTGATCTGCACGGCGTCCTATTGCTTGGGTGGCCTGGCCAAAGCCCGGAACAAGAAATGCTTCAAGATCTGCTCTCTCGCTTGTGCTATGTCATCGGATCGATTGATGCCATCGTAACTGAGTGACTGACAGTATTACGGTCAACGGGAGTGTGGGCACGACGTGACAGTGATGTTGTGCCCAGCTTGCGTTTCATACGAAGCATCAGTTGTCTGTTTGAACCATCACCTCACCAGCGCGATACTTACCGCGCCGCAATAAACAAAACTTTTCTTGTGCTTGCCGAGCATCTGGAGTGTGTGAGTATTCGAGGGGGTAGGATGCGAACTGACACCATGAGAGTAATCCAGCGGTCGTTCGTCACAGAACCTACGAAGCCACTTGCTGTCGAGAACCCCGCCTTCTTTGCCCAAATGGTTGGATACTGAACGCAAACCGAACACTTAGCGCCCCCTGATAACCCGCCCGCTCCCCGATTCCCGGCCCGCGAGGCCCATTCCCGCCCACGGCCGGACCAAGATAACTCCTTGCCAGAATCATTCTGGCAATCGCACGAGCCGTTCTGGCAGCGTCCAGAGCCATGCTGACAGCACCCAGAAATGTTCTGGCTATCGCACGAGGACCCCGGGCGACAGCCAGAATGTCCCGGGCGATCGCATGGGGGCCTCTGGCGGCATCCGGAACGGCTCGGGCCATCGCGCGAGAAGCCCAGGCGATCGCACCCGAGGTGCGGGCGGCGGCCGGCGCTCGGGCGTTGGTATTGTGCGTTCGGCGGGCTCTTGGACGTTCGACGCTCTGGCGGAGCGCCCCTGAAGACAGGGTCGCTGCGCCAGAGCTGCCCCAAGGTGGGTTGTTCTTGAGCGGTCGCTGCGCTCCCTTGCGGCCTGCCGGCCGGGCCCTTGCGGGCCGCGCCTCCGCATGCGCCGGCGCCCGAAGACTGGCTTGGCGGATGCTGCGTCGCCTGGGCGGTCGTTCGCACTTGTCCCTCTTTCCTCCGCTTTCCGCCTCTGTGCCTCTGTGGTAAATCCCCCTCTTCTTCAATCCCTTCGCGACCTTCGCGTTCAAAAACTCCGAAGGCCGGGGGCTCACGCCGCCACCTACCATGCCCCCATGGCCAAGAAGCGCAAGCCACGCCCCGTCATGATCGAGAACCGCAAGGCGCGGCACGAGTATGACATCCTCGACACGCTGGAGGTCGGCATCCGCCTGCTGGGCAGCGAGGTCAAGAGCATCCGCGACGGCAAGGTGTCGCTGGCCGAGGGGTACGTGCGGGCCGAGGCGGTGCCGGCGACGCTCGAGCTCTTCTCGGTGAACATCGCCGAGTACCCGCCCGCCCAGGGGCACCAGCACATCCCCACGCGCGTGCGCACACTGCTGGCCCACAAGCGCGAGATCGTCAAGCTCGCCAAGGCCAGCGACGAGAAGGGCATCACCCTCATCCCGCTGCGGTTGTACTTCCAGGGCCCCTACGCCAAGCTCGAGGTCGCCCTCGCCCGCGGCCGGGGCAAGGTCGACAAGCGGCACGCCATCGCCGACCGCGAGATGAAGCGCGAGCTCGACCGCTCGATGAAGAGCCGGCTCAAGGGCGGCTCGGGCGTGGTGGGCTAGACCTCGGGCGTACGAAAACGAACCGGGTTTCCGTCGCACTCGCGTCGTCGAGCTGTCGTGCGCGACGCATCGCCGACATGATCTTGGGAAATCTGGGCAATCACGCGTGACCGGGCAATACGGGCGACGCTGTGGACCTGGGTGCGGCTTTTCGTGCCCCCGGCCGGTCCGGGATAGCCGGGCCGGCCGGCAATGTTTGGCATCCCGTGCCAGAGCGCGGGCAATGGAGTGAGAGTCATGCTGAAAACCGAGCTGAGGAACGTATTGAGATCATCCGTCGCGGGCCTCGTTTTGGCCTCGGGCGGCCTGCTGGCCGCGCCCGCCACGACGCACGCCCAGAACCGCATCGAGTGCTTCGCCGACTTCGATAAGAGCGGCAGCCTGGACATCTTCGACTTCCTGGGGTTCCAGAACGCCTTCGCCGCGGGAGACCTGCGCGCCGACTGCGACCTCGATGGCAGGCTGACCATCTTCGACTTCCTGTGCTTCCAGAACGCGTTCGCCGAGGGCCAGCGGTTCGGCTGCCCGGCGTTCAAGTTCGACGACGTGCCCGATCGGATCCGCGCCGGCCAGCAGATCGAGATCACCGGCGACTTCCCCCAGGACCTGGAACCCGAGGACATCTGCATCGGGTTCCGCCCGATGATCGAGGAAGACTTCGTCCCCACCGTGGGCCTGCGGGTGCACCGGTTGACCACCGATCGCATCGTCGCAACGGTGCTGCCGTTCGAGGAACGCCTGATCGGCCCGGCCCAGCTCATGGTCTTCGCCGGAGAGGGCGACATCATCCCCAAGGGCGGCCTGAGCTTCCCCGAATGGGAACTGCAGGGCGAGATGTGGGGCTGGCGGCAGGCGCAGACCATCCCCACCCGTGGCCCGGTGATCGAGCTGGTGCCCGGCTTCCTGTCGACCGTTCTTGTTGCCGGCACGACGCTGCCGGGCAACGCCGGCAACCGCCAGCCCTGGAGCCGGACCATCGAGGCCGGCGAGAGCCTGGACATCTGCAGCCGCATGTGGGCCGCCGATGATCCCTGCCGCCACCCCGACACCGGCGTGTACACCTGGACGGCGCTGAGCGACCAGAACGTGCGCCAGACGGCCCGCGCGATCGCGGCGGCCATCGAGGCGATGTATCTCGCCGTGCCGCCCGCGGGCGACTGCGACGAGCCCATCGAGGTGATCGCCGACGCGATTCGCATCACCGACGACTTCTACGAGATCCGCATCACGTTCACCGATGGCGCGCTCATCGATCCCGTTGGCTTCCCGTGGTGCCAGAGCGTCTGCGTCAACTGACGCGGTGACGATCCAAATACCCCCTCGTGGTTGCGACGCGGCGGGAGCGGCGCGTCGGCCACGAGTTCGCGGCCCCCAACATGGCGTGGGGGGCCGCTCTTTTTGATTGGACCGCGTTCGCGAGGATCCGCACCCACCAGGCCGGCGGGTTAGAACTCCGCCCCCGCGAGCCACTCGCTCGGCAACGCCCCGAGCGCCTGGGCGATGGCCAGCAGGCTCTCCAGGCTCGGCAGGTGCGCCCCCCGTTCGATGCTGCTGAGCTGGCTCACGCTCACGCCCGAGGCCTCGCTCAGGTCCTTGAGCGTCCAGTCCCGCGCCGAACGGGTGAGCCTGATCTGCCGGCCGAGCGCCGCGCGCAGCTTGTCCTGCGGGCGGACGCCCAGGGAGTACTCGGCGGCCGCTTGGGCCAGGACCCGTTTGAGTTCGGCCGGCTCGAACGGCTTGGTGACGTAGTCGAACACCTGCTTCTTGAACGTCTGCCGCATCGAGTCCATCGTGGGGTGGCCCGTGATGACGATCACGCACAGGCGCTCCCACCGGGTTCTCAGTTCGGCCAGCACGTCCTCGCCGCGGATCTTGCCCATGTTGATGTCCAGGAGCACGACCTCGGGTAGCTGCGCTTCGCACGCTTCGTACAACCCGGCGGGCGTCGCCACGGCCCGCACCTCGTGCCCGCCGTCGGCGAGCAGGCCGGCGAGGTACTCCCGGAAGTCGGCGTCGTCGTCGAGCGCGACGATGCTCAGGCTCGGGGGCGCGGGCGGTGGTGGGGGCTGGTCGGGCGTGGCCATGGCACGAGGGTAGATCGGTCAGCCGACGAAAAAGAAGCCGCGTGCTTCCACACGCGGCTCGTTCGGATCAGTCTAGGGCGGGAAACTCGCGGATCAGGCCGTCGCCTCGACGTCCTTCTCGTTGTAGTCCTCGGCCTTCACGTCGGTGACCTTGGCCTTCTCGACGATGGCGTCCAGGGTCTTGTGCTCGCGGATCTGGAGGAAGATGCTCTGGATGCGGCCGCCCTGGACCAGCTCCTGGAACAACTGCTCGGGGCGGGCACCGCGCTCGAAGGCCATCTCGGCCACGCGCTGGCGGGCCTCGTTCTCGGAGACCTGCACGTCCATGTCCTCGGCCACGCGGTTGAGGATGAAGAACAGCTTCAGGTTCTGCCGGGCCTCGGCGGCCGACGCGGCCCGGAGCTGGCCGATGTGGCTCTCGATCTCCATCTCGTCCATGCCGCGGTACATCAGCTCCATACGCCGACGCTCCATCGCGCGGCCGGCCTGCTGGGCGGTCAAACGCTCGGGAAGCTCGAAGTCGACCTTCTCCAACAGGTACTTGGCCACCTGCTGGCGGACGGCGGTCGCCTGCTGCACCTTGGTGCGTTGCTCCAGGCGCTCGCGCAGGCGGCCCTTGAGCTCGTCCTCGTTCTCCAGGCCGAAGCGGGTGAGCAGCTCGGCACGGTCGAGCGGGACGATCTTGTCGATCGCGGTCACCTCGAAGGTGATCGTCAGGTCCTTCTCGCGGATGGCCTCGACCTCGTGCTGCTCGGGGCCCTTGGCCTTGATGGTCTTCGTCTCGCCGACCTTCGGCAGGCCGAGTTGCTTGCCCAGGTCGTCGACCATGACGCCCAGCACCATGCCCTGGCCCCCATCGGGGGGCGTCTGCACGACCGCGCCCTCGATGTTGTAATGCTCGGTGCCCTCGGCGTCGATCATCTTGGCGTTGCCGGTCAGGTAGTCGCCCTTCTCGCTGCTGTCGTGGCTCTCCAGCGTGCCCTCGTTGAGGCAGATCTTGGTGAGCTCCTCCTCGACGCGCTCGTCGGATACCTCGATCATGGGCCGCTTGAGCTCGAGCCCCTCGAGCTTGGGCAGGTCGAACTCGGGCTGGACTTCGACGTCGAGCCCGAACTTCAGGTCCTTGCCCTGCTCGAGCTCGATGTCGCCCATCTGCGTCCCGAAGGGGTCGCCGATGACCTTGAGCTCGCTCTTCTCGATCGCCTGCTGATAGGCCTCGGCCACGATCTGGTTGCGGGCCTCGTTCTTGATGTTCGAGCCGAATCGCTTCTCGACCAGCGCCTTGGGAGCGCGGCCGCGGCGGAAGCCGGGCAACTCGGCCTCTTCCAGGATCGTGTCGACCGACGTGCGCAGGCGATCGTCGACCGTCGAGGCGGCCACCTCGATCTCCAACCGCTTGCGGCTGGGACCACTGTCGGTGACGGTGTAGTTCTTCAAGATGTCCGCTTGTGCGGTGTCGGCCATGATGGGGCTCCGAGAGACCAGGTCGTGCTGATTCGGGTGTGATTCGCCATCACGATCCGCCGAATCGGCGGAGCGCGAAGGGGAGTATAGCGACCGCGGGAAGGCCCGCAGTGTTCAAACCCGTTGTCCGAGGCCGCGACCCGTCCAAATTCGGCATAATTTTTGTACCCCGACTTGCCCGCGTCGGCCGGGGCATCCCCGCGATGCCCGATGCGGAACCCCCTGATGGCCAGATCCGACAAACCGGCCCTGGCGTCCAATGGAGGCCGTTGGCGGGCACAAACCGGAGAATCGGGCGCCAATCGGCCGGCGACGGGCGTTGCGGAACGAGGGATCCCAGCGTGCGAGTATTCCGCATGGCCGCCGCCGAACACACGCGGACGGCCACACCAAACACGTTCCCCCGAAGGAGGACACCCGCCATGACTCGCACTACCGCTCGCAAGACTTCCGCTCTGACTATCGCCGCTGTTGCTGGTCTCGCCACAGCCGCGCTCGCGATGGGCACCAACGGCAACAAGACCGGCCAGTCCGGATCGTGCCAGGCCGCCCAGACGGCGTGCGGCTCGAACGACCAGGACGCGCAGGGCGCAGTCACGATGGTGGCGTTGGACTCGCACGCCGCCGAGGGCACGATCGTCGAGGTCGCGTCCGAGGCCGGCCAGTTTAACACCCTGCTGGCCGCCGCCAAGGCCGCGGGCCTAGCCGGGGCGCTGGGCAGCAGCGGCCCGTTCACCGTGTTCGCCCCGACCGATGAGGCGTTCGCCAAGCTGGGCCAGAACACCATCAACGACCTGCTCAAGCCAGAGAACAAGCAGAAGCTGGCCAGCATCCTGTCCTATCACGTCGTCAGCGGTGAACTGCCGGCCAAGAAGGTCATCGGCAGCAACGACGCCACCACCCTCAACGGCCAGCGCATCGACTTCAAGGCGACGAGCAAGGGGGCCTACGTCGACAACGCTCGCATCATCGCCACCGACATCGACGCCAGCAACGGCGTGATCCACGTCATCGACAGCGTGATCATGCCGCAGAGCAAGAATCTGGTGGAGATCGCTACGAGCGACGGCCGCTTCAGCATCCTGGCCAAGGCCATCGAGGCCGCGGGCCTGGTCGACGCCGTCACCGGCGACGCCCCGCTGACCGTGTTCGCGCCCACCGACGCGGCGTTCCAGAAGCTTCCCGCCGGCACGCTCGAGCATCTCCTCAAGCCAGAAAACCGCGACACGCTGGTCAACATCCTGACCTACCACGTCGTCTCGGGCCGCGTGTACGCCCGTGACGCGGTAGGCGCCCAGCGAGCCACCTCACTTCAGGGGGGGCAGGTTCGTGTTGGTATCGACAACGGCCGCCTGACCATCAACGACGCGAATGTCGTCAACAGCGATATTGAGGCCAGCAACGGCGTGATCCACGTCATCGACACGGTGATCCTGCCCGACTGATCCATCTCTCTCTTCTGGTCCAATTGGATGCGGCGTCCCCAAGGAATGTCGCATTCCAATACCCCCACCCGCCGTGCGGCGAAAGCCCGCGGCGGGCTTTACGTATCTCGGAAGCCCCACCTTGGTTTTGCCTTCGGTCGGGGAACACTCGGCCTATGTTCAACGTGATGGAACTCGTTCGTGATGATGTTGGTGCGCTGGTCCTGACCGAGTCGGGATCGCTGCAACTGCGCTGGATCGTGTGCGTCGGCCGAAACTATGCGGCCCATGCCAAGGAGATGGCCGCAGCGCAGGCCGCCACGAAGCCCTCTGGCAACGCCGAGCATCCGACCATCTTCGCCAAGAGCCCCGCCTCGGTCATACTGCACGAGGACGAGATCGCCATCCCCCGATGCTGCCTCGACGAGGCCACCGGCGGGCCGCAGGTCGACTACGAGGGTGAGCTTGCCGTCATTATCGGCACGCCCGCGCGCGACGTGGCCCATGATGAAGCCCTCGACCACGTGCTGGGCTACTGCTGCGCCAACGACGTCTCGGCCCGCTGGTGGCAGAAGCACGGGGCCGGCGGCCAGTTCGTGCGCGGCAAGAGCTTCGATACCTTCTGCCCCTTAGGCCCCCAGGTCATCCCCGCCAGCCGCGTCAGCGACCCGGCCACCCTCACCCTCACGACTCGCCTGAACGGCGAGGTGGTGCAACAGACCTCGACGGCCGACATGGTCTACACCGTCGCCGACATCATCCACCGCCTCAGCCAGGGCGCGACGCTGCCGGCGGGCACGGTGATCCTCACCGGCACCCCCTCGGGCGTGGGCGCGGCCCGCACCCCGCCGCGATACCTCGAGGCTGGTGATCTCGTGGAAGTCGAGATCGACCGCATCGGCACGCTGCGCAATCGTGTGACGCTGGCGGGGTAAGGATGGCAGCGTGCCCTCAGCACCCAGTCTGGAACTGGTTGAAGAACGCCAGGAAGTCGAAGATGTCCAGTCGTCCGTCGTAGAACACGTCCGCACGCACGTCGCCCGCGTCGAACAGCGTCTGGAACTCCAGGAAGTCGAAGACCGTCAGGTCGCCATCACCGTCGAGATCGGCTGCGCACGAGAGCAGCCACGTGAATTCCCGTGCGATTGTTCCAGAGGTTGCTCCCCAGTTGTCCCACTGCTGGCCGTTGACTAGGACCCTTCCGTCACCCGAGATCATCGCTGCGGCAGGACCTCCATCCTCGAACGTCCTTGTAACAAAGGAGCTAATCCCAGGCACAAGAATGTCGCCGTAGTCAGGTATGAGCCATTCAGATGCAGCATCGATGAACCCCGCGCCAGCAACGGAAGGGTGCGTCGGCTGGGGCGCACGAAGATTCGGCAGCGGCAGCTCCAGCTCCACCACCGCCTCCAGCCCCAGCAGATCCAGGTACCGGTCCGACGCCTGATCCAACTCGGCCATCTGGAAGTGCAGCTTGCCACCGCGGACCACGTGCGATTCCAGCTCGGTCAGGATCGCGTCTTCCAACGCGGGCTGGAACAGGTCGAGCGACCGCACGATCACCAGCTCAAAAGAGCCCGATTGCAACTCATCGAGGAAGTCGTCCTGACGCACCGTCACCGTCGTCTCGTCCTGCAAGCCTAGATCGATGATCGCGCCCGTGAAGTACGGGAACTCCAAGTCGCCGAAGCGGCCGAACAAGATGCGCTCCGCCGACGCTAGCGGCGCCCACGCTAGCACGGCGACCGCCACCATCCCGAACACCCAGGCACGTCCCATATCAGCCACCTTCCGATGCACGCTCCCCGTGGTCCGTACACGCGCCCGGGCCGGGGCGTTGCGGCCCGCTCCGGGCGATGGAGTCCTCCCAGCGGGCACCGAGACGAGTTCAGTGGGCACTGAGGTCTTCTCAGTGGGCACGGATGTCTTCTCAGTGGGCACTGACACGAGCTCAGTGGACACTGAGACGACCGCCGATCCCCGCTGGGAGGCCCGCAGGGGCGAAGTCCCGATCATCATGCGAACACGGCCTTCCCGGGCTCACCCCACCGCCCGACGAGCGCGAACCGGTGTCGCGGTGGGCGCTCGGGAGCACGGGCTGCCCAATAGGAACTCCCGCGACCAAAGTCGCGATCTGCCTACGCCCGGGGCCTGAACCGATTCCTATAATGTCACGCCTGCCGAGCGCTGGGGCCGATGGATCGCCCTATGCGGAGCACCCGTAGCCATAGTTCCATGGGGGACGCCGCGGAGGCTGGCCATGTCCTTGAGGAGGGCGCCCCGGCAGTGCGGTATCTCGATCGTGTTACAAGTCTGTTCAGTGTCGACATGGGCATCGACCTCGGCACGTGCAACACCCTCGTCGCCGTCCGCGGCCAGGGCATCGTGCTCAACGAGCCCAGCGTGGTCGCCGTGCGCAAGGGCACCAACGAGGTCCTCAAGAACGGCCAGGCCGTCGGCTGGATGGCCAAGGAGATGCTCGGTAAGACGCCCGGCTCGATCGCGGCGGTGCGGCCTCTGAAAGACGGCGTCATCAGCGACTTCCAGATCACCGAGGCCATGCTGGGCTACTTCATCAACAAGGTGAACAAGCTGACCCGCAACTGGGGCTTCATCGGCCCGCGCGTCGTCATCAGCGTGCCCAGTGGTATTACCGCCGTCGAGAAGCGGGCCGTCTTCGATAGCGCCGAGCACGCGGGTGCGCGGCGGACGTACCTGCTCGAAGAGCCCGTGGCTGCCGCCATCGGCGCTGGGCTGCCCGTGGCCGAGCCGACGGCGAGCATGATCGTCGACATCGGCGGCGGCACGACCGAGGTGGCCGTCATGTCGCTGGCCGACATCGCCGTGTGCGAGAGCGTGCGCGTGGCCGGCGACGACATGGACGAGGCCATCATCAACCACATGCGCCGCACGTACAACCTGATGATCGGCGAGCAGACCGCCGAGCGGATCAAGATCGAGCTGGGCTCGGCGGCCCCTGTGGGTGGGAGTGGCGGCGAAGAGGGCACCATCGAGGTGCGCGGCCGCGACATGATTAGCGGCCTGCCCCGCAAGGCCACCATCACCAGCGAGGAGATCCGCGAGGCCCTCAGCGAGCCCATCGGCCAGATCATCGAGACCGTGACCCGCACGCTCGAGAAGGTCGAGCCCGAACTGGCCGCCGACCTGGTCGAGAACGGCATCATGCTCGCCGGCGGCGGGGCGTTGCTCCGCGGTTTGCCCGAGGTGCTCCGCAAGGCGACCGGGCTCGAGTGCATCCTGGCCGACGATCCGCTGACCTGCGTGGCCCGGGGCACGGCGATCTACCTCGAGCACATCGAGGAGTGGAAGGCCACCCTCGAGAACGACATCGACGTCTGATCGGGCCGACCTCCCTGGGGCGACTTTTCTGGGACGACATTGGCCGGACCACTCTCCAAACGACCGAGCGCCCGAACGCTGCTGCGTGCCACGCTGGTGGCGCTGTTCTTGCTCTCGGTCGTGCCCATGCGTTTCACGCGGTGGACCACCGGCTTTTCCGACGTCGCCGTCACGGTGTCGGCGCCGGTGAGCAACGCCGTGCGCTGGGTGGCCGACCCGCTGACGCGGCCCTTCCGCCGCGGCGCGGACCCCGCGCTGGCCGAGCAGTACCTGCAGGAGCTGGAGGTCTCGCGTCAGCGGGCCCTCGACATGGAATTGAAGGTGCGTGAGCTGCAGCGGCGCGTCGAAGAGTTGCAGCGTGGCGCCGCCATGACGCCCGAGCTGGGCGTCCGCCAGATCGCCGCCCCGGTCATCGGCCGGTTCACCGAGGCGTCCAGCTCTGCCCTCCAGGTCCGCGCCGGCGGCGGGCGGGGCGTGGTCGAAAACGCGGTGGCCGTCGTCGAGGGCCTGCAGCTCCTCGGCAGGGTCGAGCGCGTCACCAGCGCCTGGTGCGTGGTGCGTCCCATCACCGACAAGGCGGCCGGCGGCCTGATGGCGCTCGTGATGACCGGCGAGCAGTTGGACAGCGGGATCACGTGCCGGCTCGAGCCGATCGGTGGCGGCTTGCTGCGTGGCCCCGCGACGTGGGAGTGGAACGAAGCGCAAGCCGGCCCGATCGAGATCGCCGTCGGCATGACCGTTCGGCTGCGCGACGACACGTGGCCGCGCAGCGCCCAGATGCTCATCGTGGGCGAGGTTACCGCCGTCGATCCGGCGCCCGACGAGCCCACGCGCACCATTGTGACCGTGACGCCCACCGTCACGCTGCAGCGCGTCAGCGAGGTCGTGCTCCGTGTGCCGATCGATCCCCAAACCGAGCCGAACGAGGATGGCACGCCATGAACTGGCCCGTGTTTGCCATCTTCGCCTACCTCTTGCTCGGGTTGGAACGCGGCCTGCGCGACGCGCTGGCCATTGGCCCGATCCAGCCCAGCTTCCTGCTGGCCTTTGGCGCGTACATCGCGCTGAGCGCCCCGCCCATGCACGCCGTGTGGGCCTGCCTCGTGCTCGGGCTCACGCTCGACCTCACGGGCGGCTGGCCCATGCTCGGCAATTCGGCCCAGCCGCTCATCGGTCCATACGCATTGGGCGGCGTGCTGATGGCCCAGGTCATCCTGACGCTTCGTGGCAAGCTCGTGCGCCACCACTTGGCCACGCTCTCGGTGCTCACGTTCTTTGGGGTCATCGCGGCCCAGATCGTCGTCGTCGCCCTGCTGAGCATCCAGAAGCTCACCGGCGAACCGCTCGCTTTTGAGCCCGGACGGGAGTTGCTCGTACGCCTCGGCTCAGCCGGCTACACCGCGGTGCTGGCCGTGCCGCTGGGGCTGCTGCTCATCGCCGCCGCGCCACTGCTTGGCTTTGCGAACAACAGCCCCCGCGCCTGGCAGCGACGGACATAGCAGACGCGTAACGTGACGCCATGAAGCTCATCCTCTTCGACGATGGCAAGGGCGAACTTTCGCCGCTCACAGACGTCCGCCCGGCCTTCGACGTTCGCACCGGCGCGTGGACCGCTCTCGAACGCTGGGCCGATATCGGCATGACGCCGGCGTGCCTGCTCGTGCCCAAATATCAGGCCGACCTCGCGCGCGACCTGTACCCCAAGACGCCCGTAAACGACACGCCACCGAGGGGCGCCGTGCTCGTCAACGGCCGCTGGCCGCTGGCCGCCGAGCAGGCCGAGACGATCGCCGAACTCGAAGAATGCCACGCGCTGACGCACGATGGCACGATTCTTGCCGCCCGTGTCGGCGATGGTGGGGGAGATCCGCTCGATCCCGATTCGTACACGGCGAAGGACCACGACGGCCCGATCCTCGACCGCTGCTGGCACGTGCGCACCCATCGCGACGCCTGTATCGCTTACGACCTCTCGCGCATGGCCCCGGCCAAGGGCGTGGTCGTTCGAGAAGGCGCGAACGTCGCCGAGAGCGCCGTGCTGGACGCCAGCAACGGCGCGATCGTCATCGACAAGAACGCCCGCGTCGGCCACCACGCCGTCATCCTTGGCCCCGCGTACATCGGCCCGGGCTCGACGGTCATCGAGCACGCCACCATCCGCCCCAACACCGCCATCGGCCCGGTCTGCAAGGTCGGCGGCGAGATCACCGGCGTCATCTTCCAGGGCTACACCAACAAGGCCCACGAGGGCTTCCTGGGCGATTCGTACGTCGGCAAGTGGGTCAACCTGGGGGCGGGCACGACCAACAGCAACCTGCTCAACACCTACGGCCCGGTCGTCATCGACCGCCAGCGCACCGGCGAGACCTTCATGGGCTGCGTGCTGGGCGACCACGTGCGCACCGCCATCGGTACGCGCATCATGACCGGTGCCGTCGTGGGCACGGGCACCATGTGGGCGGCCAGCAAGCCGATCATCGGCCGTATTGGCCCGATGCGCTGGTCGACCGATGCGGGCGAGAAGCCCTACCGCCCCGAGAAGTTCCTCGAGGTCGCCATCGCCGCCATGGCCCGGCGTGACGCAAGGCCGACACCCGCCGAACAGGCGAGATTTATTGAGCTCGTGGGCCAATAACGCTAGCATCGGTCGGGCGTTTGCGGTAACTTAGGAGCAGAAGGGGAACCCGCCATGCGTCTGACCGTTGCCGCTATCGTGCTTGCCTCCACCTCCGTCGCGTTGGTTCAGACCGAGTCGTACACGATCGAGATCCAGGTCGATCGGCCGGTGCTGGAGCCGGGCGAGTTTGCGCGTGTGATCCTGGCTCCGGCGTTCGACACCAGCCGAGACTGGGCGATGGCTGCGGTCAGCTTCGACCTTGCCGCCCCGAGGATGGGTGAGGGCATTTCCGGTCTCTCAGGCATGCCGCCATGGGACTCGATGCCATCGTCGCCGATCCGCTGCGACATTGGCCTGTGCGGATTCCTGGCAGGCCAGCTCAACTTTCCGGCGGCGGACATCTACGCCGATCCGAGCAGCCCATTGCCGGCCTTCGAGTTCTCATACATGGCACCGGACGTATCCGAGCCTGCCGAAGTCGTGTTCGAGACCAGAACCAATAGATTCGATGTGTATCCCGACCGCGAGAGCAGCGTGTCCGCCTCCCGCCTCGACGAATTCACTGAAGGCAGCGCCACCATCCTCGTCGTCCCCTGCCGCGCCGACTTCGACCTCGACGGCGAGCTCAATATCTTCGACTTCCTCGCCTTCCAGAATGCCTTCGTCACGGGCGACCCGATGGCCGACTTCGACTTCGACGGCGAGCTGACCCTGTTCGACTTCCTGGCCTTCCAGAACCGCTTCGACCAGGGCTGCTGACAGTCCTACGGAAGACCCAAACTGCCAGTCTGGAACGATTCCAAGCCTCAATTCCGGGCCCTATGCTGTCCCATGCACCTACGCCACAGCGACCATGACCATGGGCCCAAGGAGGTCCCCGTCAAGTTCATCCTGGAAGATCCAGAGGCCCTCACCGGTTCCGAGCGCGAGGAGTGGGAAGTGCTGGCCGCCAAGGGTGAGCACCTGCTCGAGGTCGCCATCGACAACGGCATCAACATCGAGCACGCCTGCGGCGGCGTGTGCGCTTGCTCAACGTGCCACGTGTACATCGAGAAGGGCATGGACGAGGTGACCGAGGCCACCGAGGCCGAGGAAGACCGCGTCGAGGAGGCCCCAGGCCTGCAGATGAACAGCCGGCTGAGCTGCCAGTGCGAGATCGAGGGCGACGGGCCCATCACGGTCCGGGTTCCCGCGTGGAACCGCAACGCCGTCAAGGAAGTACCGCACTAGCTCTACACGGATTGGTTGTGCTGGTCCGGTCAGGCCGTGGCTGCCGCGATCGCATCGGACGCTTGATCGGCGAAGGCCGCCAGATCGAAGTCTTTGACCGTGATGCCACCGGCGTCGTGGGTCGACACCGTTAGGGTTACCTTCGAGTAGCGGATCAGCAAGTCGGGGTGGTGCTGCACACGCTCGGCTTCTTCGGCCACCTCGTTTACAAAGCGGATCGAGGCCCGGAAATCCGCGAACTCGAACGTCCGCTGGATCTCACCACCCACCTCGGTCCACTCGGGGTGGTGCGTCAGGCGATCCTTCACCTCGGCTTCGGAGAGCTTCTCCATAGGGCAGTACTCCATCGATCCGGTTACGGGGGCCATCGAATCCTCCGAGGGCCTGCCCGCCGGGCCCCAACGGTAGCGCCCGGGGCCGACGAACCAACCCGCCCCCAACGGCAACCCTACAAATCCGCCTCAGATGAGCGCCCAACCGCCCGAGATCACGCGTCTGGCCCCCTCGCCCACCGGGGCGCTGCACCTGGGCAACGCGCGGACCTTCGTGGTCAACTGGATCCTCGCGCGCCGGCATGGCTGGTGTGTGGTGATGCGCATCGAGGACCTCGACGGCCCGCGCGTCAAGCCCGAGGCGATCGATCAGACCTTGGAGACGCTCCGCTGGCTGGGCCTCGACTGGGACGGCGGGCCCTCGATCCAGAGCCACGACCTGGAGCCGCACGCTCGAGCCATGGATGCCCTGGCCCGTGCGGCACTGGCGTACCCCTGCGAACTCACTCGGACAGAGATCGCAGCCGCGGCTTCGGCTCCGCACGCGGGCGATGCCGCCCCGGCCGCCGTCACGCGACCAGCACGCTTAGAGGCCTCGCGATTTGAGAACCGTGAGACCAACTGGCGTTTCGCGACCCCGGCCACACCGGTCACCATCGACGACGCCTTCTCAGGTAGCACCACACCCAACCTGTCCGAAGACGCCGGCGATTTTGTCATCTGGACCAAGCGCGGCATGCCCGCGTACCAGCTCGCCGTCGTGGTCGACGACGCACGCCAGGGCGTCACCCAGGTCGTGCGAGGCGACGACCTTCTGCCCTCGGCGGCCCGCCAGGTGCTGCTCTACCAGGCCTTGGGCTTCTCACCCTTGCCCACCTACACGCACCTGCCTCTGGTCCTTGGTCCCGATGGCCGCCGCCTGGCCAAGCGCCACGGCGACAGCCGCCTGACCACTTATCAGCGGCATGGCGTGCCCGTCGAGCGCATCCTGGGCTTGCTGGCCCACTGGTCGCTGCGGGGCCAGCCCCGGATTCCCATCGAGCTGGCCGAGTTCACCAGCCGCCTCGACGTCGATACCATGCCCCGCGGGCCAGCCCGCTTCACGCCGGAGGATGACGCATGGCTTCTCGGACGATCCTGATCGCACTCTTTGCTTTGGTCTCGGTTCTGATGGGCGGTTGTGTACCGGGCGAGGCCGTCTCCAACGACGTCGAGACCATTACGATCAACGACCAGACGTTCTTCATGGAGGTTGCCGCCACCGATGCGAAGCGTTTTAAGGGCTTGGGCGGGCGTGAGCTCGTCGAGGACGATGGGGGCATGATCTTCATCTTCCCCCGGCCCCGCGTGCTCGGCTTCGTCATGCGGGACTGCCTCGTGCCGATCGATATCGCCTTTCTCGACCAGTTTGGTACCGTCGTGCAGACCCATGAGATGCCCGTCGAGCTTCCCGACCCCGGTGAGAGCCGAGAGGACTACCTGGCCGGTTTGACCACCTACTCCAGCAACGCTGCCGCGATGTTCGCCTTGGAGTTCAAGGCGGGCAAGCTCCGAGAACTTGGCCTCGAACGGGGCGATAAGATCGATCTCGACACGACTCGCCTCCAGCAGATGGCCCGCTAGGCCGATACCTCCTCCAGAGGCGCTCCCGCCACGGCTGGTGGTGCGCCCGCGGAGGGCGTCGCGTGGCCGTACCGAGCATCATCCTCGCAAGCTCAGACCCCGCCGGCGACCCCGCGCGGACGCTCTGGAAGAACATCTGTGACGCCTGGGGTCCGCGTGTTCCTGAGGCCGACCCTATCGACGTGGGTGACCTCGCCGACGCGCTCATTGCCCAGAGCGAGGGTCAGGATGGGCCGCGCGTGCAGGCTGTCCTGGTGCTGCTCGACGAGGGCACGCCCACGGCAACACTCATTGCCCTGGCCCACCTGCTGCACGACGCCCAGGCGTTCGGCTTCGTCATGATGCCGGGCATGCCCGCCGAAGTGCAGGAACAGATCAGCGGTGGGGGGCTCGTGGGCGTCGACGGCGACCACCCGCCGCAGGCCATCGCCACGGGGCTCCGTGCCCTCTTCGGCCGGCAAGAGTCGGTCGAGGAGATGCAGCGCGAGCTGCGCATCCTCAGCAGCGCCCAGGGTGGCGTACGCCAGGAAATGGACCGCATGCACGAGGAACTCAACCTCGCCGCGGTGATCCAGCAGGAACTGCTGCCCGCCGAGCTCCCCGAAGCCGAAGGCCTGGAGTTTGGCGTCATGTTCCGCCCGGCGACGTACGTCAGCGGAGACATCTACGACGTCGCGCGCCTCGACGACGACCGGATGTGGTTCTTCGTGGCCGACGCCGTGGGTCATGGCGTGCCCGCGGCGCTGCTGACGATGGTCATCTCGCGCAGCCTGCGCGGCGGCGCGGGCACCCGCACGCCCGCCGAGGCCGTGACCGCCCTGAACGCCGATCTCGTTCGTGCCCAGCGCGGCCGCTCGCGGTTCGCCACGGCGGTGTGCGGCACGATCAACATCCGCACACGCGAGGTTACGCTGTGTACCGCGGGTCACCCGCCGGCGCTCATTCTCGGGGGTAAAGAACAACGCACCGTCGAATCGGGCGGGGCGCTCCTGGGCGTATTCGAGGGCGAGCCCTACGAGCAAACGAGCTTTATCCTTGAACAAGGCGAGACCCTCTTGCTCTATAGCGACGGCTACGAGACCGCCTTCCCCGATGCCGAAGAGGCATCCAAGGGCACGACCGACGGCAAGCTCGACACCGAGGCCTATCTCAAAGAGTTCGCCGGCCTGCCGTGGATTGGGAGCCGCGAAGGGGCTTGCACGGCCGACGCCATGCGCACGCTGGCCGAGCGCGTTGATTGTCAGGCCGGTTCGCTGCATCAGCAGGACGACCTGACCCTGGTGGCGATTGCCGCGTTGCCCAAAACCAAGGCGCGCAAGCGCGCGGCGTGAGTTCGATCTAGCTCTCGAAGCTCCCTGCAAAGCTATCCATCACCCGCGGCCACGCCTTGGTGAAGTACTCGTGGACCTGGCCCCACTGTTCGCTTGAGCCGAAGCCCAGGTGGGTGAGCTCTACTCGCGTGCCGTCCTCGACCTTCTCAAAAATCACGACCACGCGGCTGCGCTTCTCGCGTACTTCGGGGAACGTCGGCGGCGCGTTCCACTCGAAGCTTAGCATCCGCTGCGGCAAATAGCTCAGGATCTTGCACCCCTCCGAGCCACGCTGCCCCTCGGGTAGTTGCATCGCGAAGTAGACCTCGAAGGGCCCGCCCACACGGAGCTCGACGGTGTTGTTCTCTGTGAGGAAGCTGCCGACACCCTCGCTCGTTGTCCATTTGTCCCAGCACGCTTTCGGAGAGGCGGCCACCACCCGGGTTTCCACGATCTGCCGGTCGGTCGGCTTCGTTTCGTGCAGCCCGCCGTCGATGGTGAGGTCTCCGGTTCCGCTGTTGGGTTCAGCCATCATTGCCCCTTGGGGGTCGCCGGCTGGCCCCATCGCCAGCACCACCAACCCTACGCCCAGACCGGCAACCACCGCTACGCCCTGTACCAACCTGCCCATTGCACGCACTCCTTGCTGGGTCCGTCCTTGTCCCAGGGCCGAGCCGCCGCGATGGGCCCGGCTTTTGCCAACTGCCCTCCCCCAACGCATGGAGTCGCGGGCGGATTCGACCCGTCTCCTTGTTGTTGGTGGTACAGTCCGCCGCATGTCAGGGGGGCACCCAAAACCCGATCCAAACCCCACGAGCAAGAGGCTGACAGGTAGCTTCGCGCTGCTCGTGGCCTGCTTGGCGCTATGGGTACTGGCAGGCGCGTTCTATGCCGGTGATATCGGCAAGACCCGCGATGACTACACCTGGCGGTCAACGACCCCGCAACAGGTAGTGTCGCGGTCGCGGACCTCTGGCGTTTGCCACTCTTCTGGCGCCCGATCTCGCTCGTTCTCGTCCGCCATCTTGTGAGCCTGACGTGGGATGCCCCGTGGATTGCCAACTTGCTGACCGCCCTGAGCCACGGCGTGCTCGCGCTGGCCGTGTGGCGATGGTTCCGTACGCTCGGATTCTCGCTCGGTGCGGGTGTGGCGGCGATGGTCCTGCTCACGCTGCCGATGGCATACGACGTCATGCACTGGCCGACCGCGATGCCCACCGCTTTGGCCGGGCTGTGCGCGGTCGCTGTTGCCCGTCTCTCGATGTCGGCACCAACGACGGAACGCAAGATTGCGAATGCCCTGGGCGTCGCTCTGCTCACGTTCGTCGCGTGCTGCCTCAACGAGCAGGCCGTCGCGTGCATGGGTGCCGTGGCACTATTGCCTCTGGCGACGACCCAGGCCCTACGTCGGCGACTGGCCGCAGCCGCGACGACTGTTCTAGCCGTCGGGCTGCCATCCCTTGGGTACATCCTGCTGGTAAGGCTGACGGCGCCGAGCACCCACCGGGGTGGTACGTCCACGCTCGTCTCGCCCGCACGTTGGCTGGAGCGCGGGGGGAGGGTGTTCGAACAGTCATGGAGCCAACTCCTCGGGCCGTATGGCAGAGATCTCACGCTGGGCGGTCTCGAAGTAGGTCTGCCAAGCCTCGGCATCGTGGGGGTCGTGCTCCTGGTTGTGGCCGTGGCGGCGGGTTTCGTGTGGGTGTGGCGTTCGGCTCCACGGGTTCCCACCGAGGATCGCTCGCCCGCCTTGTTGTGGCTCGCGGTCTTCGGGCTCGCGTGGTTTGTCCTGGGTCTGGTTCCGTTCGTTGTGGTGCAGACCGGCCCGATCGAGGCTCGGCATGTCTACCTGCCGATAGTGGGGCTGCTCTTGGTGGCACTTGTGGTGTGTCGCGTCACTGGGCGCACGCTGCCGGTTCGTCTCACCCGAACCATTGGCGCGATGGCGGCGAGCGTTGTCGTGCTCTGGTCGTGTGTTGCTGCTGTGTCGCTCGTGGGCATCCAGACCACACTGCGCGATCGGTATCAGATGGACATGGCCGAAGCGAAGGCCATCGCCGCCCTCTATCCCGATCCGGCACCAGGATCGGTTTTCGTGATCGCCCGTGCCGCGTGGCGCGAGGCCGACACGGGCCGGTCGCACTACGACATGCGATTCTGGAGTGCCTGGCAGATGGACCACATGGCTACCGCCGTGCTCCGGCATGAGTTTGGCCATGACGACATCTACGCCAAGCACCGCTTCTCGATCGCTCTCGGCGCGCCCGCGTCGGAGTTCTCTGCCAAAGGCTGGACCGTTGGGCTCTCCGATGGTCCGGCCTGGGACGGCGGCCGCCTGCCGCCGGGCCTTATCGAGTGGGATCGCCTGCTCGTCCTCCGGATCGAGGATGATGGCTCGGTCGTGCCCATCGACCGCCTCGCGCTGATTCGCCAAGAACAGCCGGCCGAGGTCGTTCCCCTGCCGGCGGTGCAAGTCCGGAATCTCGAGCCGCCGCCGAAACGCTTCGACGTCAGGCTCCGCTGAGCGTGCTCAGCCTTCGGCCAGCTTCTTGAGTTTCTGCAGCCCGTCCTGCCAGCCCTCCTCGAAGCCGGCGGGCAGATCGTCGTCGAACTCCCCAGCCATGCGGTGCTCGATGCTCACGCGGGTGCCGTTGCCGGCGGCCTCGAAGGCGATGGTCATGTTGGCGATGAAGGCGTTGGGCATCGTGCAGTCGCCGCGCATCCGCACCTTGCGGCCGGGCTTGAGCATCGTGATCGTGCCGATGACGTTGTGGTCGGACGTGCCGTCCGGGTGGGCGGTCTCGATGTAGAAGTGCCCGCCGATCTTGCGCTCGGCCTTGGTCGTCTGGGTCTTGCGGCTCTCCTCGCTCTCGTAGAACCAATCGTTGGGGCGATCGAAGAACAGGTCGTAGACCTTCATGGGCGGGGCGTCGATGGTGATCTCGGTCTGGACCACGCTGGCGGACATGTTGATCGTGTCGGTCGGCACTGGCGAATCCTCCTGGCTCTCTGCGAGCCTTTGCAGCCCGACGAGCGAACCGGCCCATCGGTCTTGGTATCTGCTCACCCATCGCTCGTACACCCTGCGCAGGGGTACCGCGTTGAGATAATTCCACTTCTGGCGCCCCTCCTTTCGCGACACGACCAGCCCGGCGGCCTCGAGCACCGACAGGTGCTTCATCACCGCGAACCGAGTGAGCGCAGGGAACGCGCCGGCGAGGTCGCCCGTGCTGGCGCGGCTCTCGCGTAAGAGGTCCAGGATGGCCCGCCGCGTCGGGTCGCTCAGGGCCTTCCACACATCATCAATCTCTGCTGAATCGGGATGGGCCGATTCGGGAGTCGTGGGGGGCGGTGCCTCCATGCGTCACGCACCCAGCGATCAGAACAGCGGAGGCATGCCGAACACCCGGCGTGCCGCGCTCATCTGGCCCGCGTGGAACGCCTCGTGCGAGGCGAGCGAGCCCATCAGCATGATGCGATCCTGGGCGAATTGGGTCATGCCCCCCGTCAGGGGTTCGTTGAGTTCGCTCTCGCTCAGGCCGCTCAGCCAGGCCACGACGGCCGCTCGCGAGCGGGCCAGCCCGTCGAGCAACTCCTCACGCGACGGGTGCCCCTTGGCTCCCGGCTTGCACACGCTGCCGCCCTTGAACATCTCGTGCCACTCGGTGCTCAGCACCGGCTCGCCGCCGCCGAGCTGTGCCCGGATCATGTCGTCGGTCACGGCGATGTGGCCGATGTTCCACGCGGCGTGGTTGCCGCCCTCGCAAGGCACCTCGTAGAACTTGTCGTCGGGCGTGGCCTTGGCCATTTCGGTGAGCAGCATCCGGCCCCATTCCATATTGCGGAGGCCGTCGCGGACGTGGCTGAAAGACTGGGCTGCTGACGGTGCGTCGGGCATGGTGTGGCTCCGTATGTGAGAATTGTTTGTCAAATCCTGGCTAGCGACCCCGCCAGCCAATATGTGACCATATGGTAACATGAATCCGCCCCGTGTCAACCCAATAACCACAAAAACCTGACTCGGGCTGTCCAGGCCGTTACGACGGGCCCGGCGGGCAATACACTCCCCGTAGAGATGGGAATCGGCACCGTACTACTCGACCACGGGGTCATCACCCAGCCCCAACTGGACGACGCCCTCGCCCAGCAGCGGGCGACCGGAGAGCGCCTCGACCGGGTGCTCGTCCGCATGGGCGTGGTGGACGCCGATCAGGTCCTCCAGGCCATCGGCGACCAATTCCACCTCGACGTGGTCGACCTCGACACGACCGACGTTGAGTCCTCGGTGCTCCAGACCCTTCCGGCCAGCCTGGTGCAGAAGCAACGCTGCGTGCCCATCCGCCAAGAGCACGGCATCCTCACCGTTGCCACCAGCGACCCCTTCGAGCTCAGCGTGCTCGACGAGCTGCGCCTGCTCACCGGCTACAGCATCGAGTTGGTGCTGGCCGACGACGACGGCCTCCAGCGGTTCATCCGCGCCAACTACGGCGTGGGCTCGGACACGCTCGATGCGCTCTCGGCCGAGGCGGGCGTCGAGGTCAAGACTAAGGGCGACGAAGACGAGATCGAGCAGGCCCAGGAAGCCAGCGTCATCAAGCTGGTCAACGACATCCTGCTCGAGGCCGTCCGTGAGCGAGCCACCGACGTCCACATCGAGCCGTACGAGCACCGCCTGATCGTCCGCTACCGCATCGACGGCGTGCTCCAACGCGCGAACGTGCCCGAGTCGATCAACCGTTTCTCGGCGGCGATCATCAGCCGCCTGAAGATCATGGCCAACATGAACATCGCCGAGAAGCGCAAGCCGCAGGACGGCCGCATCGCCCTCAAGCAGCGGCTGCCCGACCAGAGCGGCCGCATGGTGCTGCAAGAGTTCGACCTGCGCGTGAGCGTCATCCCGATGCTCTTCGGCGAGGGCGTCGTACTGCGCATCCTGAACAAGAGCGCCGTGCTGATGGAACTCTCCGACCTGGGCATGCCCGAGTGGATCCAGAAGGGCTGGTACGGGCTCATCGAGCGGCCCTACGGCATCCTCCTGGTTACCGGGCCGACTGGGTCGGGCAAGTCGACCACGCTGTACGCCTCGCTCAACCGCATCGTGAGCGAGGAGATCAAGGCTATCACCGTCGAGGATCCGGTTGAGTATCACGTGGGCGGGGTCAACCAGATTCAGGTAAATACGAAGGTGGGCCTGACGTTCTCCGCGGGCTTACGCAGCATCCTGCGTCACGACCCCGACGTCGTGATGATCGGTGAGATCCGCGACAAGGAGACCGCTGAGACGGCAGTGCAAGCGTCGCTCACGGGCCACCTCGTGTTCAGCACGCTGCACACGAACGACTCACCGGGTGCCATGACTCGCCTGCTTGACATGGGCGTCGAGCCCTTCCTGGTGAGTTCGAGCGTCGAGGGTGTGCTGGCCCAGCGGCTCGTCCGCCGCGTGTGCAAGCACTGCGCCACGGCCTACACACCCGACGCCACCGACCTCCCGCCAGGGTTCGATCCCGAAGGCGATGGGACCTTGACCCGGGGCGCGGGCTGCCGCGAGTGCCGCCAGAGCGGGTATCGTGGCCGCGTGGGCCTGTACGAGTTGCTCAAGAGCAGCGACCGCCTACGCGACGACATCATGCACGGCCGCAGCGCCGGCGACATCGCCAAGCACGCGCTCAAGGACGGCACGCTCCAACGCATGAGCCTGGACGGCTTCGCCAAGGCCCGCGCAGGCGCGACGACCATCTCCGAGGTCATGCGCGTGCTTACCGTCTGAGACGGTTCTACTCGATCGTGATCTTCACGACGCCCCGGTCGACCGAATCGTCGACCTCGAACGCCAGCGTGCCCCCGCCAACGGCCGACGCGACACCCGCGGGCAGCGCCAGCACGCCACGCTGGCCCTCGACCTCGAACCCTGAGTTGGCAAGCGTGGCCTTGACGGCTTCGATGAGCCGGACCGTCTCGATGCCCTGACGCACCGGGGTGCTCACCTCGACGCGGAGCCCATCGCCCTCGGTGCGCGAAACCGACCAATCCATCGCGATCTCGACGGCTTGGATGATCCCGCGCAGCCGCCCGCCGTTGACGCTCATCCACTCCTGGAACTTTTTAGCGAACGCTTCGCGGGGCCCGTCTTCGAGCGCGACCGCGTAGGCCCGCAGCCCGGCGTCGAACACCGCGGGCCAGCGCACGCCAACCTCGCCGCCAGCCGCGGGCGCTGGGCCGGTGCGGGTGGAGACGTCCTCGGGAACCAACGCCCGGCTCGAGTACGCCAGCCGCACTGGGCCCGATTCGGGCACATGCACATGGACCTTGCGCGCGTTGGCCAGCCCGGTGACTGAGACGACGCGGCGGGCCGGGCCATCGGCGAGCGACTGCGGCCAGGCGCGGCGGAGGTTCTCGAGGTCGAGCATGAGCTCCAGCCCGTCGCTCCCTTCGCCACTGTGGGACTCGAACGTAGTGGCCACCGCCGTCAAGGCCTCGGCGATCGCTGGGGCTCCAAGTACGGGTTCGTCATCGCGCTGGTAGAGCATGTAGGTGTAGCCGAAGCCGGCCCACCAGCGGACGTTGCCGGTCTGGCCGTCGCTCTCGCCCAGTGCGCCCGGCGTGGCAACGGCGACAACCGGCGCGCCGTCTTCGATGTCCAGCAAGGCGATTGTTGTGCCCGGTGCGGAGCACGCTTCGAGCATGACGCGCACGACGGCTGCGATGCTCTCGCCATCGTTGAACGACCCGAACGCGTCCAGCCCCGCCAGCGCCGTGCGGAAGCGGGCAGGCTCGGCCCCGGGCAGTTCGTGGTCCCCGTGCACGATGAGCCCGGCCAGCGGGGAGGGTGCGAGCGGTTGTTCGGTCGTTGGTTCGGTCGTCGGGGCGTCCTGCCCCAGCGTTGAACTCGCCATGAGCGTGAGGATTGGGAGCAACGCCAGCAATGCCATTCGCTTCATGCCCACAGCATAGAGCCCCTGTGGTGACCACTCACCGGCCCGCCGCCGATACACTGCCCCGTGGAGCCCCAAGCCAGCGAGCCGCAGCGCATCCTCATCATCCGCCCCAGCGCCCTGGGGGACGTCTGCCGCAGCGTGCCGGTGCTGGCCGCCCTGCGGGCCCGCTGGCCCCACGCGAGGATCGACTGGCTGGTCCAAGACGCCTTTGCCGACGCCGTGGCCGCCCATCCGGCCCTCAGCGAGATCGTTCCTTTCCCCCGGCGGGAGCTCTCGCCCCTGGCGCGCCCAGACAAGCTGCTGGCCGCCGTGAAGTGGGGCAACCGGCTCCGCCATCGCCGCTACGACCTCGTGATCGACTGCCAGGGCCTCATGCGGAGCGGCCTGATGACCCTTGCCACGATGGCCACGATTCGCCTTGGTGCTGCCGATGCCCGGGAGCTGGCCCCCCTGGCCTACACCCGCCGGGTGCCGGCGACCCACGACATGCACGCGGTCGACCGCATGCTGGCCCTCGCCCAGGCGGCCGTCGATACGTTCGGTGCCACCGAGTCGATCGCTGCCCCGGACATGCGGCTGTATACGACAGCCGAAGCGCGGGCCAAGGCGGAGAGATCGCTGACGATCGCTGGCGGGGCCCCGATCATCGTGCTCGCGCCCACAAGCCGCTGGCCGGCCAAGCAGTGGCCCGACGACCGCTTCGCGCAACTCGCCCTCGCATTGCTCAACGAGACCGATGCCACACTGGCCATCGTCGGCGGCCCGGGCGAGCAAGCCCAGTGCGAGCGCACCCGCGCCCTGAGCTACCACAACCCCCGGGTCATCGACTTGGTCGGCCAGACCGGCATCGGCGAGCTCATGGCGATCATTCAGCGCTCGGCCTTGGTCGTCGCCAACGATTCGGCCGTCCTGCACATGGCCGTGGGCTTCGATCGGCCCCTGGTCGCCCTGTTCGGGCCGACGCTCACCAGCCTGGTCGGCCCCTACCAGCGTGCGGGCGACGTGCTCCAGCACGAGTCTCCCGCCCACGCTAGTGCGCACAAGAACGCCGCGAATGCGAGCATGATGCGCGCGATCGCGGCGGATGAGGCCATCGAGGCGGCCTTGGATCGCCTCAAAGTGCCTGGGCTCAGCCGTTCTTCTGCGCGAAGTCTTGCATGAACTGGGCCAGCGCCTGGCAGCCCGAGGCCGGGAACGCGTTGTAGATGCTCGCGCGGATGCCGCCCACCGAGCGGTGGCCCTTGAGCCCGTCGAAGCGGTTGGTCTGGGCCTCGCTCAAGAACTTCTTGTTCAGGTCGTCGCTCGGGCAGTTGAACGTGATGTTCATCATCGAGCGGCTGCCGGTCTTGGCGTGGGGCTTGTAAAAGCCCGCGTCCAGCACGTCGTAGATCGCCTGGGCCTTCGCGGCATTCCGCACGGCCATGCCCTGCAGGCCGCCGTTCTCCAGGATCCACTCGAACACCACGCCCATGACGTACACGCCGAACACGGGAGGCGTGTTGTAGCGGCTGTCGTTCTCGGCGTGGGTCTTGTACATGCCCATGCTGGGCAGCGTGCGCTCGCAGCGCTCGGCGATGTCCTTACGCATGATGACCAGCACCACGCCGCTGGGGCCCAGGTTCTTCTGAGCGCCGGCATAGATGATGCCGTACTTGCTCACGTCGATCGGCTTGCTGAAGATGTCGCTCGACGCGTCGCACACCAGGAACGAGCCATCGGGGCACCTGGGTTCGGCGCTGAACTCGGTACCGAAGATCGTGTTGTTGCTGGTAAAGTGCAGGTAAGCCGGCTTGTCGGAGTTCTTGATGTCGGTGGGGATGTGGTCGAAGTTGCTGTCCTCGCTGCTGGCGGCGACGTTGACGTTGCCGTACAGCTTGGCCTCCTTGATGGCCTTCTTCGACCATGCGCCGGTATTGATGTAGTCGGCCGTGCCGCCGTCGGGCAGGTAGTTGCCCGGGACCATCGAGAACTGCGTCGACGCGCCGCCCTGTACGTACATGACCACGTAATCATCGGGAATGTTCGCCAGCTTGCGGCAGGCCGCCTCGGTGCGCTCCCACACACCATCGACCACGGGCCCCCGGTGGCTGTGCTCCATGATGCCGATGCCGCTACCGTCGATGTCCCAGATGTCCTGCTGCACACGCCGGATCACGGCCTCGGGCAGTGCCGCCGGGCCGGCCGAGAAGTTGTGCGTGCCGCGCGTGTTCTCCGAACCCGTGAGCGTGCCTTGCGTTGCCGATGCCGTCATCGTATGAGCCTCCTCTTGCGATCCATCTGGGTGTTGGTTCTGTGTTGGGTGTGCTGTCAGGCGGGCTGGAGCGCGTTGACCATGTTGATGAACTGGCCGGTCTTCTGGTACTCGGTCACGATCCGCACCGTCTCCTGGGCCACGGCCTGCTGGGCCTGGTCGGTCGAGGCCCCGCAGTGGTGCGAACAACACACGCTCGGGTTGCCGGCCAGCGAGGTCTCGAACGCCTCGTTGGGCGTTCCGGGCTGGTTCTGGTACACGTCGGTGCCGGCGCGCAGGCCCTTGGTCTTGATCGCGTCGAGCAGGGCCGCCTCGTCCACCAGCGTGCCGCGCGCGGTGTTGATGAAGTACGCCCCATCCTTCATCGCGCCAAAGAACGACGCGTCGCACATGCCCTTGGTCTCGGGCGTGGCCGCAACGTGGACGCTCACTACGTCGGCGTCGCCCAGCAGCTTCCTCAGGTCGTCCTGGCTGCTGCCACCAAAACGCACGCCCATCTGCTCGGCGCTCTGCGGCGTCAGACTGCGAGACCAGCCGACCACGTCTATACCAAAGGCGTTGGCCCGCGTGGCGACCTCACGCCCGATGGCGCCCATGCCCACCAGCAGCAGCGACAGACCCTTGAGCCCCCTCGCCTTGGCGTATTCCTTCTTATTCCACTGCCCGGTCCGGATCTCGGCGTCCTGGGCGGGCAGGCGGCGGTCGCAGTTGATGATGTGGCCCATGGCCAGTTCGGCCACTGCCACGGCGTTCATGCCCGGGCAGTTGCACACCGCCACGCCCTTGCCGCTGGCCGCCGCAGAGTCGACGTTGTCGTGCCCCGCGCCAGCCCGGATGATGCCCTTGAGCGAGCCCTGGCCCTCGATGACCGCCGCGGGCACCTTGGTCGATCGCACAATCAGGATCTCCGGCCCGTGCGTGGCCAGGGCCTCGGGCAGCGTGTCGGGGCCAAGCCCCGGGTCAACCACAACCTCGCATCCGGCGGCCTTCAGGGCCTGGACCCCGGAATCCTCGAATTTGTCGGCAATAAGCACTCGCACCGGGCATACCTCCTGAACGCTCGCGAGCCCGCCAAGGGCCCGCGCTGGCATCACCCGAACAATAGCGCGTCACCAATGAAAACGGCCCGGCACTGGGCCGGGCCGAGAGGTTGGTTTGAGGGCGAGACGCCAGGCCTAGCGGCCCAACTGGCCGGTGTTGATCTCGGTGCCGCCGTAATCGACGCCACGCAAGCCGCCACGTGTCCAGCGGTAGTAGCCGTCGACCGGGGCCGGGCTGCGGGCCTGTGGCTCCCACTGCGAGGCCGAGGCGTCGAACACGAACCGCATAGCCCGATCTTCGCGGGGGAAGCGTGGATCCCAACCGAGGTTGGAGTCGTCTGTCACACGCTGGCCGGCGGACAGATCGAACATGAGCATCGTGATCTTGGCGTCCGGGAAGGCGTAGAACAGCTCCAACTTGCTGTAGCGATCGTTGCTGTCGTGCATGAACACCTTCTGGGCCGGGGCATCAACCGACGTGATGCGCAGGCCACCAATGGTCGCGTTGCCGGGGATGCGGTACGAGCGGTGGCTGCTGGGATTCTGGTACATCCGCTCGGACTCGTTCCGGCCAGCGTCGTACGACGCGGGGACCGCTTGGTAGCTCGAACTGTACGGCCAACGAATGTTCTCATTCGTCGCGGGCTCCTGGAAGGGGAACCAGTAGTTGCTGTCGAACAGTTCCCTGGGATCCTGCTGCCAATTCAGGCGGTAGCGATCCATGGGCGAGACGACCATCTTCTCGGGCAGCTTCTGGGCCAGGTAGTCGTTCACCACAAGGTGGGTGTAGAGCACGTTGGGAATCCAGTTCGAGGGCTGGTTGAACTCTGGGCGGTTGGCCCGGAAGCGGATGATGTCGGTCGCCTGGGCGGCCGCGGCGTCCGTGGCGTCGGCACCGCTCAGGGCACCACCCTCCTTGCTCTGGCGGAACTGGGCCACGTCCTGCTGGTCGTTCCAGGTGAACGAGTAGATACGATCCTGGTAATCAGCCGAATACGTACCCAGCGCGAAACCAAATTGCTTGAGATTGCCGAGGTCGATCGCGAGTCGCGCCGTCTTGCGTGCCTCGCCCAAAGCGGGCAGCAGAACGCTGATGAGCAACGCGATGATCGCGATGACCACCAGCAACTCGATCAATGTAAAGCCCGACCGGGCGGAGCGAGTCCTGCGCCCGCTGGCCATTCGATTGAGTATCTGATTCATGGTGTTCTCCGTTGCCGCCCCGTGGGGCTCCTTGGATAGCGAACCGAACGTGCGCTCAGGTCGATAGCAAACAATTAGATGTCAAACAGACTTCCCGGCGTCCATCGAGCGTTGGTCGACGGCCTGCCTCGGACGATTCATGTTCGCCAGCCGCTGGCTGGCGGATCCGCACGAGCAACTTCCTGGTAACACCTGGTGCGGTCGCGGAACGAATTGCCATATACGACAACCAAAAATCCGGCCGGTGTGTTCCCACACCGGCCGGCGATTTATTCATCAAATCAGAATGTCAACCCTTCGCGGGCCTCAGAACGGCTGGCCGGTATCGATCTCGGTGCCGCCAAAGTCGATGCCCTTAAGGCCGCCGCGGGTCCAGCGGTAATAGCCCGTCACCAGCGAGTCGGCCCGGGCCTGGGGTTCCCACTGCGAACCACCGACAAACCTGTACGTTGTCGGCTGGGCAGACCTGGGTGAATTTGGCATCCACCCCTCGTTCGAGTCGTCGGTCACGCGCTGGTTGGCCGACAGATCGAACATCAGGATGGTGGGCTTGGCATCGGGGAAGGCGTGGTACAGCGGGGTCTTGGTGTAGCGATCGACGTTGTCGTGCATGAAGACCTTCTGGGCCGGAGCGTCGACGGCCGTGATCCTCAGTTCACCCAACTTCACCGTGCCGGGAACGAAGTACCCCCGGTGCGTGGCTTGCGAGATGCGGCTGCCCTCGAGCGATGCGTCGTAGGACGCTGGCACGACCTGATAGCTCGAGCTGTAGGGCCAACGCTTGTTCGAGCCACTAGCCGGCTCTTGGAATGGGAACCAGTAGTTGCTGTCGAACAATTCCTGAGGATCCTGCTGCCAGTTGAGGCGGTAGCGATCCATAGGTGAGACCACCATCTTTTCGGGCAGCTTCTGGGCCAGATAGTCGTTCACGACCAGGTGCGTGTACAGCACGTTGGGGATCCAACTCCTCGGCTGGTCGAAGTCGGGCCGAGTCGCGCGGTGGCGGATGATGTCGGTCGCCTGGGCCGCTGTCGCTTCGATCGGCGTGCCGCCTCGCAGATCGCCGCCGTCGCCCTGCTCGTTCCGACGGATGTCGTCCTGATCGTTCCACGTGAACGCGTAGATGCGATCCTGGTAGTCGGCCGAGTATGTGCCCATGGCGAAGCCGAACTGCTTGAGATTACCCAGGTCGATGGCCAAGCGGGCGGTCTTGCGAGCCTCGCCCAATGCGGGCAGCAGCACGCTGATGAGCAGGGCGATAATCGCGATCACCACCAGCAGCTCGATGAGGGTGAATGCACGCAGCCCACGGCCACGACCGGTTACGTCGACAACAGAACGCGTCTTCATGGTTGTCCCCTTTTGTCCGTCTCGGACTGTCCCGCGGATATCTGGCCCGGCCGGTGAATCACCGAATGGCAGGTGGCCCGACCGTGAAGCAATTTCACCCAGAATACCCGAAAACTCGCCATTTGTGAAGAACAAGTTTCTTGTCGGGTTCAGAACACCGGGATAATACTCAAATTTAAAGCAGATATACAAGAAAACCCGTATGAAGGTCATACGGGCAACATGAAATTCGGGCTATCGAGATCAGGCTTTCTGGCCGTTTACGGCAATTGACCCGTATCAATCTCGGTGCCGCCATAGTCGACACCCCGGAGCCCGCCACGGGTCCAGCGGTAATAGCCGGTCACGACCGACCCCGATCGTGCCTGGGGCTCCCATTGCGATCCGCCGACAAACGTGAATGTCGTGGGCGTCGAGGACGTCTCGGAGATGCGCGGGTTCCAACCCTCGTTGGAGTCGTCGGTCACGCGCTGGTTGCCTGAGAGGTCGTACATCAGCATCGTGACCTTCGCATCGGGGAAGGCGTAGTACAGGGGAGTCTTGGTGTAGCGGTCGACGGCGTCGCTCATGAACACCTTCTGGGCCGGCGCGTCGACGGCGGTGATCCTCAGTTCGCCGATGGATGCGGAGGAGCCTGGCACAGCGTAGGTGCGGTGTGTTGCACCCTGGCCGATGCGCTCCTGTGGGCTCCGGCCGGCGTCGTAGGACGCTGGGACGACTTGGTAGCTCGAACTGTAAGGCCACCGCTTGTTCGAGCCACTGGCGGGTTCCTGGAACGGGAACCAGTAGTTGGTGTCGAACAGGTTCTCTGGGTCCTGCTGCCAGTTGAGGCGGTAGCGATCCATGGGAGAGACGACCATCTTCTCGGGCAACTGCTGGGCGAGGTAGTCGTTCACCACGAGGTGCGTGTACAACACGTTCGGGATCCAGCCGCTAGGCTGGTTGAAGTCGGGTCGATTCGCGCGGTAGCGGATGATGTCGGTCGCTTGGGCCGCGGTCGCTTCGAGTGGTGTGCCGCCCCGCAGATCGCCCCCGTCTCCTTGCTCGTTGCGGCGGACATCGTCATTGTCGTTCCAGGTGAACGCGAAGATGCGATCCTGGTAGTCGGCCGAGTACGTGCCCATGGCGAACCCGAACTGCTTGAGGTTGCCTAAATCGATGGCAAGGCGGGCGGTCTTGCGAGCTTCCCCAAGGGCGGGCAGCAGCACGCTGATGAGCAACGCGATGATCGCAATCACCACCAGCAGTTCGATGAGGGTGAAGCCTGGCAATCGCTGACGGAAGCCTGCCGTCGCGACGGCGGTTCGAGTCTTCATGGTGTTCCCCTAAAACAAGTCCTTGGATGTGAACGCATCGAGCCGCAATTCCTAGTAAACACCGATCGAGCAGGCCGGTATTTTTGCGGCATCGGAGCAGCTTACACGAAAACTCAAAGCGATTCCAGTAAATTTTTCGTTCGAGAATCAAACAAATACCAAAAAAAGCACGCCCTGCACCGGGAGGTGCGGGCGTGCGACTGTTCAGAAATCGGGGGGCCTCTTAGAAGGGCTGGCCGGTATCAACTTCGGTGCCGCCGTAATCGACACCCTTCAGTCCGCCGCGGGTCCAGCGGTAGTAGCCGTCGACGACCGACGGGCTACGAGCTTGTGGCTCCCATAGCGACCTCGTGGCGTCGAACTGGAACCGCATCGTTTGAGCGGTTGTCGGGGAGTTTGGCCTCCAACCGAGGTTGGAGTCGTCGGTGACGCGCTGGCTGGCCGAGAGGTCAAACATCAAGATGGTGCACTTCGCGTCGGGGAACGCGTAGAACAACTCCAGCTTGCTGTACCGATCGTTGCTGTCGCTCATGAACACCTTCTGAGCCGGGGCATCGACGGCGGTGATGCGCAGGCCGCCGATCTTGCCGCCCAGCACGCGGTACGAGCGGTGACTGCTCGTGCTCTGCTCGATGCGTTGTCCCACAAGTCCGGCGTCGTACGACGCGGGGACGACCTGGTAGCTCGAGCTGTACGGCCAGCGCTTGTTGCTCTCGGAGGCGGCCTCTTGGAATGGGAACCAGTAGTTGGTGTCAAAGAGATTCTGGGGGTCCTGCTGCCAGTTGAGGCGGTAGCGGTCCATCGGCGAGACGACCATCTTCTCGGGCAGCTTCTGGGCCAAGTAGTCGTTCACGACCAGGTGCGTGTACAGAACGTTGGGGATCCAACTCCTCGGTTGGCTGAAGTCGGGTCGGTTAGCCCGGAACCGGATGATGTCGGTCGCCTGAGCCGCGGATGCTTCGAGCGGCGTGCCACCTGACAGGCCGCCCTCGTCGGACTGCTGGCTGCGGCGGATGTCGTCATCGTTGTTCCACGTGAACGCGTAGATGCGGTCCTGATAGTCGGCCGAATACGTGCCCATGGCGAACCCGAACTGCTTGAGGTTGCCCAGGTCGATGGCCAGGCGGGCGGTCTTGCGGGCCTCGCCCAGGGCGGGCAGCAGCACGCTAATGAGCAGAGCGATGATCGCGATCACCACCAGCAGCTCGATGAGGGTGAAGCCACGCAGGCGCCGGCTGATGCCGACCGTGGCAATGGTGCTTCGAGTCTTCATGTTTTGAAACTCCCCTATTGGGCCTTGGACGGCTTAGCAGATGCACGCAACAGCGACTAAGTGGCACGCTGCCGTATCGGGAGCGTTGCCCGACGGTGATAGATTACACGAAAGTTCCGGCAATGTCCAGTCAATTTTTACAGGCAATAAGTAAAAACCCGCATTGTCCATGCGGGTTCTGTGGTCATGCGGAGCTGTTCGGGGAGATCAGAACGGCTGGCCGGTGTCGACCTCGGTACCGCCGAAGTCGATGCCCTTGATACCACCGCGGGTCCACCGGATCTTGCCAGGGGTGATGTCGGTACTGGCACCAGTGAAGGTGGGGGCCTCCCACGCACGCGGCTGGTAACTGATTCGCGTGAATTGGGCGCTCGTGGGTTGGTAGGGAAGCCAGCCCAAGTTGTAGTCTTGGCTCAGGCGGACGACACAAGAGCCGTCGTACGCTTGTACAGGCTGCCGGCAATTGTCATAACCCAGCCAGACGGGCTTCTTGCCGAAATGCCGTCCTTCGGCATCATGCATTTGCACCTTCTGGGAGGGGTGATCGACGTCCGTCAGCCGCACATCGCCGAGCCTCGTGCCACCAGTGCTGCCGTACGAGTAGTGAGTGCCGCCCTGACGTACACGATCTGAGGCGATGGCCGTGCGGTCGTACCCAGCGGGCACGAGTTGGTAGCTTGAGCTGTAGGGCCAACGCTTGTTGCGTGCGGTGGCGGTGGGCTGGCGCGGGAACCAGTAGTTTGTGTCAAACAAGTCCGCCGGATCCTCCTGCCAGTTCAACCGGTCGCGGTCGGCCGGTGACACCACCATCTTCTCGGGCAGCTTCTGCGCCAAATAGTCGTTCACGACCAAGTGGCTGTAGTACACGTACGGGATCCAACCTGTCACGCGGGGCATGTCATCACGTGTTGCCCGACGCCGCAGGATGTCGATCGCTTGATCAGCGGCTTGCTGCATCGGGCCGCCACCGGCGCGGAGGTCGGGATATTCTGATTGCGCGGAGTCTGCCTGATCGTTCCAGGTAAAGCCCCATTGCCGATCTTGGTAGTCGGCCGAGTAGGTGCCAGTAGCGAAGCCAAACTGCTTCATGTTGCCCATTCCGATCGCCAAGCGGGCGGACTTGCGGGCTTCTCCCAGGGCGGGCAGCAGCACGCTGATGAGCAGGGCGATGATCGCGATCACCACCAAGAGCTCGATGAGGGTGAAGCCGGGGCGGTCGCCCAGCCGGCGGAGCCTTGAGGTTGGCATCATGTCGTCCATCCTTCCTGGATAGCCCATCGATCCATGGGCGTTTGTCGAGGCGTGTGACCTCGGAGCAAGAACCCCCTACGACCCGGCGAACGGTTGATCTGAACCGCGAAAATATCCGAGCCTGTCCTTGACGTTTTCTCAGTGTACCCGATCAATTCGGAATGCCGCAAGCAATTTTTCTGTCTTCTGCCCCTCTTTTGTCGTCGTCCGGTCGTTATTTGCGCCAGATTGGGCTCATTGTCAGCATCTTGTTCGCTATTGGATGCTCGGGCGGCTCGAACACGCCCGAAACCGGCGCTCGCCCGAGGGGCGGCACCCTGTCTTCAAGGGCGGCCCTGGTGGACGGCACGCTGGTGACACGTGACGACCTGTGGCCCCTGCTGGCCGAGCGTGTTGGGGCGGCCGCGCTGGAGGCGATCGCGCTCGACCGAGCGGTGGGGCGCGAGGCGGATCGTCGGGGCCTGCGCGTGACCGAGGCCGACCTGAGGGCAGAGCGGGAGATCGTCGAGCGGGCGCTCATCGGCACGGGCCTGACCGATCGGCAGCAACGCGGGCGCGTCGTGGCGGAGGCCCGCGCCCGGCGGGGGTGGGGGCCGGAATGGTTCGATGGGCTGCTGCGTCGCAATGCCCTGGCGCGGAAGCTGACCGCGGCCAGCGTGCAAGAGCCGGGCGAGGCGGAGATCGTCCGCTTGTACGAGGTCATGCACGGCGCCCGACGCGAGGTGCGCGTGATCGTGATGGCCAGCGAACGGGATGTGGCGCGGCTCCGGGCCGAGGTGGCCGCGGCGTTGGCGCAGTCTCGCGCGACGGGCGAGGCGCGGTTCATGATCCTGGCGACCGAGCAGAGCAGCGACGTGTCGGCGGCGCGTGGCGGCCTGCTCGACCCGGTGGGGCGTTTCGACGCGACCTACCCGGACGCATTCCGCGAGGCCGTGTTCGAGACCGGGGTGGGGATGTTGACGCCGGTCGTGGCGCTCGACGAGGGCTTCGCGGTGGCGTTGGTTGTGGGCGAGCGTTCGGGTGGCGGGCTGGATTTCGAGATGGCGCGAGCCGAACTGGTCGAACGCTTGAGCCTCGACGCCCAGCAGCGGGCGATGGCCGCGCTGTTCGAGCGGCTGCGGGCCGCCATGCGGGTAGAACCGCTGGACGACTCGCTAGAGTGGAGCTGGGAGCAGCGGGGCCGGTGAGGGCGACGGGCAGGGCTTGCCAATTAGGTGGATGGCTCTGAGCGATTGCGACGATTCAAAGGCTCTGGGAGTTTGTGGATACACCGGACAAGGAAGCGAATCTGAGGGGAATCAGATGCTCAAGTACTCGTGCGGATCTCTTGCTTTCTGGGTAGTTGTTGCCTCCCCAATATTGGGCATGATGATCTCGGGCTGCTCGGCCCCACCCGATCTGACGGGCTACCCGGCCAACACGCCCAAGACGTACAGCGAGAACAAGGTGTTCTTCCTCGACCGCCTCGAAGGCGATGCCCAGTACGAGCAGCTCCACGTCGACCTCGAGCACCTGTACGAGGTCCGGACCGACAAGGGGCTGCGCCGCGAGGATGTCATCAATCCGAACGATCCCGTCTCGGTCGTGCTGCAGGGGGTCCGCCTGCCCGAGGACGCCTACTCGGGCACACGCGATATCGCTGTGGTGCTGGACATCCACACGTCCAACGCCCGCGGAACGACCACGCTCGTGGCCTTCTACCAGCGCGACGTGCCGGCCGGGCAGATGCTCAACTTCAACAACCTGCTGGTCTACGCCGATCCGCAGTGGGACGAGCGGACGGCCCCGTACTTTCGGATCCGTGTGCTCGACGTTAAGGCCGAACGCAATCGGCGCACGGGCGCGATCATGGAGAAGGTCGGCAACATCAGCGCGCAGATTGGCGGCATGATCCCCCATCCCGCGGTTCCGATCGTGACGACCGCGATCGACGCGGCCGGCCTGATCCTGAGTAACCAGCGCAACAAGATGCTGCTGGATTACCAGATCCAGTTCTATGGCTCGCGGCACCGCAACAACGCCGGCGGAGCCACGCTCGGCCCCTTGGTCGCCGGGCCGTGGATCGTCGTGGGGCGTGGTCGTGGCGCGGATTCGAGCTTCTGGACACCAAGGCTCTATCTCGACCGCCAGACCGATCGGCTGATGCACGATGTTGAATTGGATTCGAGCGTGGGCACGTCTGGGGAAGCGTGTTCGGGGGAGGCGTGCGAGGGCGTCGCGTGCTGCGCATCGGTCGTGGATGGGGCGAGAACGAACGTGCCCGTGCCTTATGTGCTCGTGACGCTCATGCGCGCCGATGCCCAGGTCCCCAAGCTCGTGCTCGATCGGTCCGAGACGCTGATGAAGCTGCTCAGCTCCCCCACGGGCAAGAGCGACATCGACGCGGTCACGCAGGCGAGCGAGAACTTGATGAGCGCGATCGGCGCGTTCGCGGTCGAGGGCCGGCTGCGGAAGTACCGTTCGACGCTGGATCTCCAGGAGATCATCGACAAGCTGGACACTCAGGGCGATCAGGCGGACAAGCTCAACCCGGCAGAGGAACGACGCCTGATGTACGTTCTCGATCGGGTGACCGGTAATGATGTCAGCCAGACCACCGCGGCCCAATGGGTGGACTGGTGGGAAAGCCTGACGCACGCCGACTGGGAACTTGTCGAGGATGCTCACGCGCCGATGGGCGTGATTTATCGAAAGAAGCACACCGTCCACTGACAAGGCAATCGTGTGATCAACGGAGGATTTGCGGGTGGCCGACTACCAAGCGGGCTACACGTTCGACGACGCCTGGATACTCAGCCTGGCTCTCGATCACGATGGGGTCGCCGAACGCATCGCGGCGCTCCGCGGGATGCTGATGGCCCTCGATGGCCGGAGCGGCATATCGGCCCCGGGCGTGCTCGAAGACGGCCAGGTCGTCGTGCGTGTCACGACGGGGGCCGACAAGGCCAAGTGGGCTGTTCCATACCACCTGGCGTGGCCCGAGCCACGCCTGAACAACCATCATCTGACCGCGGTGAAGTTCTTGAGCTGGAATGTCGTGGGTGAAAAGGGGCCGGTGACCGCCGGTCGAGCGCGCCAGACTGCGCACGATCGGCTCCGAAAGGCCATCCAGGATCACGTCGACACCGGCGGGCCGCTGGCCAAGCGGATCAGGATTCTTCAGTAGCGATGAGTTCCTCGTACGCCCGCGCGAGCCCGGCGAGTTGGAGGTCGGGCACGACATGCTCGATGATCTCGTCGTTCTCGAAGAGCGGCAGCGCGTCTCCGCCGGTGGCGATGACTCGCGGGTAGCCGCCGTATGCCAGGGCGAAGCGATCGACGAGGGTGTGGACAAGGCCGACGGCCGACGCCTTGGCACCAAGGGCCATGGCGGGCTCGGTGTCCTCACCCCAGGGCTGGTCCTCAGGCTGGGTGAACGCGAACGCCTGGGTGGACGAGAGCGCGGGAAGCGCGGGGGCGGCCGCGTGCAGTCCGGCGAGCATGGCACCGACGCCCGGCGCGATCGCGCCGCCGTGGTGGGTGCCCTCGCCGTCCACGAAGTCGACCGTGATCGCCGTGCCGGCGTCGATCACGATGCAGGCCTGCTCGGCCATCTTGAATGCGGCCAGGCAGCACAGCAGGCGGTCGATGCCCACACGCTGGGGTTGGGTGACGGTCGTGCGCAGCGGGATGGCGAGGTCGGTGCCGGCGAAGGCGACCTGCTCGACGCGGCCGTCCAGTGCCCGGGCCGCCGCTCTGGCGGCAGGTTGGTTGACGCTGGCGATCAGCAATGGTGCGCCGTGGTGGTCATCGAAGAAGGGGGCAAGGGCCTCGGCGATGGACGCCGAGTCGGTGGCGTCGTGCGATGAGGAGTGGTGGACCGCGCCATCGGCGAAGCTGGCGGTTCGGGCACGCGTGTTGCCCACGACCAGGAGGGCGGCGGGAGGGGCGGGGGTGTGGTCGGCGTCGTTGGGCACAGATCGGCCTCCGGTGGATTGGACGAGCAAGGAGCGTATGGGGCCGGAGCGCAAAAAACCGGCCCCGACCGCGTGTGTTGCCGCGGCGGGGCCGGTGATCCGACGAGCTTCATCGTCGAGAGAGAGGGGGGCGATTTGGAGTTGGCTTACTCGCAGCCGGCGTCGAAGGCGTTCTGGAAGGCCAGGAAGTCGAAGAGGGTGAGGCTGCCGTCGCCGTCGAAGTCGGCGGCCAGGTCTCCGGCGTCGAACAGGTTCTGGAAGGCCAGGAAGTCGAAGAGGGTGAGTTCGCCGTCGCCGTCGATGTCGGCGGCGCACACGTCGCTGGCGATCTCCATCGAGACAAAGTCGATCTCCATGGCGACGTTGTCGGGGAAGATGCTCCAGATGGTGAAGTTGAAGCGGGTCAGGCCGGCAAACTCGTAGAGGCCCAGGGCGTCGAGGATCTCAAGCGAGTCGAGCGTGCTGCCCTCGTAGCCCAGGTCGCAACCGAGCTGGAACGGGGTGGTCTCGAGCGGCACGCCGCCGGGCGACGTGCGAGATGTGGAGAGGATGAAGCCGTCCGAGACGGGGAATCCGTCGACCAGCGTGAAGAAGGCCTCGGTGCCCGGCACCATCGTGGTGCTGATGCCGTCGAAGTCCAGAAGGAACGAATCTTCGTTGACCGGGTAGTTGCGCAGGTCACCCGGAAGGACGTCGAAGAAGTCGTCCGAATCGACCTGGAAGGTCACAATGGTGGTGTCGCCGGGGGAGACCCCCGCCAGATCGCCATCGGTGATGCGGTTGGAGACGACCTCGCCGGTGAAGGTGACGTTGATCGGGTCGGCCTGGGCGGCGGTGCCGGCGGCTGCGAGCACGCTCATCAGAATCAGCTTGTTCATGTGTTCTCTCCTGCGTTGCTTGGGGAGTCGCGATACGTGGAGTTGCTGCCGAAACCGATCGGCTTAGGCGCAGCCGGCATCGAAGGCGTTCTGGAAGGCCAGGAAGTCGAAGAGGGTGAGGCTGCCGTCGCCGTCGAAGTCGGCGGCCAAGTCGCCGGCGTCGAACAGGTTCTGGAAGGCCAGGAAGTCGAAGAGAGTGAGTTCGCCGTCACCGTCGATGTCGGCGGCGCAGGTGTCGTCGCCCAAATTCACCACCCAGGTCTGAGTAGTGGCGGGCGACCCGTCGTTGCCCCAACCGGCGATCCACTGGCCGTCGGACGAGATGGCACTGATAAAAGCAAACACGTATCCATCGGGGTAGGTGATGCCCTTGCTATCGAGGAAGTCGTCCATACGCATGGTGCCGACACCCTCTTGCCAGATGAACGCGTTGCCGAAGGTGGCCGGGCCAAAGCCCCAAGTACCGCCGCCGACCATGGTGCCGTCGCCGCTAATCGCCGCGCCAGCCATGAAGCGAGCGGCACCGGTGGCGAGTTGGGGCAGAACCTCGTAGGTGTCGGTCGAGGTGTTGTACCGGTAGGCGTTGCCGGGGACGACGGGGTTGCCCACGCCCATGCCCGAGACCCACACGCCGTCGTCGGACACGTCGAAGGCCTCCTGCGAGGAGGCGCCGGTGTCGGTGAAGATCAGTTCCTGCACGCCGTCGACCCAGGCCGAGCCCTGACGGCCGGCGCCGTCCTGCCAGCCGACGACGACGGTGCCATCAAAGTTGACGCCGTTTGCTCGAGAAGAGTCGCCCACGGCGGCGCTGCCAAGGTCGATGATGCCAACGCCCTCTGTCCATTGGATCGCGTGGGCGTCGGCGGTGCCCAGGATGGTCCAGCCAAGGCCCACCACATGCTGGCCGTCACCGGAGATCGCCCAGCCGCCTGAGACTTCGGCGTCGATCTGGGTGCCAATGTCGGGGATCGGGCCGAAGCCGGTCCACTCGCCAGTGGCCACGTCGTAGCGCGACAACTCGTGCCAGTCTTCCGTTGCGTTGTAGGTGCTGCCGCTAATGAAGAGGCCATCGCTGGAGATCTTGCCTTGGCCACCCACGCCGCTGCCAGGGCTCACGCCGCCGATCTGCATGGCCCCGCCGTCGGCAGTCCACATCCAGTACTGATCGCCGAAGCCGCTCGAGCCGCTGACGACACCCGTGTTGCTGACGTCGTCGGCTAGCCCCTGGCCCACGGGGATGGTGAAGAACTCTTGGGCGCTCGCCAGACCGGCGATGGACAACAGGGCGGCAGCGGCCGTGATCGTTCGGTTTTGCATCTTTGTTGCTCCCGAGCCGGATTCGCGGCTCGCTCTCATGGGTAAGCCCGGGCGTTCTCGCTCCTGGGCGGTGGGGGCCTCCGGACCCCGAAGTTCGATACGTCTTCGAAGGGTTATACCACGAGCCATCATGCTTCGCAAGTTTCTTCGGGGAAAATCTCGGAAAAATGTTGCCAATCTGGCGGATTTCGACTACGATTGCGTTGTGAGCAGCCGCGAAACCCGGCAATTACCTATCGAAATGCGAACCCGAAGGAATCAGGTTTGACCACGACCACCCAGATGACGTTCCAGGAGCACTGCCGCGAGACGGTGCGCGAGCTGCGTGGAGCGTTATTAGACATGTACGTCCAGGTCGGTGCCGACCCGGACAAGCCTCAGGACGTGTCGCGGAAGCTCGAACTCAATAAGAACCTGACGTGGAAGCTCTCGCGGGTGATGCAAGCGGAAGACGCGTTCGAGGCGCTGCCCCTGTTGCCGGGGATGGCCGGACTCGATCTCGCGCTCGATGCGATGGCCAAGGCTGGTGCCAGCGAGTACGCCATCGAGCGTGTTCGCAGCGCGATCGCCGAGGTTGACTCGATGGTCGAGATCCACGGTGGCGATCGTGCGACCATGGAGCTCATGCTCGACAGCATGGGCAGCAACGGCTTGGAGAAGAGCCGCAAGCTGGCGTACCGGGGCAACGCGGGGTTGTGGGGCATGCTCGCCAAGGTGCGTGTGACGGCCCAGTTTATCGCGCCGAGCGCGACCGATCCCGACAAGCTCGACGCGGTGCAGATCGCCGGCTTGCACCAGGTGCGGCGCTTCCGACCCGTTCCGCGATGGCCGGTGTTCCGGCTGGGTCGATATCTGGTGAGCGGCGAGTCGGGGCAGTTCCCGATCGAGGACGAGGACGGCTCGCACGAGGGGATGCTCTCGTCTTTCAGCCGCGGCCCGATGCCCGAAATCCATGCCAAGAAGGAGGGCGACGGGCTCGTCTACGAAGTGGGCGATGGGCCCGTTGGCAAGACCGGCGAATTCAGTTGCTACTTCGGGTTTGGGCACCGCAATTTTGTTCCGCGGTATACCAAAACGCCCGGCGAGACCGGCTCGCTCGCGGCGGCGGTGGGCATGCCCGTCGAGACGCTGCTGTTCGACCTGTTCGTCCACAAGGACCTGCGCGAAGCACTAGCAGCCGACGCGGCGGTGTACGGCGGCCCCTGGCTGGGCACGGCCGCGTTCCCGGAGCAAGCCAAGCTTCCGGTAAACGAGCGATTGATCAACCTTGGCCGGGGCGGAAACCTCGCGACGCCGCTGGTCGATCAGTACGCCCCGATGATGAAGCTGGCGTTCGAGCGGGCCGGTTGGGCGTCCGAGGACTTCTATTGCCTGCGGCTCGTGGTCGAGCACCCGCCGATGCCGTCACGTGCGGTAATCCGATTCCCGTTGAGGCAGAAGGGGGCGTAGGGGCGCTCGCTGTTTGTGGGTACCGAAATCCTCAGACCACAACCGGCTCCACCGGCTCGCCAAGCAACCCCGCCCCAGACGCTTCGGCATACAGCCTCGCGAGGGCCTCGCGTCCGGTCTCGCCCATGCTTGCCGTCATGTCGCTGACGTACATGCCCAGGTAGCGATCGAGCAGGTCGGCGTTGTTCCATTCCGGCCGGGCGGTGCTGTGGAGTTGGAGGTAGGCGCGGGTGTCTTCGGGGTTGGCGCGCGCGTGGGCGACCGACGCGCTCAGCAAGCGGCTGATCTCTCCGACCGTGCCATCGCCGTGCTCGGTTTCCAGGCCGATGCGGATGACATTCAGGCCGAGCGGCAAGGGTTGGGCGGTCTTGCGGTGCCACCATTGGCCGAAGTCGACAACCTGCTTGAGCCCCATCTCGGCGAACGTGAGCTGGGCCTCGTGGATGAGCACGCCCGCGCCGACGCGGCCGTCGAGCACGGCCGGGGCGATCTGTTGGAACGGCATCTCGACGAGTGTGATGGCATCGCGCGATTGGCCGAGCACGAGCTTGAGCACCAGCGCGGCGGTGGTGTTGGCACCGGGGATGGCGATGTCGGGCTTCTGGCTGCGCACGCAGCCGTCGCAGTGGAGCGGCGCGTCCTGCCTGGCAACCAGCTTGGGGCCGTAGCCCTCGCCAAACGAGGCCCCGCAATCGGTGATGGCGTAGAGGTCGCTGAGGGCCGGCCACGCGGCGGCGGAGATCGCCGTGATGTCCAGGGGTTGGGACCGCGCGGTCTTATTGAGTTGTTCCACGTCCTCGGGCTTGGGCGTAAAAGCGAAGCGGCCGGTGTCGATCGCGGGCGGGCGCAGTTGCTCGCCGGCGGGCGAGAGGAACCCCGTCAGAGGCCACCACATGGCCATGTCATCGGCATCCGGGGAGTGGGCAAGCGTGAGAGGGATCGTTCCGGTCTGGGGCATGCCGGAAGGATAGGAAGGGCGCCTTGCGGTTCTGGATCGGGAAATCACCGACTTGAATTCGCGTTCAGGCGAGCGGTTGCCTATTTCCCCTCAGCGTACCATTTCATCATGCGGAACTGGTATGGCCCGGGGCCCCGACGGAAGCACTCGGGTGCGCAGCGCGCGTCCGGGGATTCGGTTCGGACGCTCGAGAAGCACAATCGAACGAGGCGAGCGTGGCGTGTCATCTGGCGACGCATGCCCAGGATTTCGATCGAAACGGGTTCGGCTCGCGGCCGGCCGGTGTATTCGATCCTGATCTCGGTGGCCGTGCACGTGGTGCTCATCGTGCTGCTTGCTCTAGCGCTCAGCGGCGTTGCTCGGCACGGCGTGGGTTCGGTCGTGAGCCTCGACCTCGGCGCGGGGCCGAGTGAAACGGCCAGCTTCGAGGCCCCGAGCGTCCAGGCCGAGGCATCCGAAGTGCCAACAACGCCCGAGGATGCCGCCGCGATCGCCGCGCAAGCGTCAGCGGGGCTGACCGGAGCGATCGCACGCGTAAACTCGGCAACCGTGGACGCCCCCCGTGGAGCGGTCGTTCCACGCGGGGCCGGCAAGGGGTCGGCGCCCCTGCTCGAACGTGGGCCGGCGGTGGGGGGGATGTCGAACCTGAGTACCACTGGCATGACGCCGACGCTCGATGGTGCCAGCTTCGCGGGTGTTCGCGCCAAGCGGGCTCGGAGCGTGGTCTACGCGGTCGATGCCAGCGGGGCGATGATCACGAGCCTGCCGTTCGTTCTCGACGAACTCCGGCGGTCGGTTTCGGCTCTGGCTGCCGATCAGAAGTTTGCCGTCGTGCTCTTTGGCCGGCGTGCCGGCGAGGCGGACGCATCGGCCGGCGTGCGGCCGTTCCCCGACCAAGGGATGCGATCGGCGACGCCAGCGAGCAAGGCGGAGTTCTTTGCCTGGCTCGATGAGGCGCAGGCCCGTGGGGCGAGCAATCCGCTCGATGGCCTGCTGTCGGCGCTCGATCGCGAGCCCGAGGTGGTGTTCCTGCTCTCGCGAAGCATCCGGCGGACCGATGGCCGAGAGACCGCGGGCGACTGGGGCCCGGGTCGCGAGGCGATCCTGGCAGAACTCGAACGGGCCAACCCGGTGCGCAAGAGCATCTTCGGACCGCCCGCTCGTGCGGTGCAGGTCAAGTGCGTGCAGTTCCTCGAAGAAGATCCGAGCGGCGTGATGCAGGCCATCGCCGAGGTGCACGGTGGTGGCGCCGGCTCGTACCGATTGTTGCCCGAGTCGGAGTTGCGTAGGCGATGATGAAATTCGTGATCGTGGCTGTTGTCGTCGTTCTCGCAACGGGCGCGCTGGCGCAGGATCGAGCCGAACTCTTAGAACGAGTGCAACGGGCTTCGGACCGAGCGAACGCTTCGCGGGTCCCGGTGAGTGATCGCTTGGAAGCGCTCGATCGTGCGATCGCGGCCCGCGTCGAACTCATGGCTGCCTACCCCGCCGACGCGTACCGGCCGATCTGGCTCTTGGATCAATCCGCCGACACACTGACCAGATTGACCCTGAAGATGGCCGATGTGCGGCTGATCGTGGGCTTGCTCGACCGGTGGGAGCGCGCCGAGGCCCTGGCGGCCGCCGAAGAGGCGTATCTCATGGCCGACACGGCGGGCACACTGATCGAGACCAGATTCGAGCAACACCGACGCATTCTCGAAGCCGGCGGTGAACTCGCCGAGGGTGATCGCACGCTCAACCGGCGACTAGCCGAGACCGAGCAGGGCGTCCGTCGGCCGCTGCTGATGGGCCGCGCGATGGCGCTTCAGGTTGCCGGTCGCGGTGGGGTCGCCGATCCACGGAAGGCGATCGACTTGCTCGACGGCTTGCGTGTGGGATCGGGCACGGCCCGCGTCATCCGCGATAACGCCCTGGCTGTAGCGCACGTCGGGCTGGGCGGACCAGAGAACCGCCAGCGGGCCCTGGTGTTGTTGGATGGCGTGATTGCCGACGCGCCGATGGAAGCCGGGTCCCTCACGCTGGCCGAGGCGGTGCTACTCCGTGGGCGGCTGGCCGATGGTGTGGATGCGAGAGCGAAGGTGATGGCCGATGCCGCTGACCACGCACCGTTCATCGATGAGCAGGGTCTGGGCGACCCGGCCTTGCTCCTGCTCGCTACGGAGGCGCGGGCCCGGGTGCTCGCCGAGGGCGGTCGGCTCGAATCCGCGGCGCGCACGCTCATGGCGTTGGGAGATCGGCGCGATCTGGGGGGCAGCCCCGAGCAATGGGCTTCGCTCGCGGATGATCGGTTAGCGTCGATCGCCCAGAGCTATGACGATTGGCAAGGGGTCGCGCCCGAAGTCGTGTTGCGCACGGCACTGGCGTTGGTGGCGCAGGATCGGCGGCCGCTCGACGCTCGGGCTGTGGTCGTGCTCGACACGCTGCTCGATCGATTCGCGGCAGAGCAGCGTGGCGCACGTGAGGCTGGTGAGCCTTGGACCGAGCCGCCAGAGCGTGCGCCTGCGATGGAGCTGCTGGCCCGCTTGCACTTCGCCACGGCTGAAACGCGCGCCGATGCGATCGAGGCGGATGGCCAGCGAAAGCGAGCGGTCCTCCTGGTGTGGCAGTTGACCGAAGCGCAGGGAGTTGACTTGGCGGGGCTGCTGCCCCAAGCGGCGACGCTCTCGCTGGGTACGGTGGGCGAGGGCATCGAAGGGCAGCAACGCCGCGACCTGCTCGAGGCGGCACTCCAGCGTGTGCCGGGGCATGCCCACGCCGACCGCTGGCGGCTGGGTTTGGCGGCGATGCTGATCGGGGCCGGCGAAGACTGGGCCGGAGCTTTGGACCTTGCCGAGGCTGCGATGCGGAGCCCTGATGCCGCGACCCGGGACGACGCGACGGCCTTGGCGGGGGCGGCCCATGCGCTGTTGGTTGCACGAGCAGAGGACGATGATCCTGCTTCGCTCGCCGTACTCAGGCGGGCTCTGGCCTTCATCAAGACGAATCCGTCGGCGACCGAACTCAACGCCCGCGCGCTGGGTGTGCGTGTCGCGCGGATCCTGGTTGCTCGGGACTCGAGGGAGCACGCGCGAGAGGCCATCGACGCGTTGCGGGGCATGTCAGGTAAGGACGCGCTCGTCCTGCGGGCCAGGGCGCTCGATGTTCTCGGCGAAGCCGACCGGGCGTTCGTGGCGTATCACGCCGCTTCCGAGGTCGTGAGCCCGCAGGCCGACGGGGATGGCTATTGGCACGTTCGCGTGCGGTTCCTGGAGTTGCTCGATGCCGAACGGCGGCGGCGCGAGTCGACCCAAGGCGAGGAGGCCGCCGCCCTGCTCAAGGCCAACATCCGGGCGCAGCTGCTGAAGCTCAAGGCGGTCGATGCCAGGCTCGGTGGGCCGCCCTGGTCCGATCGGCTTGCGGCGATTGAGGCTGGCCTCGAGACCTGAAAGTTAGAGCTGTGCTTCGAGCCAGGCCAGATACTTGTCGGCATCGGCGGCTCCCTCGAGCATCGCGATGGGCTGGCCATCGCGCACGACAATCGTGCTCGGGAACACACGGACGCGCAATTGTTCGAGGGTCGGCCTTGAGGCCTCGTAGCTGGTGCCGTCGATCATCACCGGCTGGGCCTTGCTTGCCAGAAGATCCCGCACGCGCTGGTCGCTGAGCGCGTTGCGTTTGAGTTGCTGGCACGGGCGGCACCAGTCGGCGGTGACAACGGCAACGATGGGCTTGTCGCCCTCGAACGAGATTGAGGCCAGGTCGGTAGTGACGGGCATGAACTCGGGTGCCGGTGCGGTGCCACCGCCTATCAGCATGCGCGCCATGAGCAGGCCTGCCACCACAACGATGGCCGCCGTGGTGATCAAGCCCCCGAGGGATTTTTGAGGCTTGGTCGCGGCTTCGGCGGGCTGGCTCGGCGTGCTATCCATGTGTCGGCTCCAATCGGTACCCTGTGGGTGAACCCAGAGCGGCACGCGAGTATTCGTCCGAACTTGGGTATGCAGAACGCACGCGGTTACTGGACGAGTAGCGGCTCGGTCAGGTCGTTGAGGCTCACGATGCCGGCGGGCTTGTCGTTCTGTACCACGATCGCCAGATCGGCCTCGGCGGCCAGGATGCGACGGATGGCGACCACCGTGGGTGTGTCAGGGGAGACCAGCACCGCCGGGCGGAGGTGGTCGGGCTCGATGGGATCGCCGGCCAGCAGGGATATGGCCGACGCGACGCCCAGCACCCGCCCTTGACCATCGGTGACGGGCACGGTGGTGGCGGGCTTGGTGCCGAGCGTCTTGCGGATGCGAGCGTGCGACCAGTCGGCGTGGACCTTCTGGGCCATCGACCACGAGAGCATCTCGTCGCCCACGCGGCCGCGCCCCAGCGCGAGTGCGCGGTCGAGCAGCGTCGAATGGTCGTCGCTCATGCCGGTCGGGCCGCCGGCTTCCTTCAGTATGTTGGCCATGCGTTGGCGTGCGTCCGACGAGCCACCAAGGCCGCCGCCGCCGATGAGTCGCGTCATGAGGCTGCCGGCAAGCATCACGAGCGGGACGATGCCGATCATGACATAGAACGTGCGTAGCCCGCGCAGGACCGGGGCGAAGAGGTAGGTCAGCCGGTCGGCACCGGTGCGGAAGAGTTCCTTGGGCAACGATTCGCCGAAGATGAGGATGATTGGCGTGACCACGATCGATTGCATGACAAGCGTGAGGATCGGGCCCAGCCCGGCCGAACCCAACAGGGCGGACACGCCCAGCACGCCGATGTAGTTGCACACGTTGTTGTGAACGAGCAGTGTCGAGAGCAAGCGATCGGTCCGGCGGATCTCGGTGCGCAGCATGACCGCCGCCGGCTCGCCGTGCAGCGCGCGGGTCTCGAGGCCCAGCCGCCCCAGCGCGTAGACGCCCATCTCCAGCCCGCTGGCGAGCGCCGACCCAGCCAGACCGATCAGCGCGAGCAACGACCACAGTGCCGCTTCGCCCCAACTCATGGCTGGTCCTCGGGAGCGGGCATCGGTTGGGCAACCGGGCGCACCAGCACACGCTCTATGGTGCGGCCCGCGACGCGTTCGACCTCGACGTGGACGGGGCCGAAGTCCACCGAATCGCCCACCTCGGCCAGCCGCCCGAGTGAGGCCATGACCGCGCCGGCGATGGTGACCGCCTCGGGCGGAAGGCCGAAGTCCTGCGTGCGATGCTCGGTGAACAGGCGGGCCAACTCGCTCACGGGCATGCGCCCCGGTGCGCTCCAGCAGCCAAGGCCGACCATGATGATGCCATCCGCGCCGGTCTGGCCTTGCTCGATGGGCATGCCGACCAGACCGCGCAGGAGGTCGGCAAAGCCGAGCATGCCGGTGCTCTCGCCGTGCTCGTCGACGCACACGGCTGTGCGGGCCTTGCGCTCGCGGAGCTGGTTGAGGACGCGATCGAGGCGAGCATTCTCGGGCACGTAGATGGGCATATCCAGGACGGGCTTGCCCTCGGCCAGCGTGGCCTTGACGTCGAGGATGCGGGTGATGGTGACCCCATGCTCGTCGAACACGGGCAGGCGATGGTTACCGGCGCGGTGGGCGTATTGCACGAGTTCGTCGATGGGCATCTGCGGCGTCACCGAGTGAAGGTCGAGGCGTGGTGTCATCGCCACACGAGCACGGACCGCGCTGAGGCCTACGACGCCTTCGAGCAGTTCTTGCTCATGGTCGTCGATCGTTCCACCGTGCGCGCCGGCTCGAATGAGCGTGCGCACGTCCGAGTGATCGTGGTGGGGCGCGTCTCCCGGTGAAGGGCGGACCAGACGCGACAGCGGGGCAACCATGAGCGAATCGATAGCCATCAGCAGGCCGCCCAGGGCGAGGCTAACCGAGAGCAGCAGCGGGGCGGCCAAGCGTGCCCAGTGGGTTCGGAACGTGTCGGCGGCGAGTTTCGCGAGAATCTCGCCGAACAGGATGATCGCCACCAGTGGCAGCAAGGCCGCCAGCACACCCATGAGCGGTGAACGCGTTGTTTGCAGCAGCAACGCGGCGGCGGCGAAGTACAGCACGTTCACTACCATGTTCAGCAGGAGCACGCAGATGAGCAGGCGGCGTGGCTTGCCCAGCAGGTCGTCGATGATGCCCGCGGCCTTGGGCGACTGGCGGCGCAGGGCCACGCGCTCGCCGTGCGTCAGGCCGAAGAGCGCCGTCTCGCTGCCCGATGCCGCGGCCGAGGCAACCAGCAGGCCGGCCATGAACACGACCAGACCGATGGCCAGCCCGCCGGAGTCCGGCATCGCCTGGACTGCATCTGAGACGGTTTCGGTGGAGGTGGAGGGGGTCGGCGTCATGGGGTGTTCGTGGGCCAATCAGGCATCGGGCGCGTGCGCCGGCACGCCCACCTGTTCGAGCATGCGCTCAAAGTACCGCCATTGCTGCAGCACGCCCGCCGCGGTTGCGGCAAGTGAGGGATCCAGTGGGCCGTCGCCCGCACCGAGCAACTTCGCGAGTTCATCGGCGAGATCTTGCCGGCGATCGGCAGCCCATGCACGCCAGCGCTCGACGGCCTCCTCGTTGCCCGACTCTATTGCTTCCTCGGCTTCCTGCCTGACCTCGAGAATCTCGGCGAGGAAGTCGGGCGGGAGCGGCGGGGCCTTGGCGCCCGGGGCTCGGACGGCCAGCACGGCCCGAGCCCGTTGCTCGGGATCCAGCAGGGTCTTCCGGGCGTCGTTGAGGCTGGATGAGTCCGCCGAATTCTCTGGGCCGGCCAGATCTGGGTGGGCAGTCGCAATCCTGACCAAATAGGCTTGTTCGATATTTGCAAGGGAAATATCGAAGCTGACGGGCAAGCCAAGGGTATCGAAGGGGCTCTCGGCCATAATGTGCAGACAATAGGCCGGCGGGGGTTTCGGTTGACCGGGCCCCCTCGATCGGCGAGGATGAGCCTCGTGGAAGGCGTGCCGAGCGAGGGTGCGGCCCGCAGGAACGGAGGCCACCGGTGCCATCACAACACGTCGGGATCGTCGCGGTCAGTCCCGAAGGCGCCGCTCTGGCCTACCGCCAGTTCCACCGCCACGCCACGCAGATGACCATGCCCGAGGATCGCCCGTGCGTCACGCTGCACGGCGAGCCATTCGATAAGTACCTCAAGGCCGTTGCCGATCAAGACTGGGAGACCATCGGCATGCTCTTGCGACGCTCGGCCGAGTGCCTGGCGGCGGCGGGGGCAGATTTTTGCCTGACGCCCGACCATGTTGTCCAGCACGCGGTGCAGATGGCCGAGACGGGGTGCCCGATTCCTTGGCTGACTATGGCCGAGTTGCTAGCCGACGAGGTGAGCCAGGAGGGCCGCCAGAGCGTCGGCATCCTCGGCACGCGCATGGTGACCAACGGCTCGGCGTACCAGACCCACCTGGGCCTCAAGGGGGTCAAGGTCATGACGCCGTCCCCCGAGGAGGTGGACGAGGTCGACTCGATCATCTTCCAGGAATTGGTGCTCGGCGAGACCCACGACTCATCCCGGCAGCGGCTGGGCGAGATCATCGCCCGGCTGGCCGACCGCGGCGCCGAGGCCATCGTGATGGGCTCGAGCGAGGTGCCGTTGCTGTTGTCGAGATCGAGTTGCCCCCTTCCGCTGTATGATCCGGGCGAGATCCAGGTCGTCCGGGCAGTTCAGATGGCCTCGAGCGTGCGACCAGGCTAGCGGAGAAACGCTAACAGATTGCGATCAGGCCGGCAGCAAGGTCAATCTGGGAAGCCCTTTCTTGACAGTTCGGGCTGCAACCCGGTTGGAGGAACGCACGAATATGTGCATGCCAAGATGCTCGGAGAGGGAAAATAGGCTGGACAAGTGGGGGTGCCCACTGGTATCCTGACCCCGAGTAGATCCGCGTGCAAGGCGGGAGCCGCCGACTGGCGGTATCCTTCGACGACCGATGGAGTATGCGGTCGAGCGAGGGCCCTGCATTTCGCCCCACGCGAGCGTGCTGGTAAGACCTTACCAGCGAACAATGAGGCCCCGACCCAACCAGCCCCGGGCATGGGGCCCACCCAGTGAACCCGCACAAGGGTCCAACCCACGGCACGGCTGAACGCCGATCGATATCTGGAGCATGAGCATGAGTGGCCAACGTAACGGATCGTCCTGCCACGCCAAGGCCCCCTTCGGCCTCGGCCGTCTCCGTTCGCTGTACAACCGGGCCGGGCGTGCGCCCGCGAAGCGCTCCGCTGCCAAAGAAGTGGGCTCGGGCCAGGTGATGGAGCAACTCGAAGCTCGCATCCTGCTGGGTGGCGACCATCCCAGCTTTGATTTGCCGCTCTCGCCGACCTCGGGTACCGAGATCATCATCAACGGCACGAACGGTGAGGGCACCGAAGACGGCACAATCGAGGGCGTGACACCCGACGTGGCCGACGACCTATTCCGCTTCGTGGCACCCGAGAGCGACTTCGTGACGGTCTGGGGCGACACCGTCAACGTGGGCGGCTCCGACCTGGACTCGCGCGTCGAGGTGTACGACATCGACGGGATGCTGATCGCCGAGGGCTCGTCGCAGGGCCAGCTCACCGGCGGTTTCTTCGATGACGGCTGGACGCACTTCCTGGCCGAGGCTGGCGAGACGTACTTCGTGCGCATCCTGAGCGACGTCGACAACTTCGGGCAGATGACCACGGGCGACTACACCGTGCGCATAGACGCCATCACCAACAAGAATCTGGTGATCGAGACCGATCCGATGGCCGCTCCTCCAGCACGGTTCGGCGCTGGTGCGGCGACGGGCACGATTACGATCGCGGGCGATGACGCGGTGTATCGCGTCGAGGCCGGCAGCGACAGCGCCTTCAACTCGCTCGCAACGTTCTACGCGGGGCTCCAGAACTTCCCGCCTTCCGATCTCGACACGCGTGTGGACGTGTACAACGAGCAGGGCCAACTGCTCACCGGCAACAGCGACACGGGCCGCCTGCAGACCGGCTTTGATCTTGTCCAATCGGCCGCCGACGCGGTCTTCTTCGTTCGCGTCCGGAGCGACCGGTTCGACCCCGCCCTGACGACGGCAACCGGCGCCTACACGATCAGGGCCGAGATGGTGGCCACCACGATCGACATCGACCCGGTGACGCGGCGTGGCCAGGTGTTCGACGGCATCGCCGACGCGTTCGACACACGCATTTATCGGTTCACGACGCAAGGGAGCGGCCTCACGTTCGCGGGCGCTGTTGGTGCCGGGCTCGTGCCGCTTCCCCAGCCGGCCCTCCGTCTCTACGACATGGACACTTCCCTGGCGGGCTTCAGCGATCTGGCTGGTCTCGCCGATCTGCAGATCCAACTCGAGACCAACACCGAGTACTTTATCGTTATCGAGACCTTCGATAACCCGCCCGGCGGCACGTACAACGTGTTCATCGAGTCGAACCACACGTTCATCCCGACGCAGGACGTTGACGACCACCAGGACCGCCCCACGGGTGAAGACCCCGATGGCGAAGACCTTGAGTTTGGCGATGACGAGGGCTTCACCAACCCCGCCCAGTTCGACTTCATCCGCCGCCAGTTCGACCAAGCCACGCCCCTGCGGTTTAGCGATCCCTTCCTGTACACCCGCACGTTTGTTGATCCCCTCGGGATGTTCGATGACGTTGTGAACCCCGTGTCAGATCGCAGCTATGTGCAGCAGGCATTGGGATCGGGCCGCATCCACAGCTTCGGCGACACCGACCTGTTCCAGTTCACCTTGCCGTTGGACATGCTGGGCGACTACGAGGGCGACGACGGAGACGAGGGTGACGCGCTCTTTGCCGGCGGCGAGGGCGACTTCATCATCAAGGGCACCGACAACGATACGGGCGGCCCGATCACGCGCAGCTTCCTGGGTATCTGGGACGCGCAGGATTGGTGGCCGGTACGCGCCGGCGTGGACATGACCATCTACTCGATGGAGACCTGGGAGTACGACCCCGATGCCGACATCGGCGGCACGGCCCTGATCCTGGGCGGTGAATTCCAGTTTGCCGATTTCCAGGCGGCCCCGTTTGTCGCCGCATACGCCTATGACCCGCTCGTCGGAGAGTACGTGCTGACACCGCTGGCTGGCGGCCTCGACGGAGCCGTGTTCGACTTTGGCGTGTTCGACTTCGATACCACGGACGACATCGAGTCGCAACTCATTGTCGCCGGTGAATTCACCGGTGGCATCGCGCAGTATCAGGTGCAGCCGGGCGACTTCATTGCCGACGGTGCGTTCTTCGGGCTGCCGATCCTGCCGACCGGCGGGAACGTGTACGCCATCGAGGTCTGGGATCCGGCCGATCCTGAAATGGGCGACGCGAACGAGCTTGGCTTGTATTACGGTGGCGACGGCGGATTCGTCGAGTCGATCGTCATCGTCGATGACGCCCCCGAAATCGGCCCGACGATCGACATCAACCAGGGCGCCGGTGATGGCGTCGTGCTCGACCTGAAGGTCATCCAGATTCCCGACGACATGGGCGGCGATCCCACGCCTGCACTGGCCATTGGTGGGTCGTTCGACGACGTCGACGGCCAGGGCGGCAACAACGTTGTGACCCTCAACGTCGATCCGGCGACGGCCATGAATCCGGGTGAGTTCACGTATGACATCATGGCGAACGGTGTGAACGACACGGTTCGCGCTCTCGAGACATGGGATCGTGATGGTTCAGGCACTGACTTCGACGAGGAACTGATCGTCGGTGGCGACTTTACCGCAACGACGGGTGGTCAGGCACTGGGCTTCATTGGTACGTATACAGGCGCATGGGCGGACGTGAGCACGCCCGTGACTCTTGGCGCGACACCGGGCTTCAATGCACCGGTGCATAGCCTGCGTGTGTTCATCGATCAAGAGTTTGGTGTTGGTACAGCGCCATTCGCCGAGAACCCGGTGCTCTACGTCGGTGGTGAGTTCACGATGGCCGACGGCATCGCTGCCAGCCGCATCGCCCAGCTCACCTTCGATCCGTTCTTCCTCGTCTGGACTTTCACCCCGATGGGCTTCGGCTCGACCGATACGGTCTTCGCCCTGGCCAACTTCAACGATGAATTGCCCGACGTGTGGGATCGCGACGATCGCACCGCGGCCCGTGCACGCCTGACGATCAGCCCCGACTTCCTGCCGGGTGCGCAGACGTTCGTTCGTGTCTATGACTCGGCCTTCCGCGTGGTGTACACCAACGACACCATCGCGCCGCCATTCCCCGATCCCTCGGGCGCACTCGATCCCTCTCTGCTGGGCGCTGACAACGATGGCGGCGACCTCGTGATCGACATCGGTGGCGACCAGGAGTCGCAGTTCTGGGCCGGTGAGACGTACTACCTCGAGATCAGTTCGATTGGTGGCAACGGGCGCTACAGCTTCTCGATGGTCACCGACGCCCTTCCGCCCGACGTAGACGGCGATGGCACCTTCGATGACGTCATCAGCCAATACGGCGAGCCCGGCGGATCCGATCTGATCCGTTCGGAATTCGACGCGGCCCAGGAGATCGTCCTTGGCACCACCACGAGCGGTGATGGCCGCAACTTCCTGGCCCTGCCCAACGCCGCCTACCAAGTGCGCAGTTTCGATGTGACGCCCAGCGGCTTTGCCGTGACCCAGTATCAGGAACTGGGCATGATCGAGCGCATCGAGGACTTCGACATCTTCTTCTTCCGTGCCCCTGACAACGGCACGACTGAGATCCGCTTGGCGACCCAGCAGATCACCGACGAATTCGTCGAGGACATCGTCGATCTGAACGTGGTCCCCCCAGCGCTGGACCGTCGGATCGTCAATAAGACCTACGACAGCCCGCTGGATGGCAAGATCCGTGTGTTCAACAACGACCTCCAGCTGGTGGCCAGCAATAACGACAACGATGGCTTCGCGGGCACACGCTCGCAGGAGCTCATCGGCACGCTGGACCTCATCGGCGACACGCTCTACGGCGCCGGCGACACCGAGATTGAGGGCCGCATCTTCAACAACGTCGATCCGCGCGTGGTGCTGCCGATCGAACGCGGCGAGGTCTACTTCGTCGTGGTCGAGAGCGGCCAGCTCGACGCGTACACGGAGGATCCCGATCTGGTCGATTGGCGCCGGGCGCTGGGCTCGTACGAGTTGCTGATCAACAGCGCGCCGAACCTGGAGTTCGCCGACGACCACCAAGATATCAGCCCGCTCTTTATCGACTTCTTCACCAACGACTCGGTTCTGCCGATCGACGAGCAGGGCCGCGGCGAGATCCGCGGCGAGATCCGGACTCGCAGCGGCGGGGTGGAAGACAACGACGCGTTCGTGGCCTTCGCCGTGGGGTCGGGCGACATCAGCATCACCGTGACGGCCGACAACCCGGGCGAATTCCGCCCGCGGGTGACCATCTTCGATTCCGAGGGCAACCAGCGCGTCAGCCCGACTTCGGCCACGAGCACCGCTCCGGCCGAAGTGGAATTTGGAGCCATCAAGGGTGAGCGCTACATCATTCGCGTGGATGCCAACGTGGGTGAGCAGGGCGGCTATACCATCGAGGTTGACGGCCCGGCTTCGGTCGACGATTATGCCGATGCACACCGTCCGATTGGTGCCCAGGATATCGAGATCCTGGACTTCCTGGGCCGTGGTGAGATTTCCGGTGCGATCGACGCATCGGGCGACACCGACATCTTCAAGTTCACCACGCCGGGCTTCGGTGAAGTCCAGATCGATGTGGAGTCGACCGAGTTTGGCTTTGATCCCATCGTGCGTGTGTACGAGGTGAGCGAGGATCCCGCCGGGAACGCGATCTTCCTGCCGATCGCCTTCAACGACAACCGCAGCGGCGGCACGGTCGATGCTCGCGTGCTGTTCCCCGTCAGCGGTGCCGATCGCACCTCGACGCTGACCATGAAGACCTTCAATGACTACTACGTCGTCGTCGAGGGTGCCAACCAGCAGGGCAGCAGTGGCACGTATGACCTGACGATCACCTCGACGCCGACCGACGACCACCCCGACGAAGGTGAGTTCGCGTTCGCTTCGGATCTCTTCGTTGCTCCGTTGACCGGGCAGGGCGAGCGTGCGGGCCTCATCGAGGTCGAGAACGACGACGACCTCTTCACGTTCATCGCGCCCGCCGGCGGCGAGGCGCTGCTCTCGGCCGTCAGCAACGAGCTGAGCACGTTGCGGCCGACCATCCGCGTGTTCGATGCCGACTTCAACCCCGTCATCAACCTGACCACGGGCACCGATGCCGTCGTCACCGGCCCCGACGGGATCTTCTCGGCGGCGAGCTATCGCTTCGACGTCACGCGGGCGGCCCGGTACTACGTGCTGGTCGGAAGCGATGCGACCGGCAGCGCGACGACCGGCACCGGCGCGTACACGCTCAACGCGACCACGCCCACGGCCGACGAGCACGCCAACGAGGGCGAGTTCGAGCTGGCTAGCGAGATCGTGCTCTCGACCGAGACCGGTGCGGGCGAGCGTGCGGGCAACATCGCCACGATCAACGACACCGACCTGTTCTTCTTCGACAGCATCGTCGACGCGTCGACCACGCCCCAGGAGCACACCGTGCGTGTGGATGCCTCGGGCGAGACCGTGACCCCGGTACTCAGCGTGTTTGACGCCGGCACGTCGCTGCTCTCGACCGTCGTTGATGGCGGTGCGGGCGACCTTGCTCCCGAGGACGGCATCATCGAAGTCGATATCTCGGTTTCTGGCACGCCCGGCCAGCGTTTCTTCCTTTTGGTCGAGTTGGACGACTCGAGCATGTTCCCCACCGGGGCGTACACGGTCACCGTCGAGGGGCCGATCCCCGACGTCATCCCCACGCCGGGCGACGACCACGCGAACCGCGGCCAGTTCAGCCAGGCCACGGTTATCGATCTGGACGAGCGCACCGGCAACGCCGAGATCACCGGCCGCATCGATCCTTCGGCCGACAGCGACCTGTTCCGCATCAACCCGCTTTCCGGCGGCCTGACCTTCGTGCAGGTTGTCACGCCCAGCGGTTCGCTTCTGGACGTTGACCTTACCGTCTTCGAGCAGTTCGGCGGCGGCGGCACTCCGGTGCAGATCGACCGTGATACCACCGGCTTCCAGGGTGTCAATGCCGGTGTCGAGTTCGACATCGCCGGCGTGGGCACGCCGTACTTCCTGCTGGTGAGCGGCCTGAACTCCGCGACCGGCGAGTACACGCTGCGTGTCGATACGCAGCCCGAGACCTTCTTCCTCTATTACCCAGAGGGCTTCGTCAACGAGGACATCAGCGAGTTCGTTTCCATCAGCAACCCGAGTGCGAGCGAGACGGTCAGCTACACCATCCGCTTGTTCTACGAGAACCCCGACCTTGCCGACATGACACTGGTCGAGAACGAGACGCTCCAGCCGGGCAGCCGCGGCGGTGTGACCATCGCCGAGCGCGGCGGGTTCGTCTTCCCGGGTGTGCAGACCGACGAGCCGTACTCGATCGTGATCGAGTCGACCGGCCAGCTCGGTGCCACGCTCTCGCATTATGACTTCGAGGGCGCGATTGGCGAGGCCTTCACGCCGATCACCAGCGACACCTGGGCCTTCGGTCGCCTCGAGCGCAGCCCGGGCCAGGTCGAGTCGTTCCTTGTGTTCTTCAACCCCAACCCCCACGACGTGATCGTGACCCTGACCGCCAACAACGGCGGCTCAGAGATCCAGATCCAACAGACCGTCGAGGCGACCAGCCGCGGTGGCTGGGAGTTGAGCGCCCTGGGCCAGTTGCCACTGGGTGTCTTCGGTGCCACGCTCACCAGCGAGCCGGCCGACACGACCGGGCAGCCGAGCATCGGCATCGTCGCGGCCCTGAGCCACTACGACCTGGTCGCCGGCGAGGCCTTCGGCGTGCTGGGCGATCCGACCGGCGGTTCGACCTTCAACGTCGTCCCGAGCTTTACCTCGGGCTCGGAGGTCACCGGTGAGCTCGTGCTCTACAACCCGGGCGATGCCGCTGCCACCGTCACGATCACCAGTGACTACGTGACCGCGCCATTGCCAAGTGTGCAGGTCCTCCGCACCGTCAACGCCGGCCAGACCGTGGTGCTCCGCGCCAGCGACCTGAGCCTGGCTGCCGATGTCACGGCCGGTATCACTATCTCGTCGACGCAGCCCCTGGCAGGCGTGGTTCTGGAACAACAGAACGGCGATGCGAACGCGATCGCGACGCAGAGCACTGCGGCGTCGACCTGGTTCTTCGGCGATGCCTTCCTCAACAGTGCCGAAGCCGGCCTGACCTACTTCGAGACCCTGAGCTTCTTCAACCCCACCAACGAGTCGATCGCCGTGGAGATCACCCTGTTCTTCAACGATGGCACGACCGAGAACACCGTCCGCCAGGTCGGCGCGGGCGGCTTCAACAACCTGCGCTTGGACGCCTTCGCTCCGATCCTTGATCGCCAGATGCTCAACTTCTTCTCGATCCAGGTGAGCTCGAACCTGCCGATCATCGCATCGCTGACGCACTACGACCTCGAGCTCGACGGCGGCTGGACCAACGCCGGCGCCCCGCTCGGCCTGACCAACCCGCTGGAGCGCATCGTCATCTGACGTACGCTTCCAGAGTCCGGATCCTGATCCCAACGCAACGCCCCCGGCATCCGGGGGCGTTGTTTTTATCTACCTCGTTCTGAATCCATCTCGTTCTGGCGAATTCGACCGAACCGATACTGCTTTAGGGGACAGGCCGCCTTACGTCGCGCGGGGCGTCTCGCTGGGGCTCGTTCTGCGGCTCACCCGACTCGATCGGGAAGCCCGCGTCGGCCCATTCCACGACGCCTCCGCCGAAGAGCCGGGTCTGGTCGTAGCCCAAGACGAGCAGCCTCTTGGTCATCGCCCGGCCCGAAAGCGCCCCGGGCCCCTCGGCGTACACCACGATGCGGTCGTAGGCGTTCACACTCGGGTCGATTTCGCTCTCGAGCGCGAGATCGGGCAGCGTGACGTGGACTGCACCGGGCAGGCGTGAGCCCTCGAACGCACCACGACGCCGCGGGTCGATGAGCAACACGAGCGGCTCGTTGGTCTTTTCCTGCTGCTCAAGCCAGAGCAACCGGAGTTCGGTAAGGGTGATGTTATCGATATCCGCGTCGGTGATGCCGGTGTCGCATCCCGCCACTACACCGATGCCAACGGCCAAGAGGATCCCAGTTGTACGGGAGGGTGTCGGCTGGCGCATCCATGGCATGGTCATCTCCGGGTCGGATGGCTAGGGATACCATGTATCCAAAGCCCAGATTGCCCGTTCTGTGGAATAGGGCCCAGGAGCCCGACGTTACGCACGAACACTATTCTTTGTCAGACCTCAATGGTCAGACCAAAAGGAACCCCCTTGCCAACCAGCCTAAAGCCGATTGCCCGAACTCTGGTCGCGATCCTCGCCGCTGGGAGTTCGCTCGCGTGCGCTCAAGAGGCCGACGAGGTGTCGCAGGCCTCGCTCATCACCGAAACGACGCGGGTGACGCCGGGGCAGACCCTCCTTCTCGGGCTGCACTTTGACCTGAAGGACAAGTGGCACATCTATTGGGATGGCCGCAACGACACGGGCTTCGCGCCCACGGTCGAGTGGACGCTGCCCGAGGGGGTGAAGGTTGGCCCGATGCTGTGGCCAGCGCCCCACCGGTACGAATCGCCTGGCGAGATCCTCGACCACGTGTACGAGGGCCGGCCGACGATCCTGATCCCCGTGACCATCGAGTATGGCACGGTCCCTGGCACGAAGCTGGAGATCGCCGGCGAGGTCGAGTGGCTGGTGTGCAACGACATCTGCCTTCCAGGCTTCGGCCCGGTCTCGATCGACCTGGATGTTGTCCGCATGGGGAATTCGTCGGCGCTCACACCGCCCAAGCTGTCGGTCAGCGACCCGATCGGCCATGCTGCCGCGAACCTGCCCGAGCCCATCCTGCCCGGCGAGGCGGTCGAGGGCCTGGAACTGGGGTGGACCGATGACACGGTGACCATTCGATACGAGGGCGCGAGCGAGTTGGCGTTCTATCCGGCGATGGAATCGACGTCCTTGATCTCGGCGCTCAAGGACGGCGTGGCAAAGGGAGACACGCTCTCGCTGCACCTCGCATCCGCGGAGCGTGACCTCTCCAAGAACGAAGAACGGCGGCTTGTGGGTGTGCTGGCCGTGGTTCCCGAAGCGGGGGAGCCGCGGTGGTACACGATCGATTTCGGGGCCGACGGCCTGCGGAAGCCCGCGAACGCCGACACGATCGCGCGTGTGCGTGATCGAGTGGAACCGAAGCCCGAATCGGGACAATAACTCGAATCGAACACGATGCACCGGGCCCGACGCGGCCCTATGGCACAAAGGAGTCGAACATGACTTGGTTCAAACGCAATGGTCTCGCGATGGTGAGCACGATCGCGGCGATGTCCGCCGCCACCAGCCTGTCGGTGGCCCTGGCCAACCAGGACGGCAACATGGGCCAGCAGCAGCAGAAGCTGGGCGTGACCACGGGCGAGAAGGCCCCGATGTTTACGCTCAAGGACACCAAGGGTGAGAAGCACAGCCTCAAGGACGTGCTCGCCAAGGAAGAGACCAAGGCCGTCGTCATTGAGTGGTTCAATCCCGACTGCCCGTTCGTCAAGAAGCACCACCAGAACGCCACCACCATGACGGCCCTCGCCAAGAAGTACGCCGAGCAGGGCGTGGTGTGGATCGCGATCAACTCGGGTGCCGAGGGTCTCCAGGGTGCCGGCCTTGAGCGCAACAAGAAGGCCATCGAAGAGTACAAGATCGACTATCCAGTCCTGATGGACATGGACGGCAAGGTCGGTCGCGAGTATGGTGCCAAGCGCACCCCCGAGATGTACATCATCTCGAAGGACGGCACCGTGGTCTACCACGGCGCGATCGATAGCGACCGCAGCGCCCGCAAGATGGGCGAGATCAACTATGTTGCCGATGCCCTGAAGGCCCACCTGGCCGGCGAGACCATCGCCACCAACCGCACGCAGGCCTACGGCTGCACGGTGAAGTACCGCAACTGACCGGATTCGCACATCGCAGTTCCTCGGGCAGGCGGTAAGACGCTCGTCCGGGCTTGGCTACAGGCCACCCCCGCCCGGGTCCGATCTACTATCCAGACATGGCCCAGATCCTCCCCTTCGCTTCGACCGCCTTCGACCTACTGCTTGTGGTAGTGGGGTTCGGCTTTATTATCGTTATCCACGAACTCGGCCACTTCGTGGCGGCCCGCTGGGCGGGCATCAGGGTCTTCGCCTTCGCCGTGGGTTTCGGGCCGGCGGTCTTCAGCTTCCGCAAGGGCATGGGCTGGCGCCGGGGCAGCAGCGAGCGGGAGTATCGGACGCTGCTGGCCGACCGCGACGTGAGCATCCACGACCTGCCGCCCACCGATATCAGCCCGACGGAGTACCGCCTGAACTGGTTGCCACTGGGTGGATACGTGAAGATGCTGGGCCAGGAAGATGCCAACCCCGGCGCGACCAGCCATGCGCCCGACAGCTACCAGACTTGCCATCCCGCCAAGCGGCTGGTCGTCATCTCTGCGGGCGTGGTGGCCAACGTCATTCTCGCGGCGCTCGTGTTCATGCTCGTCTTCATGGTGGGACTCCGCACCGAGCCGCCCCGATTGGGCATGGTCGCATCCGATGGTCCGGCCGCCACCGCGCTGCCCGGAGATCCTGAGATCGTTGATGCCGGGCTTGAGCCGGGCGACGATGTGCTCCGCATCAATGGGCGCGAGGCGCGGAGCTTCAACGACCTCATGCTGGCCTCGGCCATGGCCAGGCCCGGCAAGCCAATCGACGTGCTCGTGCGGCGTGATGGCTTCGACACGCCGCTGGCCTTCGAGGTCGTGCCCCAGAAGTCCGAAGCGACGGGCCTCCAGGGCATCGGTGTCGCCCCAGCGCAGTCGACCCAGCTCTACGGCGATGGCGGCGATATTGAGGGCTACAAGCGGGTGATGCGCCGCATCGGCTTGGACACGATCCCCCCCGGTTCCACGCTCGAGTTGGTTCGGGTCGGGGAAGGCTTCGCGCAGGACATCGATGATTCGGGCGTGCTGGCAAGGGTGTTCGCCGAGTCATCGGGCCGGCCCGTGACGCTCACGTTCGACCTCGACGGCACGACGCACGAAGCGACGCTCGAGCCCAGGCCGGTGCTGCAGGAAGCCCTCGTTCCCATGCCATCGGGCGCGAAAACGACGCAGACCCACCTGCTGGGGTTCACGCCGGTGATGACCGTGAGTCCATTGGAAGAGACCGCTCGTGGCTACCAGCAGGGACTGAGGACGGGCGACGTGTTCGCCAGGCTTGGCTCGCTCGAGTTTCCCAGCGTGGCCAGCGGCATCGCCGAGATCCGCCGCAATGCCGGGGAGACCATGCCCATCGTCGTGCTGCGCGATGGCGAGCAGGTCGAACTGCAAGTGAGTGTGACGGGCGACGGGACCATCGGGTTCTATCCCGACCAGGACCTCGATAGCACGCTCCTCGCGCTGCCGCCCAGCGGCGCCGAACTGGGTGAGCCGGTGGTCGATCGCCCAGGCGTCCGCGTGGTCACGGTGGGGGGGCGTCAGGTCTCCAGCTTCGCCGACATCCGGTCGGCGCTGATCGCCGCAACGGAGGGGGCCTTCGCGGCCGAGTCGGATGCCGAAATCGATCTCGAGTTGCTCCTGCCCACAGCCCAAGGCGTCGACGGGGAACGCATCGAACACTCGGTTCGACTTCCGGCTTCCGAGGTCGCTTCGCTGCACGGGCTTGGGTATGGCCCGCCACCGGGCTTATTGAGCGTGTTCACGCCCGCGGAATTCACGCTCAAGGCCGAAGGCCCAATCGACGCCGTCGGTGTTGGTCTGGCCGAGACGCACCGCGTGATGATGATGACCTACCTCACGTTTGCCCGCCTGTTCCAGGGCAGCGTGAAGGTTGAGCACCTGAAGGGCCCCGTAGGTATCGCCCACCTGGGCACGCGCGTGGCCGACCGGGGCTTGATCTGGCTGCTGTTCTTCATGGCGCTCATCAGCGTGAACCTTGCGGTGGTGAACTTCCTGCCCTTGCCGATCGTCGACGGCGGGCAGTTCCTGTTCATCATCTTCGAGTGGATCCGTGGCAAGCCCGTGCCTGAGGCCGTTCAGAGCATCGCCACCGTCGCCGGCCTGCTGCTCATCGGGGCGGCGTTCCTGGTGGTTACCTTCAATGACATCCGCAACGTGTTCACCGGGCTCTGAATGGTGGAGAGCGTTCTCGGCCTCCTGCTCCTGCTGGCCATCGGAGCGGTGCTGTACTGGCTCATGCTCGTCGTACTGACCGCGCGCACGCTGACCCACCCCCCGCGCCAGACCTACGCCAGCGCGGTCTCGCGCGGGCAATTCGGCGACCCGAGTGAACTGGACAAACCCAGAGAGTTCGAGGCGTGGATGCTCCGCAGCCAGGGCCGTGACCTCTCGGTGTGGGATGTGCCAGGCGAATCGCCCGATGGCCCGATCGCGATCGTGACCCACGGCTGGGCCAGCGGCAAGGTGAACTCGATCCGGAGGCTGCCGCTGCTGGCGACGCTGTGCTCGCGCGTGGTGTTCTGGGACATGCCCGGCCACGGCGAGAGCGGCGGGCGTTGCACGCTCGGAGTGCAGGAGACCAACGATCTGCTGGCGATCATCGAGCGCGTTGGCCACGACCGGCCCATCGTGCTGTGCGGCTCGTCGATGGGTTCGGGCGTGTCGATCTCGGCGGGCGTGCGCGCCACGGGCATCGCACAGGTGATCGTGGAGGCACCCTACCGCCTCGCACCGACGCCCGCGCGGAACGTCATGGTGTTCAAGAAGGCACCGGTCAAGTGCGTGCTGGGGCCGGCGCTGGCGTACGTCGGCCTGGCCGCGTGCGGCCGATGGACCGGGCCCGGATTGTCTCGGGGCAAGGACCAACCGTTCAACCGAGAACTCCTCGCCGCCAGGCTGGGATGCCCCTTGCTGGTGTTCCACGGCGACGCCGACCCAACGTGCCCGATCGAGGACGGCCGAGCGATCGCCCAGGCGTGCCCGCAAGGCCGATTCGTCGAAGTTCCTGGCGGAACGCACCAGAACCTGTGGAAGGACGAGGCTTGCCGTGCGATCATGGAGCGTGAGTACACCAACGCCATCGCCGCCCTCGCCAAGCCCTGACCTGCTGCGCCGCCTCGTGGGCGTGCTCGACCTGACCACGCTCGAGGGCACCGACACCTTCGAGCGGGTGCGTGACTTGTGTGCTAGGGGACTTGAACCGCTGGGTGATGGCTCGGCGACGGTGGGGGCCATTTGCGTGTATCCGACGATGGTGCCGGCGGCCGCCGAAGCACTGGCGGGATCGGCCGTACGGCTTGCATCGGTTGCCGGTGCGTTCCCGAGTGGTATGAGCCCCCTGCGCCTGCGCGTGGCCGAGGCGGCGTGGGCGGTCGAGCAGGGCGCGAACGAGATCGACATGGTCATCAGCCGGGGTGAATTCCTGGCCGGCCGCACCGAGCGCGTTGTCGAAGAGGTGCGCGAGATCCGGGCGGTCATCGGCGATGCCTCGCTCAAGATCATCCTCGAAACCGGCGAACTCAAGACCGAAGCCAACATCCGCGCTGCGAGCGAGTTGGTCGTGCCTTTGCTGCGCGATGGCGACTTCATCAAGACCAGCACCGGCAAGATTCAGCCCGCGGCAACGCTTGGAGCCACGGCGGTGATGCTGGGCGTGCTGGCCGAATGCTGGCGCACGGGCGGTCCGAAGGTTGGCCTCAAGCCCGCCGGTGGGGTGCGCACGGCCGACGACGCGATGGCGTATTGGTCTCAGGCCAAGGAGATCATGGCGGGCCACGGCGATTGGGAACGGCCCGACCCGCGATGCTTCCGCATCGGTGCTTCGAGCCTGCTTGGCTCGCTGGTTGATGCACTCGCTCAGGGGCCCAGGTAGATCTCGATCAGGTCGTGCCAAGCGGCACTGCTGGTCTCGGCCAGGATGGCCCGGTTGATCGATTCTCGCAACTCGCTGCCCTCGGGCAACGCCATGCCGTAGCTCTGGGGTGCGAACGTCGCTTCGAGCACGCGGAGGTCCGAGCGGTCTCGCAGCAATGACTGGAGCACCGGCGCGTCGTACACCACGGCGTCGGTTTCGCCGTTGGCCAGCACGCGGAGCGCGTCTTCGACGGTCGCGACCTCGTTCGGGCGCACGCCAGAATCGCGAAGATATTCCACCGCCGTCGTGCCCTCGGGCACGGTGACCCGGACCCCCGGCAGATCCTCGGGGCCACGCACCTTAGTGTCGAGGGCTCCCACGGTGATCGCGCTGGCGATGCCGCCGGTGAACGCCGCGATGATGATGATGCTGGTGAACATCCACACCAGCGCGATGACGCGACCGGGGAACGTGACGGGTGCCTTATCGCCGTAGCCGACGGTGGTCATCGTGACCGCGCTCCACCAGAAGCCGTCGCCCATGCCCTTGATGCCCTTGGGAAATTGCTCGGCATTCTTCTTACGCTCGAAGAACCACATGAGCAGGCCGCTGATGAGCAGGACGAGTGACAGCGCGCCGATTGCTTGCAGGAAGGCCAGGCTCAGCATCCCCTTCACGATGGCTATGAACCCCGAACCGGCGGCGTTCTCGTTGTTGACGGCGATGCCAAGACCGGACTGGTAGTACGCGTGCGTAAAGTCGAGCGTGGCCTCACGCTCGCGGGAGATCGTCAGCGCCGCGATCGCCACATCGGCCTCTCCGCCGCGCACGCCATCCAGCGCGCCCGTGAGCGTTGTCACGTTCCACTCGGTTATCACGTCGAGCCGATCGGCCACGCGGTTCCACAGTTCCACGTCGATGCCCGAGAGTTCGCCGTCCTCGTCCTGGATGACGAAGGGCGGGGTCACCGTCGTGGCTATTCGAAGGGATTGGGGGCTCTCGGTCGTCTCGTCTTGTGCGATGGCAGCAACGCAGAACGCACCCAGGGCGAGGACGGCAATCGTGAGGAGTCGGGCCATGCTCGCACGATACGGAGGAAGCGCGGGTGAAGCCAGTATTCGGGGGAATGCCGGTGGGATCAACCCTCGCCGCGCGGGGCGACCACGACGCGACGGCGAAGATCGGGCACCACAATGCCGCCGGGCTCCTCGACCGTGATGGCGAATAACGCCACGCGGCCGATGTCGAGAGCCGGGTCGATGGGCACGATGATCTCGCCCTCTGCGGTCGCGTTGAACACGCCGCCGCTGACCTTCTGCTCCATGCCGCGGTCGTCGATGACCCACACCTGGTACTGCTCGACGTCGGGATCGTTCACGTCCAGGCCGACGAACCGCAGGTAGCCTTGCTCGAGTTCCTCGTTCCACACCACGTCGCCGGTCACGTCCCGCTGTTCGGCCGGATTGTCAGGGAGGTCGAACGGGCTCCACGCCAGCCGCATAGTGCCCGGAACGTCGAGCAACTTCTGGCGATTGGTGGCGAGGGTCGCCGGATCAACGGGTTCCTCGTACCGCGCGATGCGGAGTTCTGCCGATTCCAGGTCACTCGTCACCAATGCAAGGCGCTCGGCGAGTTCCAGACGCTCCTCGTCGGCGGTTGCCAGGGCGGTCTGGGCCTCGCTAAGTTCGCCGGTTCGGGCGTTGAGTTGCTGCCGCAGGTCAGCCAAGAACGTCTGGTTCTGCTCGGCCTGCTGTTTCGCGCTCGCAAGCTGGGTTTCGAGTTCGGAAATCCGGGAGTTCTTGCCGTCCAGGTGGACGGTGAGCACGGCCAGCCCGATGCCCGCGCCGACCATCAGCACTGCCGCGATGCCGAGCAACGCCCATGGCGTCTTGCGGCTGGGCATCTGGATCGGCCCGCTATCCTGAGGGTGCTCGCTCTTGCGGTCGTTCATTGCAGCTTGTCCCTGGGCCTCCAGGCTTGCCACCAGAGCTACGGGCATGCGCGCATCTTCGGTCATGCTCGCGAGCAGCAGGGCCTCGGCCCATTCGTCCTCGGAGGGGCGCTCGAAGGCGGCGTCGTGTTGTGACCGCTGTGCGCTCATGATGCGGCCCCCCCTGGGCCAACTGGACCGTGCGACGACACGCTCGATGGTTCAAGCTCCCCAGCCTGGACTTCCTCACGAACTCTGGCCAATCCACGCCGGATGTGGCTCTTCACCGTCCCCAGCGGCACGCCGGTGGCGACGGAGATCTGTTCGTGGGTGTGTCCCGAAACGATGAACAAACGCAGTACCATTCTTTGGGGTTGGGGCAGATTTTCGAGGGCCCGGGCTGCTTTTCGGACGTCCTCGGCCTGGCTCGACAGCCCAGGGGCGGGTTTGGTGTCGACCTGGCTATCCAACTGGCTGGCCTCGACGGCCGACTCTTGCGACGCTCCGCGCCGGCGAAGGCGATCGACCACGCGCCGACGGGCAATCACCGCGATGAACGTCTTCTCGCTGCCCTTGGTCGGGTCGAAACGCCCGGCGTCCTTCCAGATCGACGCGAACACGTCCTGGACCACTTCCTCGGCGTCGTGCTGCTGCTGCTGGCCTGAGAAGCGGGCCCGCACGATGCTCCACACAAAGCCGCCGTAGCAGTCGATGAGCGGGCGGACGGCAGTCCCGTCACCAGAGGCGATTCGCTGGAGCAGCGTGGCCTGGCCGGTCGCTGCGGCGGGTTGGGTTGAGCCGCCTTGGGGCGGGCGCTGGGCCGTCATAGGCCTCAGTCTATCGCTGGTGAGGTGAATTTTCATCGAGGCCCGCATCGCGCCAGTCCGTGGGACCGAAGCGTGTGGCGGAAGAAGGGAGAGCCCTGGGAGGGGTGTTCCAAGGCCAAGACTGCGTGCATCCTCCACCTCTGTATGCCTTCCAACAGTCTTGGCACAAGGCCGTCGGTCGTTTTATCCTTGGTTGCCTTCCGTTTCAGATCCTGGGCATCGTCGGAACGCCGTTCGTGCGTGTTTTCTGACATTTGTGATGTAAATGTGCGTCGACGAGCACTTCAGGGTTTGCCCTTTGCGCCATCGGCGTACACAATTCGTATCTCGGGATTCGGGCCCGCGCTGGCGGGTGCCGACGCCGCGTGGCTGGCCAGCGCCATCCATCACGCGAGATTTCCCCATTGTGCGCCTTAGGACTACCTCCCATGTCTCGACGAACGCCAGCGATGCTGCTCTCCCTCGCCCTCCTTGCCGCGACGGGGTCTTCCTTCGTCGCCTGCAACCATTCCGGAGGCTCAGCAAGCGACGGGGGGACCGCAAGCCACGCCAGTAGCCCCGCGCCCACGCTCTACGACGGCTTCGGTGGGTATCACCGTGAGGTCACCACCGACTCGGCGGATGCCCAGCGCTGGTTCGACCAGAGCCTGCAACTGCTCTATGGCTACAACCACGACGAGGCCATCCGCTCGTTCAGGCACGCCGCCGGGATCGACCCCACCCTCGCGATCGCGCACTGGGGCGAGGCGTACGCCAGGGGGCTGCACATCAACAACCCCGTGATGAGCCACGAGCAGAGCGAACTGGCCTACGCCGCCTCCCGGCGCGCTCTGGACACCATCGAGCACGCTTCGCCCGTTGAGGCGGCGCTCATCCGGGCCGTGGCCGAGCGCTACGCCATGCCCGTGCCAGAGGACCGGGCGTATCTCGATCAGGCGTACGCCGACGCGATGGAACAAGTCTGGTCGCAATATCCGGATGACGCCGATGTGGGCGCGCTTTACGCCGAGAGCCTGATGAACCTCCAGCCTTGGGACCTGTGGACCAAGGACGGCCAGCCCAAGGGCCGCACGCTGGAGATCGTCGCCACGCTCGAGCACGTCCTCGAGATCAACCCCAACCACCCGGGTGCAAACCACTTCTACATCCACACCGTCGAGGCCTCCAACGAGCCCGAGCGTGGCGTGGCCTCGGCCGACCGCCTGCGCACGCTGGTGCCCGGCAGCGGCCATCTCGTGCATATGCCCGCGCATATCTACGCCCGGGTTGGTCGCTGGGCCGACGCCAGCGACGCCAACGTGGCCGCGATGAAGGCCGATCGCGCGTACTTTGCCAAGGCCCCCGAGCCGGACTTCTACGCGCTGTACTTCATCCACAACATCCACTTCCTCGCGTGGAGCGCCATGATGGAGGGGCGCTACGAGACGGCCATCACGGTCGCCCGCGAGCTCGAGCGCGACATACCCCAGCACTTCCTCAAGGAATGGACCTTCATCGCCGACGGCTTCATGCCCGTGACCTACCACGCCATGATCCGCTTCGGCAAGTGGGACGATGTCCTGAACGAGAAGAAGCCCGAAGACTACCGCCGGCTGAGTCTCTCGCTCTGGCACTACGCCCGGGGCATCGCGCTGGCCAATACCGGTCGCGTGAGCGAAGCTCGCACAGAGCTCGAAGCGTTTGAGGAAGTCGCTGCCACCGTTCCCGAGGATTGGGTCGTGGGTAACAGTGCCGCCAGCGACGTGCTGGCCGTTGCGCGCCACATGCTCAATGGCGAGATCGCCTACAAGGCCGGCCATCCCGACGAGGCGTTCGCGTTCCTTCGCCAGGGCATCGTGCTCGAGGACCAGCTCAACTACGACGAGCCGCCAGATTGGATGCAGCCGGTCCGCCACGCCCTGGGTGCATTGCTGATGGCCGAGGGCCGGCACGACGAGGCCAAAGCGGTCTACCTTGAAGACCTCAACAAGTACCCCGAGAACGGCTGGGCACTGCTGGGCCTCAGCCAGGCGTTGGCCGCCGCCGGCGAGGACACGACCGCGGTCGATGCCCGCCGCGCCAGGGTGTGGGCCCGGGCGGACGTGAAGCCGGTCGCCTCGTGCTACTGCCACCCCGAGGCGGAGTAGAACGCCGCTACAGTCCTCGATGGACCAGCCCGCCGCGAACGAGCCCACCATCGCCCAACGCCTCGCCGCCGACCGCACGCGCCTGGCCAACGAGCGAACGTTCCTGGCCTACGTCCGCACGGCCCTGGGTATGTTGGTAGTGGGGGGCTCGCTGCTCAAGTTTTTCGATGGCGGGCTGACGAACGCGTTGGCGGTCGTGTTCCTGCTCGCGGGCGGCGCGATCGCCGCGCTGGGCTTCTACCGGGCCGTGCGAACGCGGCGGGCGATCAAGCGATTGATGGGCGGCTAACTGGGAGATTTTTGGGCCGGCATCGGGCCAAGCGCCGAGAATACGGCTGCTTACTTCAAGGAGGATCCCGTGCGTCGCGAACCAACCAAACGTGTCGTTGCTCTGATCTCGGGCTCGGTCTGCGTGCTCGCGATGGCGGGCTGCAGGCCCGACATCCCGCTGATCCCGTTCATCAAGTCCGACCGGCAGGCCTATGGGATCACCGTGCGCGCCGACGAATTCCCTACACCCCCCGATCACTCCCCCCTAGCGAATCCAGGTCTGCTCCGTACCTCTCCCGTAGCGGCTCGACCACTTCCTTGAGGAATCGCTCGGTCTGCTCGACGCTCCGCCCCACGTACTTCATCGGGTCGAGCAACTGGTCCTCGGTCAGCAGGTGGTGTACGGCCCCGAACGCCTCGTCGGCCCGCAGCCGTTCGATTAGGTCGTTGTCCTGGCCCTCCTGCTTGACCTTCATGCCAGCCGCCTGAGCGTGCACGCGGATCTTCTCGTGCAGCTCCTGCCGATCGCCGCCGAGCTTGACGGCCTCCATCATGATGTTCTCGGTCGCCAGGAAGGGCAGCTCAGCCATCAGGTTCTTGCGGACCATGGCCTCGTGCACGACCAAGCCCGACGCCACCTGGTGCATCAGGTCGAGCGCGCCATCGAGGGCGAGGAACGCTTCCGGCAGAGACAACCGGCGATTGCTCGAGTCGTCGAGTGTGCGTTCGAGCCACTGCGTGGCGGCGGTGTCGTAGGCGTTGCCCACCAGGTTCATCACGAAGCGCGTGAGCCCGCAGATCCGCTCGCACTTCATCGGGTTGCGCTTGTAGGGCATGGCCGACGAGCCGATCTGCTTGGCACCGAATGGCTCGTCGATCTCCTTGCGGTTGCTCAAGAGGCGGATGTCGGTGGCGATCTTGTGGAGGACGGAGGCGGTGGAGGCGAGATCGGCGAGGACGAAAGTGTCATAGACGCGCGGATACGTCTGCGTCGTGAGCTTGTGTCGTGGTACCCATTTGTTGTACTCGCATAGTCGCTCAATAAAGTTCGCTTCGAAGTAATCGATCAGATCCAGATCACCATCGAAGAGATTCACGAACGATGCTTGCGTTCCAGATGCTCCGCGTAAGCCTCGCCACAGCATCCGCAGCGAGTCCGGATCCGCTTGGTCGCCTACACGATCTTCACACAGCGACAGTTCGTAGCCCCATTGAGCGGCACGGCGTCCAACCGTTGTGGGCTGAGCGGCTTGATAGTGTGTGAACGCCAGAGTGGGAGTCTCTCGCCATTGATGGGCGAACTCGCTGAGAGAACGGATCACGCTTGCGAGCTTCAATTGCGTGAGCCGTGCAGATTCCAAGATCGTTAACAAATCCGCATTACACACCACATCCTGGCTCGTACACCCCAGGTGGATGATCCCCTTCGCCTTGGGGCACTGCTCGCCCAGGCAGTGCACGTGGGCCATCACGTCGTGGCGCAGGTCGCGTTCGAGCTCGCTCGCGCGGGCGATCTCCTCGTCGGTGATGCCTCGCTCGACCACCGCTCGAAGCTCATCGAGCTGTTCCTTGGTGACCAAGGGGCCTTGCCCCAACGAGCCCCCCGCGCGAGCGGGGGGAATGGCCGCATCATGTGCCGGAGGTACCGCAGTCCCCTCGCTTGCGCGAGGGGCTCGTTGGGATCCCCAGCCCTTCGTCACCTCGTGCTGGGCCTCGGCCACCGCCAGCCAGATCCGCCGCCAGGTGTTGAACTTGTGCCTCGGGCTCCAGATGCGGAGCATTTCCGGGGACGCGTTGCGGGAGGCGAGCGGGGAGGTGTACGTGTCGTTGGCTGAATTGGTCATGCGGGCGATGATATTCGCCCGGATCGGTCCAACCCGTGCTCACGCACCCCGGATCGCCGCCGCGTCCACCTTCCGCTGCTCGGCCCTGGCGTACTGGGCACGGATCACCGGTAGCAGCATGCCGAAGATCAGGGCGCACGTCACCCCGGGTGCCAGGAACACGAACCACACGTGCCAGGGCTGGCCCATGACCAGGGCCACCAGCCCGGTGAGCGCGAGCCCGATGCCGATGAGTAGCCCAAGGGCGAAGATGCCCAAGACGAATCCCTTGGCCTTGCCCATGCCCGCCAGCGGCCCGCCCACGCCGCCGCCGATGCCGCCGAAGCCGGCCCCCAGCCCCACGCCGATGATCGTGCCCACCATGCCCGCCGTCTGCTCGGTAAACCAAGGATCCATCACGACACCCCCTTCAGGTTGTTCTCTTGTCCGTTCTCCGCCCGCTCCCGGGCCGCCGCCAGCACCCGCCGGGCCCCGCCCGCCGATAGCTCGCCCCGCTGCACCATTTCGGCCAGTGTCTCGGCCAGCGGGTCCCGCGGCCGGTCTTCCACCGCCGCCCGCAGCCGCTCGATGACCCCGTCCAGCCGGCCCCGAATCGTCGGATAGCTCACGCCGTACTGCTTGGCTAGGTCCTTCAGCGAGCCCGAGCACAGCACGAACTCGACGACGAGCGAGAGGTCATCGGCGGGCAGCCGGGCCAGCGGGGACCGTTCCAGGGCCGGCTTCTCGGACGCCTGCGGGCTTGTTTGGTTGGTGAGTGGGTGCTGCATGGTCATCTTGCAATATATTCAGTTGGCAATGAACAATATGCATCCAATGTTGACATTGTCAAGCATGACATCAATAAATCGCAAGCCAATCCAAAATCTTCGGTGACCGATCGTCGACTGTCGGTCATCGATAGGCGACTGCCGGCCGTCGGCAGCCGACCGCGGGCCCCCGGCAGCCGACCACCGGCCGCCGCCAGCCGATCGCCGGTCGCCTTGGGTCGGGTTCTCGCGATGGCGGAGGCTTGCGTGGGGTTGGTTGGGTTCATGGGGGTTCGTGGGGGTGGGGGTGGGGGTGCAGGTTGGGGGTTGGACTCGGATAGCCTTGGCCATGCCCGTCCACCCCATCGCTCGCGTCGTGCTGGTCCCGCTGCTCGTCCTGGCCCTTCCCATGTCTGCGGCCGCGCGGCAGGCCAACAACCCCCACGCAGACCCAGACGACAACCCGGCACGGGGTGCCCTGGAAGCCATCCGGGCCCAGCATGGCGTGCCCGCCCTGACCGCCTACGGCGTGCGATGGGATGGTGAGGCGGCGACGAGCGCCGGCCCGTGGGCGGTCGGCGACCGGGCCATCGGCCCGGGTGGTCCCTCGGGCGTGCCCGCCACCACCGGCGACCTCTGGCACATCGGCTCGTGCACCAAGGCGTTCACCGCCACGCTGCTGGCCACCTATGTCGCCGAGGGCAAGATCCGCTGGACCGACACGCTTCGTGAAGCGCTGCCCGAAGTGTGCGAGGAGCTTGGCGACGAGCTGAGCGAGCACGCCGCGAGCGCCACGCTTGCCGAACTCGTGCGGCACAGAGCCGGTCTGCCGGCGAACCCCGATGCTGCATTGATGCGGCGGTTGTACGTGACCGAGCGCGGAGAGGCACGAGAGGACGTGGTGCGTTACGCCATGGAGGCCGGGGGCGAACCACCCGCCGAAGGCGAGCCTGGTGTGTACTCGAACTGCGGGTACATCGTGGCCGGTGCGGTCTGCGAGCGATTGGGTGGCAAGCCGTGGGAGGACCTTTTAGCCGAGCGCGTTCTCCTGCCGCTGGGCATCGAGCGGGAGGCGTTCGGCTTTGGCGCCCCGCCGGCTGGTGACGATCCCGCCAGTCCAACCCAACCGCTCGGGCATCGACGAGCGGGCAACGAATGGCAGGCCCAACCACCCAACATTGCTGGCGACAACCCCGCGGCGTTTGGCCCCGCCGGCACGCTGCACATGACGATGGAAGCCTGGGGCCGATTCGCCTTAGCGCACGCGCGCGGCGACGACCTCGAAGAGGGCCAGCGCGACGCGATCGGGCTCTCGCGTGAGAACTACGCCGAGTTGCACCGGCCGGTGGGCCCGCCGACGTTCTCCGCCGCTGCGGGCTGGTTCGTGGGGCAGAGGCCGTGGGCCAGGGGTGAGGGCGGCGACGGCACCGTGCTGACGCACAGCGGCAGCAACACGATGTGGTTCGCCGTGGTCTGGGTCGCGCCCGAGCGCGATGCCGCCCTGCTGAGTGCTTGCAACGCGGCGGGCCAGGGTGGCCCCGCCGCAACCGACGCCGCGATCGGCGCGGCACTCCAGGCGTTCAGGAACTAGGCGCAGATCACACGGCGACGGCACCACCCGGCCACAGCAGCGCGAAGATCAACCCGGTCAGCAGCCCGTACACGGCGCCATCCAGGAAGTCCATCACCTTCGCACGCAGGGGCTTGGTGAACCATACCTCGCCGATGACCCCGCCGGCGGTGTGGGCCAGCACGCCCGCCGTCCCGGCGAACTGGAACACCTTGATGAACTCGGCACCGGGCTGCAACGCGATCGACGCGAGGTACGCGATCACGACGGTGATCACCAGGAAGGCAGCAATCGTCGCTGCCATATTCTTGCCCATGTTGACCTCGCCAGGCCACACGCGGAGCAAGCCCCAGGGCCCGGCCTTGTAGCGGGCGACCATCTCCGGATTCTTCGAGTCGGCGTGCTCGCACTTGGGGAACATGTACTGGCCCGGCGTCAGGTTCTGCGCCTTGATGATGGCAAAGAGCGCATCCTCGTCGGGCAGGTACTTGATGTCGGGCTTGTGGTGCGGCGAGAGCGCCCACGCCACGAAGCTGGCAAAGAACAGCACAACCGTGCATACCAGGATTGGCAGCCACAGCGACAACAGCAGGTCCATGTTGGTCTCCTGATTCGGGCGCGGGCCAGAGGGATCCCACGAAAGAGGGCCCGCGGAGCGTTTATCGTACCGCGGGCCCGTTGGGCAGGATCTCGGGCTCCAAAATTACGGGCAGCCCGCGTCGAATTCGTTCTGGAAGGTCAGGAAGTCGAAGATCGTCAGGCTGCCGTCGCCATCAAAGTCGGCGGCGGGGTCGCCCGCGTCGAAGAAGTTCTGGAAGGCCAGGAAGTCGAACAGCGTCGGGACGCCGTCGCCGTCCAGGTCGGCCCGGCAGGCCGCGACCAGCCGGTAGACCTCGCCAAAATCACCGAACGGGCCAAGGTTCCGGCCGGCCAGCACGTAGACCTCACCGGCGTCGTCCTGGCCGAAGCCCTTGACGAAGGTGTCCAACCCGGCGACGCTCGACGGGAACTCGAGCAGTTCGCCAGCGTCCAGATCGGCGTGGAACAGCCGGCCCGTTGGCGTGTCGAACGCCAGCGAGAAATCGCCGAACACGTAACGCCCCCTTAATGCGGGGATGGCTGCTCCGGTGTAGACGTACCCGCCGATGGAACTCAGCCCCTCGTCGTGGTCATATTCGACCGCGGGATCGACGAGGTCACTCGGCACGCCGTCGAGGTTGTCGATCACGAATCCGTTGCCCTCGCCGTTGGGCACGAAGCGGAAGCTGCCCTCGAGGATGCGCCAGCCCAGGTTGTCGCCGTTGCCCGCGAAAGAAACTTCTTCCAGGTCGTTCTGGCCCACGTCGGCGACGATCATCCGCCCATCGGGGGCGAACGCGAAGCGGAACGGGTTGCGCATGCCGTAGGCGAAGATCTCGTCGACGCCATCGGAGCCAACAAACGGGTTGTCGCCGGGCACGGAGTACTCACCGTTGGCGCTGGGGGCACCCACGGCCCCGAGCGGATCGATGCGAAGGATCGAGCCGAGGGCGGTGGAGGTGTCCTGCCCGTTGCCAGCGGGCCCGTGGCCGAAGACCGGGCCGCCGAAGCTCGGCTGCCCGTCCTCGTCGTCCGCGCCGCCGCCGTCGCCCAGGGCGATGTACAGCAGGCCATCGGGGCCGAACTCGACATGCCCCGCGTTGTGATTAAACTGGGGCTGGTCGATGCGCATGAGCTCACGCACGCTCGCGGGGTCGACGCGATCCGGATCGGCCGCGTCGACCTGCCACTCGTGGATCACCGTCTGGTGGTCAAATTCACGGCCTGCGGGCGGCGGCGAGGCGGTGGTGAAGTCCGCAGCGCCGGCAACAGGCTCGCTGATGTAGGTGTAGAGCTTGCCGAAACCCGGCGCGCCGGCGTTCGCATAGTCGGGATGGAACGCCAGGCCCAGCAGCCCGCGCTCGTCGAAGTCGCCGAACGGGTCGCCCGTGCCGAAGATGCCCAGGTCGACGAGCCGGTCGGCGACGTCGAGGAACGGCGTTGCCAGCAGGGTGCCGTCTTCGATGATGCGTACCTGGCCCGCCTGGTCGACCACGAACAACCGGCCGCTGCCGTCGGGCGCGGTGATCAGCAGGTTCGGGGCGGCCATCCCGTCGGCGACCAGTTCGAGGCGCACGTCGACGTCGCTCGTGGAAATCCTTTCGGCGATCGGGTTGGCGAGCCGGCGGACGGCGCGGAAGCCGAAGTCGTCGATGACCGTTGATTCGCCCGTCTCTCCGTCGGTATTGACCACCTCGATCGCGGCGATCGGCCCGAGGCCTTCCAAACGCTCGTTGGTGAACTCGAGCGTTGGGTCGATGGTCGCCAGCGTCTCGCCCGACAGCCCGAAAACGCGGACCTCCCCGGCCAAGAGCGGTGCGGAGTCGATCAGCCAGAAGTCGACGATGTCCGCCGGGGCGTCGAAGTCGATGCGGCCGACGCGGCCGTCGTCGAACACCATCCACGAGAACAGGCCCGTGCGGTATAACCGGAGGTCGCCCACCGATATCGAGTCTCCGCCCGTGAAGTGGGCGCTGATCGGGGGCGTGCCGATTACGAAGTCGCTGGACGTGATGTCCTCGAAGCTCGTGGTCTCGTCGAGCTGGGCCAGGGCCAGCGAGGCGGGGGCGAGGAGCCCAACGGCGAAGAGTCTGGTGTTCATGGGGTTGCCTTTCTGGTGTTTGGAAACGTGCCCCGGGCCCGGGTCGAGGGGGGGCTTGTCACTGGCGGGCACGGTACGAGGTATGCCGGCAACCCGGCCGTTGCACCGGGTGGGCGGGGTCGTTTGGTGCCTGCCACCGTCCGAACGGGCGAACCCCGGTGGGCCGGAGCCCTACCATGTTTACCGAACAAGATTCCATCATGAATGTCCCCGTGGAGCCCAGACCGTGACCACCATGACCGCGCCCAAGACCGCCAGCCGTGACATCGCTTCGATCCTGGGCGGCGACGCCGACACCCTGCTGGGGTACTCGGCCACCGGCTTCGACAAGGGCAGCCTCTACCTGCCCGGGCCCGACTTCATCGATCGCGTGGTCGCTCAGGGCGACCGCCCCGTGCCCGTGCTGCGGAACTTCCAGACGATGCTCAACCATGGCCGGCTGGGCGGCACCGGCTATGTCAGCATCCTGCCCGTCGACCAAGGCATCGAGCACTCGGCCGGTGCCAGCTTCGCGCCAAACCCGCAGTACTTCGATCCCGAGAACATCGTGAAGCTGGCCCTCGAGGGCGGCTGCAACGCCGTCGCATCGACGTTCGGTGTCCTGGGCTCGGTGGCCCGCAAGTACGCCCACAAGATCCCGTTCCTGGTCAAGTTCAACCACAACGAGCTGCTGACCTATCCCAACGTCCACAGCCAGACGCTGTATGGCACCGTCCAGCAGTGCTATGAGATGGGTGCTATCGCCGTGGGCGCGACGATCTACTTCGGCAGCGACAACTCGCGCGAGCAGATCCAGTACGTCAGCGAGATGTTCGCCCACGCCCACGCCCTGGGCATGGTCACGGTGCTGTGGTGCTACACCCGCAACGACGCCTTCAAGGTGACCGGCCCCGACGGCAAGAAGACCGACTACCACGACAGCGCCGACCTGACCGGCCAGGCCAACCACCTGGGCGCGACCATCCAGGCCGACATCGTCAAGCAGAAGCTGGCCACCAAGAACGGCGGCTACGCCGCGCTCAACACGGGCGATTCCAGCTACGGCAAGTTCAACACCAAGATCTACACCGAGCTGGCCGGCGGCGACGAGAACGGCCAGGGCGGTCACCCCATCGAGCTCGTCCGCTACCAGCTCGCCAATTGCTACATGGGCCGCGTGCCGCTGATCAACTCGGGCGGCGAGAGCAAGGGCGAGAGCGACCTGCAAGATGCCGTCCGCACCGCCGTTATCAACAAGCGAGCCGGCGGCATGGGCCTCATCTCGGGTCGCAAGGCCTTCCAGCGCCCAATGAACGAGGGTGTTGACCTGCTGCATTCCATCCAGGACGTCTACCTCGATACCAACGTCACGATCGCGTGAGCCACGAGGCCCCGGCGCATGCCCGGGCCCTCCATCCCCCAGCATGAAGCGAGCCATCCAAGTCATCCTCGTTGTTGGTGCCATGCTCGGCGTGGCATCGCTGGCCGCATGGGGTTTGGCCGTCTGGTTCCTCGGCCCGTACATCATCTGGGCGCCCGAGGGCATCGAGGTGACCGCCGAAGCGCCCGCCGCTGTTGCCGTGGGTGACCGAATCGAGATGACCGTCCGCGTGCGCAACAACGGGCCCGAGGACCGCACGCTCTCGGCCATCACCATTGAACTCGGTTTCATCAAGGGCTTCTCCGTCAACGGCGTTGAGCCGCCCTTTGTCAGCAGCGAGGCGGCCACCGACTATCGGGTGTACCGCTTCGACCATCCCATACCCGCCGGCGAGACGACCGCGGTCCGTTTCACGCTGCTGGCGATCGGCGAGGGCATCCGAGAGGGCGAGGCCTTGCGTGAGGGCCGTGTTGAGGTCCAGTTCGAGAGCGAGAGCCGCATCAGCTCCACAACAGTCTCGACCGCCGTCAGCGAGCGGTAGGCCCGATTGCCCACGAATTCGGGATTCCAGATGAAGTCTGGCGATTTTGCCTGCGGCCTGACGATGCTACAAAAGGGTCTGGCGTGGGAGTCACGCCGGTGTCTCACAGGTCTACCGAGGGAGCGACGAATTGAGCCTGTTCCAGCGATTCATGCGCGTTTTGACCCATCCCCAGCACGCCGGCGAGCCCATGACCCAGAAGAAGGCCAAGGCGCCGAGGGCTCCCAAGCCCGCCAAACCGATCGCTCCAGCAATGAAGGTGGCCGGCAAGCCCAAGGCCCCCAGCACCGGTACCGCGATGCGCCCGGTGTCCCATGCTTCGAGTTCGGTCGCGGTTGCTGACCAGCCGAAGGTGCCGGGAACGCCCGCCCGTCCGATCGAGGTCTTCGCCCCGAATCGCCCCGGGCAGGACGAGCCGGACGGTGCCCTGGGCTCCGGCTCGCTCCTCGAAGACATGGACGACTCGACCCTCGGCTTGGTTCACCCCGAGCCCAAGGCCGACAAGCCACCCAAGACCACAGCCATTGAGGCCGCCCCTGAGCCCGAGCTGCCAACCGGCCCGGAAATCGGCGAGGTCGTCGACCTCATCGAGAAGCTCCGCACCCATGTCGACGCCCAGGGCGGCCGCTTCGATCAGGCCATGGGCGTGCTCGACCAGATCCGCGAGTCGGCTGCTGCCCTGCCCGAGATTCGCGAACGGATCGACACGATGCTCGCCTCGATCGACGAGCTCAAGGCGAACCAGTTCAAGGGCCATGAGAAGGTCGAGCGAGCCCTGGCCACCCAGAGCGCTCGGCTCGATGAGATCTCCCAGGCGATCGCCCACGCCACCCAGCGTGAAGAGAAGCTCGCCCAGAGCCTTCTGGAGATCAACCAGACCATCCTGGCCGTCTCGGGCACCAACGACCGCCTGGCGAGTGCTATCGACGCCATGCGACGCCACGAGGCCGAGCGAGACGCCCGCATCGGCCGTGCCCTGACCGGTGCCCAGCGCTGGCTCGTCGTTCTCACGCTGGTCATGGTCGTGGGCATGGTGGCGACCATCATCACCGCTATCGCTATGGGCAACTAGCCCGGCCGGACCGGACCATGAGGATTTCGTGAACGTTCGCCTGCCCCCGCCTCGCGGGGGTACGGTTGTTCGATGAACGACTATTCCCGACCCGTCTTCTGCTCCGTCGCTGCCAGCATCGCCCTAACCGGCCTCGTGCTTGGTGGATGCTCCGAGGATTCGCCACCGGCCCCCGTCACGATCGTCGCGACCGCGGAAGTCCCTGCCGAGACCGAAGCCGCGGTGTTCCAGTCCTGGTCGGGCAGCCAGACCATCACCCTCGACGGCGATATCAGTGAGTGGCCCGGCGACGTGGCCGCCGTGGCCGATGCCAACTGGCTGTACTTGCGGTTTTCGCTCGAGGGCCCCATGCGCACGCTCCAGGGCATGGACTCCGCGATGGCGGTCTACATCGACGCCGATGGCGATCCTGGGACAGGTCGATCGATCGAAGAGCCGACCGTGCGTGGCGGGTTGGGCGCCGACATCGAGGTCATCTTCTCCCCGCGCGAGCCCGACGCCCCGCGCATGGGCTCGGGCGTCATGTTCCGCGTCCACGCGCCCGATGGCACGGCCCGCGTCGTGCCCCACGAGCGGCTGGGCTTCTCGTTCACGCCCACGCACGCCGCCGAGTGGTACGAGGCTCGCATCGCGCGTTCGGCAACCGACGAACTCGGGCTGAGTACCCGGGGCTTGGGCGGTTCGGGGCGAGTCGCCGGCGTCGTGGTCATGTATGACGGCCGGGGAGAGGTCAGCGGCTGGGCCGATCCGTTCGAGGTTACCGCGCCGCCCGCGAGTCCGTGGCAGCCTCAGGACGTCCATGTGCCGGCCAGGCCCGATAATGCCGTCCGCGTGCTCACGTACAACGTCGAGCACACCAGCCCCGCTCGAAACCCGGAGCCGTTCGCCCGTATCATCCGCGTGCTCGATCCGGACGTGTTGCTTTTCCAGGAATGGGCCGAAGGCGACGCGAGCACCGTGAAGGCCTGGCTGACCGCCCACATTGACGATTCGGCCGACTGGCAGGTTCTCAAGGGCAAGGCCTGGGGCGTCGCGGTTGCCTCCAGGCACCCGCTCTCCGAACTCACGCCCATGGACGCGCCCAACCCGGTCAATGCCCAGGAGGCACTGCGTTTTGTTGGCGGGTTGGTGCGAACGCCCGTCGGACCATTGGCCGTTGGCTCGACGCACCTCAAGTGTTGCGGCACTAAGGACAGCTCGGAAGACCGCAAGCGTTCGGCCGAAGCAACCACGATCGCCAACATGGTCGCCGAGGCGCTCGCCGAAGCCCCCGGCAGCGAGGCGTGGGGCGTGGTGATCGGCGGCGACCTGAATCTCGTCGGATCCCTTCCACCACTCGAGGCGATCGCCCGGGGTGTCGACCTCGACGGATCACCACTCGCGGTTTCGCCGGCGATGCGCCTCGGCGATCACGCGATGTACACCTATTACGACAAGGGCAACACGTACACGCCCGGCCGGCTCGACTTCTTGTTGTATAGCGATGCCGTGGCCGAAGCGGTGAACAGCTTCGTGTTCGACACGAGCGTGCTGAGCGAAGCGGCGCTCGCGCGTCTCGGCCTCGACTCGGACGATACCGGCCAGAGCGACCACCTGCCGGTCGTGCTCGACGTTCGTCCTTCCAAATAATTCGGTTACTTCGCGTCGGCGGCTTCGATCAGACGGATCTCGCCGTCGTTGGTGCGTTCGATCAGCCCGATCTGGTGGAGCGCTTCGAGGGCGGCGAGCTGCTCGGCCCGCTTCTTGCTCTGCCCCCATTGTGGCGGGTACACGTGGCCGTCGATCTCGACGCCGATCTTGAAGCTCTTGGCGTGGTCGGGACCCTGCTCATCGATCACGCGGTAATGGGGGGTTGCGCCGAGTTGCTGCTGGGCGTGCTGCTGGAGCACGCTCTTGAAGTTCTCTTGGTGGCCCAAGCGTGCGGCCTTCTGGATGCACGGGTCAAGGTGAGGCGACAAGAACTCCCGCGCCGCGTCCAATCCACCGTCGAGGTAGATCGCCGCGATGATGGCCTCGAGCGCGGCGGCGGCCAGCGAGCGCGGCAGCGGGGCCCCGCCACGCATGCCCTTGCCCAGCAAGAGCAGGTCGATCAGGCCCATCGCGTCGGCGATGTCGGCGCAGGTGCGCCGGGACACGGCCGTCGACTTGATTTTGGTCATCTCGCCTTCGAGCAGGTCGGGGAAGAGCGAGAAGATTCGTTCGCTCGTCACCAGCCCAAGGATCGAATCGCCCAGAAACTCGAGCCGCTCGTTGGAATCCACACGCGCATCGGTCACCGAAGCGTGGGTCAGTGCCTTCACCAACAGGCAGGAGTTCTTGAACGTGTACCCGACGGCCCGCTCGGCCGTTTCGATACACAACTCGCCGGAATCTTCCATGTCAACCTCGGCACGGCCGGTGCCATCCGGGGGCAACCGGTCAAACATCAGCCAAGCGATTCCGGCATCTCGCGGTCGACCAGCACCATTGATCGCCGACAGCGGGATGCGGGAACCCGGATCTCACTAGTCTACACGATCATCGGCGGACTACCAAGTGAATTTCACTTCTCACTTGGTAGAAATGCCCAGCACTTGGCCCCGCCGAGGATGGGGCCTACACTCTGGGCTCCCCCAAGCGGGGCCGATTGGCCGTTTTAGGGTTTTCCCGAGGTTTGAGCTATGCATTATCCCCGTCGCCTCAGCAAGATCTCTCGAGCCCGCAAGATGGGCTTCCGCGCCCGCATGCGGACCAGTGGCGGCCGGAAGATGATCAACCGCCGCCGTCGCATCGGCCGGTCGCTGAACTTCAAGAAGTAGACCACATCTGAGCGACCAAGTAGACCAACCCCGGGCAGTGCCCGGGGTTTTTGTATTAGTGCGCTCAGGGCAAGGCCTGATCGAGCCGGCGGCGAAGGCGTTCGGCCTCGCGCTCTCGACCGGCGTCAAGCAGTAGCTTCTCGTAGCGTTCGCCGATAAACATGAACGCGCTGGCGCGGGCCTCGGCCTCTTCTGAGGTTCGCGGTGCACGGAAGCGGCGGTGGCTCCGGGCGTAGAGCTCGAAGATCTCGGCCTCGCGCCCGTCCTGGGTGATCATGGATTCGAGCCGGGCAAACGCGTCGAGGGCCAATGGCGTGGCGTCGGCTTGGCGGTTGAGCACGTCTTCGTACGCCTTCTGCGCCGCCTCGCGATCCCCGCTGGCCAGGGCGGCGTCGCCGATGGCGAGTTGGGCTGTGGCGTAGCGGTGGGGGTCTCGCCGGCTGGTGAGCGCCATCCATTCGAGCAATTCCGAGCCGTCGGCACCCATTGAGCCGATCGCGTCGAGCGCCAAACGGGTGGCCAGCAGGGGCGAAAGCTTGTCGGCTTTGTCGAAGAACTCGATCAGCACGCGCTGCGGGCCGTCGAGGTCGCCCTTGGCGGCTTCCAGCTTCAGGCCGAGCGTGTGGGCCCAGGCTTCCGCGAAGCCCATCGTGCGAGACCGTGAGGCTTCGAGCATCGGCAGCCTTGCGGCTGGCTCGGCCAGCTTGGCGGCTTCGAGCAGGGCCCAAGCCTCGCGGGTGGTGTCCGTCCCGGCGCGAGCGAGGTCGGCGGTCACCACCAGTTCGGGCAGCGGCATGGGCTCGCCGGTGACCGGGTGCTTTGTCGATCCGAACGCGAGGTCGGGGTGGTCTGGGAGCGCTTCGAGGTTCCAGGCATAATTGCGGCGTTGCTTCTCAATGAACACCGGTGCCAGAAAACGCTCGTCGGCCAGATGGCCCGTGGCCAAGGCGACTGGATAGCCAAAGGCCTGGCCCAGTTGCTCGGCGTAGAAGCCGCGGAGCGGGCCGAGGCCGCCGCGCTCGGCGATGCGGTCGAAGGTGAATTCCTCGGGAGGCAGGGCGGGCTCACCGGCCAAGAGACCGGCCTGCTTGTAGGGCACGGTGCGGTAGAGCTCGAGGGGGTCCTTGCGGCGGCGATCCTGGTACATCGTGCGGATGCCCTCGCCGGTAAGGGCGGTATCGGCCATATAGATGAGGATCTCGGCGGGCAGTTCGTCGAGGGGCAGGGCCATCACGCGGCGGTCCTGGTGGGCGAAGACCAGGGCATCGAACACCTCGGCGCCGCCGGGCAGGATGGCGCCCAGCCCGGGGTACGTGCGCGGGCGATCGAGCACGACGCAGACCGCGGCGGCCAGGTCTGGGTAGTGCCCGAGTGCGTCGGGGTTGGCGGCGGCGATGGCCTGGGCGATGGTGGCCACGCTGGCTCCGTCGTTGGCGTCGGTGTATACCCGGGCCAGGGCACCCATGAATCGCGGGTGGCTCTCCCACACCTGGGCCAGCAGCGTGCGGGCCGATGCGGGCAATGGGGCCAGCATGTGCGCGATGGCGTGGTTCTCTGTGGCATCGGCCAGAGCGTCGACACCGACGGCGGGCCAGTCGGCGATCGCGGTGTCGCGAGCCTTCGCTGCCGCCTCGAGCGCGGCCTGGGGGGCGCCCGCAATCTGCTCGATGTACGGGCTCGCCGGTCCCGCAGCGGGTGGGGTGGGCGTGTCTTGGGCCACCGTGGAGGTAGGCCCAAGCAGCGACAGCGCGACAATGACAACGACGGCAGTGGCGTGGATCTTCATGCGCTGGATTGTTCCCCCCCTGCATCGGGAAGTCGGCCCCGCTCGCGTTGCGGAATCGAGGGCGGGCTAGACCCGAACGCCCACCGGCTGGGGCGTGCTCTGGTGGGTGGGTTGGACGGCGATGCCCAGGGGCACGCGTTTGCCATCGGGGCCCTTGGGGGGGATCCCGTGATCGTCGATGATGCGCTGGATGGCCATGATGCCCTCGAGCAGCATCTCCGGGCGTGGGGGGCAGCCGGGGATGTAGACGTCCACGGGGATGAACTGGTCGATGCCCTGGACGGTGGCGTAGGTGTCGAACACGCCCCCGGTGGATGCGCAGGCACCCATCGAGATGACCCACTTGGGCTCGGCAACCTGCTGGTAGATGCGTTGGAGCACGGGCATCATTTTGATACCGACCCGGCCGGCGACGATGACAAGATCGGCCTGGCGGGGGCTGAAGCTCATGCGCTCCATGCCGAAGCGGGCCAGGTCGTAGCGGCTCGACGCGGTGGCCATGAGCTCGATACCGCAGCACGCGGTGGCGAAGGGGATGGGCCAGATGCTGCTGCGACGGGCCCAGTTAATGACCCGCGAGAGCTGTGTGGTCAGGATGGCGTCGGTTGGGAGTGCGGCTTCGATGCCCATGATGGCTCCAGACGGGGAATTGCGGTCCGTATGACAGTTTAGGCGGGCCTACTTCTCGCGCTCGCGTGCGGAGCGGACTTCCCGCTTGTCGCGTCGGTTCTCGGTGGTCATGAAGTCGAGCGGCCGGCTCTCGTACTCGCTGCGGAGCTTCACGCTATCGGCACCGATGCCACGGGAATCTACTACCTTCCGGTAGCAACCACCCATGCCGAGAGCCAGCGCTCCACAGGCGGCCAGTAGTGCCGGGGTGGTCAGTGCCCTGGTTGCGGTTCGTCGCTGCATCAGTCCTCGCTCTTCTGTACGCCGTCTGGGGTAGTGGGGGTTGCCGTGGCAGCCACAACCCTGGAGTGTAGGGTCGCGTCGCCCAGGGTTTTGACGGCGGCCTGAGACAGCTCTGCGGCGGCCGATCCCTCGCGCGAGGCGGCACCCGAGGTCGCGGCCTTCGCGATGTCGGCCAGGCGGATCTTGTCGGCTGGCATCGAGAGCGTGAACCCGCCGCCGTCGTCGAGCTGGCGGATGAACCCGGCCTTCTGCAGGCTCTCGACGATGCGGGTGCTCTGGTCGCTGGCCAGCGAGAGCTCATCGGCCACATCGGAACTGCGGGCGCTCTGGCCGGCTTCGAACCGGCGAGCAATGACCGCGGCAGCGTCGATCATGACACCCGGGCCGGCCAGCAGCAGCGATGGCTCGTCGCTGTTGTCTTCCTGGTGGATGCCGTCTTCGAGCATCTGCACGCCGTACGCGACTTGCAGGCCGAAAAGGATGATGAGCCATGTGAGGAAGATCCACATCATGAAGAGGGGGATGAGGGCGATCGAGCCGTACACGTTGGCGTAGGTCGAGTCCGATCCGGTGGCGAAGCCCAGGTATTGGGTGAAGCCCCACTTGGCGGCTTCCCACCCGACGGCTGCGACCGATGCGCCGGCGATCACCGGCCGGAACCGCAGGCGTCGATTCGGGAGGATCATGTACGCGAGCGTGAGCAGGCCGGTGCTGATGGCCACCGTCACGAAGAAGCCCGCGGCCCCGATGATGAAGCGGCCGAAGGCGTCACCTTCGCCTGCCATGGCGCGCACCCATTCTCTGAATTGCACTCCCACCAGAAAGGTGAGCGCGATGAGGATCGCGCCCAGGGTCATGAGCGTCCAATATTGAGTGATGCGTCGTACCCAGCTCCGGCCGGACTTTGCCCGGCAAATCTGGTTGAAGCAGCGCTCAACCTCGACGATCATCGCCAGTCCGGCATAGATCAGGACGAGGCCACCAACGAGCCCGATCGTATTGAATCGGATGCCGGCGAAGTTCTTGACGATATCGTCAACCCAGGCTTCGAGGCTGCCGGGCGGCGGTGGCGGTTCGGACCCGTCGTAGTCGTATCCTTCCTTATCCCCCGATGGATCGATGCTCGCGAGCGCTGCTTGGAAGCTCAGGCTGCGGGTGAAAGGCCAAGGCAGGGCCATTGGCCCCGGCGGCAGGGGCGCGTCCACGTCACCCAAGGCTTCGTCGGCGGCGGATTCCCCGACATCGGTTTCGATGACCTCGGCGATGCCCGTGAACTCGACCGCTTGCTCGACGAGGCGCTTCAGGTCGGCGTCGCCCACGAACATGCGGACGATGACCAGCGCGACGATGCTGATGGGCAGCAGGCCGAAGAGGGTGCGATACGCCAGGGCGGCGGCCATCTGCGGCAGGCGGCTGCTCAGCAGCGTGCGCAGGGCCATGCGACTGACGTGGGTGGCGCGCGCCATCTCCTGGGTATCGGGCAGTTTCATCCAGTCGGGGAGGCCGGGCATTGCTCAGCGTTTCTCCGGAGCGGGGCGTCGCTTGGGGCGAGTGCCCTTGCCTGCATCGATCAGACCCACGGCCATCTTGAGGTCTTTGAGCTCGCTGGGCTTGATGTCTCGCCAGTGGCCGCGGCGGAGGTCGGCCAGCTTGACCGGGCCGATGGCCACGCGCTCGAGTTTGCGTACCGGGCAGCCGACGCGGGCGAGCACGCGGCGGACCTCGCGATTGCGGCCTTCGGTCAGCGTGATCTCGAGGTGGGCACGGTCGCGCAATTGCTTGGTGACGGCCACCTGGACGGCTTGGGTACGCTCGGCACCCCTGGTCTTGCCCTGGGTGCGGTGGGCGAGCACGACCCCGCGTTCGAGGTCGGCCAGGCTTTCTTTGGTCATGACGCCGCTGACGATGGCTCGGTAGGTCTTGGGGACCTCGTATCGTGGGTGGGCCAGGCGGTTGGCCAGTTCGCCGTCGTTGGTGAGCAGGAGCAGGCCCGTGGTGTCATAGTCGAGGCGGCCGACGGGGAACAGGCGCGGGGCCAGGGGGTGCTGCACGATGTCCATGACCGTGCGGCGGTCCATGCCGGGCTCGTCGGCGGCCGTGGTGAGGGTGGCCGTGGGCTTGTTGAAGACCACGGTGACGCTGGCGTCGGGCAGCCGGATACGACGGCCGTTGACGCGGATGTCGTCGCGACTGGGATGGGCGAAGGCGGGCAGGTCGGTGACCAGCTGGCCGTTGACCTCCACGTTGCCCTCGCGGATGAGCTCCTCGCAGGCGCGGCGGCTGGCAACGCCGGCGTCGGCCAGGATGCGCTGGAGGCGTTCGTAGCCCTTGGGGGCGGCGGCGGTGTCTTTGGCAGGTGGCACGCGGGATGGTACGCGCGGGACGGGTTCACCTACGGCTCAGCAATACCCCCTGGAAGTTGCAACGGCCCGCCCCAGGGAGGCGGGGCGGACCGTTGCGGATAGGAGATGTGTTCGGAGCGGTGCTCAGCAGCCCGCGTCGAAGGCGTTCTGGAAGGCCAGGAAGTCAAACAGGGTCAGGTTGCCATCGCCGTCGAAGTCAGCAATGTCATCGCCCGCGTCGAAGGCATTCTGGAATGCGAGGAAGTCGAAGAGGGTGAGCTCACCGTCGCCATCGATGTCGGCCGGGCACGCGGTACCGCCGAAGTCGATGTCGTCGATCAGGATGCGGGGCAGCGAGAACTCGTCGCCGAAGGTGGCGTAGAGGTGGAGCTCGTCGAACTCGACACCCGAGATCGACAGGGTGCCCAGCGCGATGCTGTCTCGACCGCCCAGGTCGCTGATCGTGATGGTGTCGCTGCTGCCCACGACCTCGCCGAGTTGGATCGCGTCGAGGTGGAAGACGATGCCGCCCCAGGGGCCGTTCTCGTAGTAGGCGATGTCCATGGTGACGCTGGTCTGGTCCTCGTCGAGCACCATCGTGGCCGACGAGATGCGGCCGATCGATAGGTTGTCGCCCGGCACGAAGGCGTTGGCAAACGTCAGCGCGTTTTCGGGGCTGCCCCACTCGGGAAAGTCGTTGTAGAAAAAGGTGGCGTCTTCGATGACGACCTCGTCGAACTCTTGCGCGCCGAAGGTCGAGCCATCGGGGAAGACGCCCGAGACTTGATTGATGTCCTGGAAGAACATGCCCCCGTACTCGAAGGTCTTGCCGTAGAAGCCCTCGGCGAGGTCCTCGAAATCGACCACCTGCGCGGTTGCGATGGTGGGGGCGGTGATCAGGCCCAGGCCGATCATGATGCTCAGGTTCTTCATCTGCGTTCCTCTCTTTGGAATCGGTGCCCCCACCAATGGAATACGGGATCAGGGCTCCAGCCAATCTGGGGCCGCGGGGAGTTCGTGTCGGATCATGACCGAGGTGGTGAGCGGCGGGTACGCCATGCGAACCCGGTGGAGTGCGAAGTCGGTCGGATTCCAATCGCACTTCGAGAACGCGTGCCGCAGGAGCTTGGCGTAGCCCGGCACGTCGGGTGTGTGGACGTTCGAGAGCCCACTACCCATGGGCTGGATCTGCTCGGGCACGCGCAATCGGTCTTGCTCGTCGGAGGTGAACGGCCGGCCCAACTCGCCGAACACGCACAGCTCGCGCTCTACGGCGCCGAACAGGTCTTTATGGACGAAGTGGTCGTAGATCAGTACCTCGGCCGGTGTGCTCACGCCGGTGCTGAAGAGGGCTCGGTCGCCGTCTTCGATCGCGTAAGCCGGCGCGAGGTTGCGCACGACCTCGCCGGTCGTGATGGTGAGCTGGCCCGCTTGACCGATCTCGCCAGGCAGTAACTCGTCGAGCAAGAGCCCGGTGCCGGTCTCGCGGCGTTCGAGGTTCGGCAACGGGTTGGTGGTGAAGCTGCCAAGCACAGGAACACCGCCGGTGATGCGCGCCGTCTCGGCATCAAGCGGTTCGCGGTCGGGTGTGTCGGGAGCCGAACCCTCGCGGAACACGACGGCCTGACCGATCATCCATCGCGTGCCGGGGCGAGTGCGTCGCAGGTCGATCAGGCTGCGGGCCTGGGCCATGTCCATCCAGCCGCGTCTGTCCTTCGAAGGCGCGAGGATCGAGCACGAGAGCATGCTGCGGGCCTGCACGCCCCAGATGTAGCTATTACCCTCGAAGGCGCGCTGACGCCAACGCGTATCGATGTCCTCGCTCGGCTCGGCCACGCACGATTCGAGCAGCATGTCCATGGCCGTTCGGTTGCCGGCGTGGGTCTCGATGAGGTGCTCGAACTTGGCCGAAGCCTCGCGGACGCTGTCGAGCAGGTCCCGATCGATTCCATGCTCTGCCGCCGAGCGAATCCAGGTCTCGATGCCCTTGGGCGTGGGCATGTAGCGGGCGGCAAAGAAAGGGTCGTCGCCGTAGGCCACCTTGGTGAGCTGCCAGGCGAGTTTGCGGTGGATGCCGAAGCCTTCGCAGATTTCGGGCAGTCCAGAGCCCGGCCTGCACTTGGTCTCGATGACCTGTGCGAACAGATCCCGGATCTCGGCCACTACGGCGGCGGCGTCGTCCTGGAAGGTGACGGGCATAATCAGAGGATACCACGAATCGAAATAATGTCAATAACAGTTTCTGAAACAATACATGGGCGTGTGTTTCTGGGTAAACTGGGCTGGTTGGCCTCAAGCCCGATTACGCTCGGTCGGGCTGGGCGATGGGTCCGAGAACCGCATATACCCGCCGCGTGACCGCGAGGCGTTCCGGAGCAAGATGGGCGTGCTCGAAGGCTCCCGCGGATGCTCTGGCAGGGGAGCCCTTGGCCACACGTGCTCTGTCTTACGCTTCGTCCTTTGGTCTTAGAGCGGGACCGGGTGCCGGTTGTCGTGAACACCATGCTTGAGCGAATCCAGAACACCGAGCGGCACATCCTTACGTCTGCCGGGGCAACGGTGGATTACGGCGACTATCTCGTGGCACGCTCGTCTCGGTACCCGAAGTGGTATCAGGCAAACATGATGGAGTTGCGTGTCAGCGGCGGCCGCTCGTTGTCAGATTGGGAGCAACTGTTTCATTCTCACTTTGATCGGACGAGCTACCAGCACCTGATGCTGTACATCCCTGCGCGCAAGGGCTTCGAAGCCTTGTGCGATGAGGTCGACGAGATGACATCTGCGGATCAACTGGGTGCGCCGCCGCTTGTTGTCGAACGGATTGTATGGATGTTTGCGAACGAGTCGCGAAAAACCGCGCTCCCTGAAGGCATGGAAGTATGCCGAGTAGAATTAGAAGACGACTACCGGGACCTCATCGAATTCGGGGTCGAAGAGTCCACCGAGGAACCGTGGTTCACGAACCGGGATGAGGTCAGAGCGTATATCCGATCCCGTCGCGAGGTCACCGATCGCATCGGCGTTCGATGGTATCGGTTGAGCCACTGCGGCGACCGCCGCATCCTGGCCCGGCTTGGGATCTTCGAGTACCAAGGGATCTGCCGGCTCCAAGCTGTCGGGACGTTGAAATCGTTCCGAGGCCGGGGCCTCGGCAGCGCACTGGTCAACTACGCGATCGGCGAGGCTCTCCGGCGTGGATCTTCGGGGCTGGCGTTGAGCGCAGAAGCAGATTCGGTGGCCCAATCGATGTACCTGAAGGCCGAGTTTCGCGAGGTTGGTACCGATATGTGGTTGATGCGATACCCGGGATCCGCGTGAGTGTCGGCCCCACTGTTGGCGAAATCGGATCTCGAATTGTCTCGATAGAGGCACCGTCAACAGAGGCACCGTCAACGAACGAGCTACTTGTCGTGTCGAGCTCACCCTAGAGTTCGTTGTGATTCAGAGAGCTACAGCGAGACTGACGCTGAATGCGGGAAGTTCGATCGCCGCCATGGGGTGATATCTTGCGAGATATGCCAGGCCGAACTGGTTCAGGGCTTCTTGGGTGCATTCGCTGAGCGTGTCCGAAGTGAGCCGGCTGCGTTGCTGGTCGCGGAGCATCCGACTCGGATCGGCAGAGTAGACTCGGACCTCGCGGATGCATCCGGTGAGGAGACATACAACAAGTGCCAGAACTAACGCGATCGCGCTACGCATCGGTTTGCTCGTATGGGCAAGTTTGCATAGCCGCTACCGCTGATTTCTGGCGAGATGTTGTCAGATAAATGCGACCATGAACGGGCAGTCGCCTGCGATGGCGACCCTGAGACAGGCACCGTGTGGGTATCGGTGGAGGTCGTGTTACCAGAAATGCTCGCTTAGACCTTACGAACGACCATCAGCCGGACCTCGGTCATGTCGTCGATGGCGGATCGGATACCCTCGCGACCGATGCCCGAGTCTTTTAGGCCGCCGTAGGGCATGTGATCGACACGGAAGGAGGGCACATCGTTGATGATGACGCCGCCGGCTTCGATCCTGTCCCAGGCGTCGTGCATGTGGCGAACGTCATTCGTGAAGACACCCGCCTGGAGCCCGTAGCGGCTGTCGTTCACCTCTTCGATCGCGTCGTCAAAGGTCGAGAACCTAGACAGGATGACGACAGGGCCAAAAGCCTCTTCCCGATACAGCTTGGCCGATCGAGGAACGCCCTCCAAGAGCGTGGCCTCGAGCATCGAGCCGCGCCGAGCGCCGTGAGCGAGGATGTTGGCCCCGCCATCGGCGGCTTCTCGAACCCACGACTCGACCCGTGCCGCGGATTCTTCGTTGATGAGCGGGCCGATGGACACGTCGCGGTCTTTCGGATCTCCGCTGCGCAGGCCCTTCACAGCCTCGATCAGTCGCGATCGCAATTCGTCGTACACATCGTCGTGCGCGATTACCCGCTGCACGCTCACGCAGCTCTGGCCCGACTGGTAATAACCGCCAAAGATGATGCGCTTGACGCAATCTTCGAGGTCCACGCCACGGTCGACGACGCATGCGGCGTTGCCTCCAAGCTCGAGCACGACACGTTTCATGCCGGCTTGTGCGAGCAGCATCTTGCCAACCTTGTCCGAACCGGTGAAGCTGAGCAGGCGCAGCCGCTGGTCGGTGGTGAAGGGGCCCGCGTGCTTGACGTCGCATGGGAGGACGCTGAAGGCACCTGGCGGTAGTTCCGTCTCGGCCAGCACCTCGCCCAGGATGAGCGCCCCGATAGGCGTCTTCTCGGCGGGCTTGAGGACGAATGGGCAGCCACATGCGATTGCTGGGGCGACCTTATGGGCCACGAGATTGAGAGGGAAATTGAACGGCGTGATGAACGAGCAGGCACCGATCGGGACCCGCTGGGTCATGCCGCGATAGCCTTCGGCCCGCTGGGAGATATCCATAGGCATCACCTCGCCGCCGATTCGGGTGGATTCTTCCGCGGCAACCTCGAACGTATCGATGAGGCGGGCAACCTCGCCCTCGCTGTCTTTGATGGGCTTGCCGGCTTCGATGCACAAGGCCATTGCGAGTTCGTCGGCGCGTTTGCGGAACCGGTCGACACAGTGCGAGAGGATCCGCTTGCGAACGAAGGAGGGCAGACGCCGCATCGGTTCGGTCGCGTCGGCGCACGCCTGGATCGCGGTCTCAATGTGCTCGGGTCCGGCGTTGGCCACGCGCGCCGCGACCTCACCCGTGTACTTGTCGAGCACGTCGAGGTCGTTGTTGGGCGCTTCGGGCTTGTTCGCAAGGTAGAACGGGTAGGTGTCCTTGAGCATGGCAGTTCCTCTCAGATGCGGCAGACCTGCTGGCCCAGGCGTTCGGTGAGCTTCATGTTCTCGCGATAATCGACCCGCGCGACGAGCAGCGATGGGCCTGGATGGTCGAGTGATCGCTTCAATGCCGGCAGGAACTCGGTGCTGTTCTCGACGCGCTCGCTCCGCCAGCCGAAGGCCTCACCCAGGCCGATCCAGTTCGGATTCCCGAACGAGAGGTCGGTGTGCCTACCAAACTCGGCTTGTTGTTTCCACTCAATAAGGCCGTACGCCTGGTCCTCCCAGACTATGGCGACGACGTCGAGCTTCATGCGTGCGATGGTTTCCATCTCCTGCACGTTCATCAGGAAGTCGCCATCGCCACAGATCGCGACACAGTGGTGGTCCGGGCGTGCCAGCTTGGCGCCGATGAGCCCAGGCAGAGCTTGGCCCATCGAGCAGAAACCGTTGGGGATGAGGCAGGTGTTGGGCTCGATGCACTGATAATGTCGGCCGATCCACATTTTGTGCGCGCCCACACCGCTGAGCACGACATCGCTTGGGCCAAGGGCCTGGCGCGTGTCCCACAGCAATTTCTGGGGTTTGATGACGCCTTTCGTGTCGTCGTTGGCATGCTCGGCAAACTCCTCGAGCATCGATTGTCGGACCTGGGCCAGGCGATTGGCGTGCCGGTTCGGACCCCTCTTTGATTCGAGCAACCGCCGCAACTCGATCAGACCCGCAGCAACGTCACCAACCAGCTCGACCTCGGGGTGGTACGACGTATCGATCTCGGCGGGTGTGAAGTCGAGGTGGATGATACGGGTCCTGGGCCCCACCCAGTTGCGAGGCGGGTATTCAACGAGGTCGTAGCCGATCGCGAGCACGGTGTCGGCCTCGATGAGTTCCTGGGCGATCTCATCACGCTGCTGGATGCCGACCGTGAATAGGCAGTGCTCGGAGTCCATCGAGACGGCACCCTTGCCCATGAAGGTCGTGACGACTGGCAGGCCGAACGCCTCGGCGAGCGACCGGATTTCGTCCGAAGCGCGAGTGCGAATCCCACCGTTGCCGCTGAGGATCATGGGCCGGTCGGCGCTGGCCAGCATATCTGCGGCGGCTTGCAAGGCATCGGCATTGGGTGTCGGTCGCCGGTAGCGTCGCGGCGTGAGCGGCTTGGCGTCGGAGTCACGCTTTGCGATGTCTTCGGGTAGCTCGACAAGCACCGCGCCGGGCTTCTCACCACGGGCGAGCCGGATGGACTTGCGGATGACCTCGGGTATCGACTCGGCCGTGCGAATACTCGTGGCCCATTTCGTCACCGGATCGAACATCGCGATGGCGTCCATGATCTGGTGCGATTCCTTGTGCAGACGATCGGTGGAGCCCTGACCCGTGATCGCCAGCAGTGGGGCATGGTCCATATTGGCGTCGGCGATGCCGGTGACCATGTTGGTGGCCCCAGGGCCGAGCGTACCGATGCAGCCGGCGGGCTGGCCTGTTAGCTTGCCATAAGTCGAAGCGGCGAAGACGGCTCCCTGCTCGTGCCGGGTGATGTAGATGTCGATCGAGGAGCCTTCGAGCGACAGCATCATGTCGGCGTTTTCTTCGCCCGGTACGCCAATCAGGAACGGGATGGCCTCTTCTTCGAGGCATCGAACAAATAGATCGGACGCTTTCACTGCATGATCCTTCCTCAACGACTCGACGAGTCATCCCGCGGGTCGCTTGCGACTCACGATGCCACGAATCACCACGTAGAATACGGGTGTCAACAGCAGGCCAAACAGCGTAACGCCCAGCATGCCGCTGAACACGGCTGTACCGAGGGCCTGCCGCATCTCTGAAGCCGGCCCCGAAGCGATCAGCAGCGGCACTACGCCCAAGATGAACGCGAAGGCGGTCATCAGGATGGGGCGTAGCCGCAGCCGGCAGGCCTCGACCACGGCGTCGAAGCGATTCTTGCCGCTGTCTTCTTGGACCTTGGCAAACTCAACGATGAGGATCGCGTTCTTGGTCGCCAGCGCGACGAGCACGACGAAGCCGATCTGGGTCAGAATATTGTTGTCCATGCCGCGTAGCCAGACACCAAGGATGGCGCACAACAGGCACATGGGAACGATCAGGATGATCGCCAGTGGCAACGACCAGCTCTCGTACTGGGCCGCCAGCAGTAGGAATACGAACAGGACGGCAAGCGGAAAGACGTAGATCGCGGTATTGCCGGCGAGTTGCTGCTGGTAGGCCAGATCGGTCCACTCGTAGTTCATGCCGCGGGGCAGCACGTCGGCGGCTAGTTGATCCATGATATCGAGCGCCTGGCCCGAGCTGATGCCAACATTGGCACGACCATCGAGGCTCGCGGCAGGATACAGGTTGTGCCGCTGCACACGGTCCGGACCGGTGACCGACTCGAGCGAGATCACTGAGCCGAGCGGGACCATGTCGCCGTTCGTGTTGCGTGTTCGCAGCCGCATCACGTCTTCGGGCGTGAGGCGGAACTCGGCGTCGCCCTGGGCGGTGACCCGATAGGTGCGACCAAGCAGGTTGAAATCGTTGACGTAGGACGATCCCAAGTACACGCTCAGCGTCTGGAAGACGTTCTCGACTGGCACATCGAGCATCTGGGCCTTGGTTCGGTCGATGTCGGCGAAGAGTTGTGGTGTGTCGGCACGAAACGTGGAGAACGCGCCGGCCAGGCGTGGATCGCCCCGGGCGGCGTTGACGAGTTCGCCTGTAGCGGCCTGGAGCATCTCGTAGCCGCGGCCACCACGATCCTGCACCTGCATGCGGAAGCCTCCGCCGGTGCCAATGCCGCGGATGGCGGGAGGGTTGAGCACGATGATGGCAGCGTCTCGGACATCACCGAGTCGTACTTGGAGGTCGGGCAGAATGTCGAACGCGGTCAGGCCGCCCCGCTCCTCGAAGGGCTCGAACGCGGTGAATACGGCCGCGGCGCTGGGTGAGTTCGTTCGCGTGGCACCGGAGAAGCCGGCGAAGGCAACGGCGTTGCGAATGCCCGGCGTGTCGAGGGCGATCTGGGACACCTGCTGCACTACGCGATCGGTCCGCTCCAGGGAGGCACCCTCGGGCAACTGGATCGCGACGATGAGATACCCTTGATCCTGCTCGGGCACGAAGCCGGCGGGCACCTTGTTGAACATGTAGCCCGTACCGCCGAGTAGCGCGACGTACACGACGAGAGCGACAACCGATAGCCGGACCAGCCTTCGTACGGCACTCGCGTAGAGCGAGGATCCCGCATCGAAGGCCTTGTTGAAGAGCCAGAAGAACCAGCCGGTGAGGAACCACCAGACCTTGCCGATGATGCCTCGATCGCTGGCTTCCTTCTTGAGCAGGATGGCGCATAGCGCCGGGCTTAGCGTGAGCGAGTTGATCATCGAGATGACCGTGGCGCCCGCGATCGTGAGGGCGAACTGCCGGTAGAACTGCCCGGTGATACCACTGATGAATGCCGTGGGAATGAACACTGCCACGAGCACGAGTGACATGGCGATGATCGGCCCGGCAACCTCATCCATGGCCTTACGGGTTGCTTCGCGGGGCTCCAGGCCCTCCTCGATGTTCCGCTGGACGTTCTCGACCACGACGATCGCGTCGTCGACGACGATGCCGATGGCGAGCACCAGCCCGAACAGCGAGAGGTTGTTCAGCGAGAAGCCCAACGGCGCCATGATGGCGAACGTACCAATGAGCGAAACAGGGATGGCTGCGAGCGGGATGATCGCGGCGCGCCAGCTCTGGAGGAAGACGACGATCACCAAGACGACAAGCACCACCGCCTCAAAAAGCGTGTGGATGACCGCGTTCACCGAGTCCTCAATGAACTTGGTGGGGTTGTACACGACCGTGTGCTCAAGCCCGTCGGGGAAGTCTTGCGAGAGCTCGTCCATCGTTTGGAGGACGGACTCGGCCGTGTCGAGCGCGTTCGATCCGGGCCTCTGGAACACCACCATCGCGACCGCCGGGTCGCCGTCGAGGTAGCTGTTGGTGGCGTACTCACGCGCGCCGAGTTCGACTCGGGCGATGTCGCGAACACGGAGCAGGCGTCCGTCTTCGCCGGTCTTGACGACGACGTTGGAGAACTGCTCGGCATCGGCGAAGCGGCCCTGGGCGTTGATGGTCACCTGGAAGGCCTGGCCTTCGGGCACCGGCGGCTGCCCCAGCGTGCCCGCGGCGATCTGGACGTTCTGCTCGCGGAGCGCTGCTACGACGTCCTGGGTCGTTAGCGAGAACGACGCCATGCGATCGGGATCGAGCCACACACGCATGCTGTACTCGCGAGCCCCGAAGAATTGCACCTGGCCGACGCCATCGATGCGCGAGATTACGTCCCGAATCTGCAGGAACGCGTAGTTGCTGATATACAACTGATCGCGCGAGTCGTCGGGCGAAACCAGGTGGACGACCAGAAGCAGGTCCGGAGAGCTCTTGTTGGTCGTGATTCCAAGGCGGCGAACTTCTTCCGGCAGCCTGGGTTCGGCGACCGACACGCGATTCTGCACCAGCACCTGGGCGCGGTCCAGGTCGGTCCCCGTCGCAAACGTCACGGTGAGTTGCATCTGGCCGTCGCCGGTCGACTGCGAGGACATGTACAGCATGCCCTCGACGCCGTTGACCTCTTGTTCGATTGGGGTCGCGACCGTTTCGGCGATGGTTGCGGCGTTAGCGCCAGGATAGCTGGCGGTCACGACGATCGTGGGCGGTGCCACATCGGGGAACTGAGCCACCGGCAGGCCCAGATACGAGAGCGCACCCACGATCATGGCCACCAGCGAAAGCACGATGGCGAACCTCGGGCGATCGATGAAGAACTTTGGGAGGTTCATCCCTCGTCCCCGGCGGCCGGGGCTTCACTGGGGGTTTCCGACTCGGTTGGCGATGGTTCGCCTTGCGTTGTGGTGGGTTGCGGCATAAGCCCGCGGCTCAGCCAAGCCTGGAGTTCTTGTTGATCGGGCGTGACCCGTTCGCCGGCGCGCACGCGCTGCACGCCCTCGACGACAACGGCTTCGCCTCCCTCCAGCCCCGATCGAATGACTCGCAGCCCATCGATGATGGGGCCCGGCGTGACGTAACGGATGGCAGCGACGCCCTCCGAGTCGATCACGAACACGAACTTGCGAGTCTGGTCGGTTCCGATGGCCTGGTCGGGGATGAGCACCGCTTGATACTCGCCGCTGCCGAGAAGGCGGAGCCGGACGAAGAGGCCCGGTGTGAGCAGGCCATCTGGATTGGGCAGGATGGCCCGGCCCTCGATCGTGCCAGTTGAGGGGTCGAGCCGGTTGTCAACGAAGTCCATCGTGCCCTTGTGGGGGAAGCCTTCTTCGTCGAGCAGCGAGACCTCGACGGGGTTGGCCGTCTCGCGAGAACTCGGACGATCGCCGCGTCGTGCTAGGCGGGAATACCGCAAGAAGTCCTGCTCGCTCGCGGTGAACACACAATGAATGGGGTCGAGCGAGACGACGGTGGTGAGCAGTGTGGCGTTGGACGCGCCACCGCTGATCAGGTTACCCACGTTGACAAGGTCGCTGCTTACGCGCCCACGGATGGGGCTGCGGATCTGCGTGAATCCGAGATCGAGCTCGGCCGATCGAACGCGAGCGATCGTGGCCTGGAACTCGGCTTCGGCCTGCATCACTCCCGTGCTACGAGTCTCGAACTCCTCGGTTGTCATGCCTCCGGCATCTCGGGCTTGCTCGGCACGCTTGAGATCATTGCGAGCCAGTTCGAGAGCGGCAGAAGCCCTGGCCTGCTCGGCCTTGGCCACGTCGTGGATCGCTTGGTACGGCCTGGGATCGATCACGAAGAGCAGGTCACCGACCTCCACGATCTGCCCATCGGTGAAGTGGACCGATTCCAGATAGCCATCCACACGAGCTCGGATCTCGACCGAGTCGACCGGTTCGAGTCGGCCCGTGTACTCATCCCACTCGCGGACGGTCCGGTCTGTGGCAGGGACAACGGTGACCGACGGAGGCGGCGGCGGGGGCGGCTCGGGCTCATCCGAGCACGCGAGTAGCAACGCGGAACAGCTAAAAAGACAAAACACACGAATCAAAGCGTGCGGGAACGAACGCAATCGGAATACCACTTGCATGATGCCCCCAGACTCGCTGTCTGTCACACGCACCGATACCCGTTGCATAGTGCAACTACAAACCAATGAATGTCGTACAATATAGCTCAGGCACGCGAGCACCGGAGGTGTGGCTCGGATGGCGAATCATGCATGGATACCCAGGTAAAATTAGGGGTATCAGGGATAATCTCGGATTGCGAGGGAATGCCCGGGCGCTATTCTGCGGGTGCGCAGCAATGGCCAACAGACTTCGCACGAGAGCCTCAACTCTGTCGGCGATAAGAATTACCACATGCCGTGTTCGCTGGTCTCAATTCCTGTGCCAGCGCTGGGGCTAGCGATCTACAAGCTGGTTTAGGATTCGTATTGATCAGCCCGGTACCACGCTTCCTCGCACCCCACCTCGAACACTGTCTGGAACGCTAGGATGTCAAGGTTGGTGAAGCCGCTGTCGCTGCTGAAACCGACCACGTTCTCGTTCGGCAAGGAGACAAACAGTCGGCGCCTGTGGTCCCACCGCGTTACCGCCCTGGGCTATCAGCTCTAGCGCGAACACCGATTTAATAGCTCGAATAGTCGCATGATGAACTACCAGCAGCCGGATTTGTCAGTGCAGAGCCACGTCGGCTAGACCAAGCAGTTCTGGGTTCTCTATGATCGTCGATGCCACACAATGATCAGACACACGGGACCGAGGCGGCTCCGGCCACCCGTGATGATCGGCACGCGTTCCCCCGATTGAGTGAGGAACACATCGATCGGATTCGACAATTCGGGCAGGTTGAGCATCTCGACGAGGGCGCCTTGCTGTTCACCCAAGGCCAGCGTTCGGTCGACTTCTTTGTCGTGCTTCGCGGTCGTGTAGAGATCTTCTACGACTCGGCCGATTCTGATTCAGTACCCGACGTCGTGCATGTTCACCACGAGCGGGGGTTTACCGGTGAGCTCGATCTATTTAGTGATCGCAAGATCCTCGTGAGCGGCCGCGTGATGCCAACAGACCCAGACGGCCCCCAACCGAGTGTGATTCGTGTACCGAGAGATCGGTTTGCCAGGTTGTTAACTGCTGAGCCTGACATCGGGAACATCGTCATTCGGGCGTTCATCCTTCGGCGGCTCGGCCTCGTTGACAATAGCCAGGGCGCAGTGACGCTTGTTGGTGACAAATTAACCGGTGGCATGCTCGAACTGGAGCGGTTCCTGCATCGAAACTCACATCCAGTCCGGGTAGTCGGCATCGATGGTCGCGATGCCGACATGCTCGACGTCGGCTTGTCGAAGACCGACCTCGAACCGAAGAACCTGCCACTGGCGATGTGCCCTGGTGGTGCTGTGTTGCATAACCCGACCAGAGCAAAGTTGGCTGATTGCCTGGGGTTGACCGAGTTGCCTGCTGACGGGCATATCTATGACGTTGCAGTGGTTGGGGCTGGCCCTGCGGGCTTAGCGGCTGCTGTGTATGCCGCGAGCGAGGGTCTTTCGACTCTCGTACTCGAATCAGAAGCGCCGGGTGGGCAAGCGGGTAGCAGTAGCCGGATCGAGAACTATCTTGGTTTCCCGGTTGGTCTAAGTGGGTTGGAACTCGCGGGTCGGGCGCAAGTCCAGGCGCAAAAATTCGGAGCACGGCTCACGGTCCCGCGCCGGGTCACCCAGCTTGAGGTTTGTGAGCGTCAAGGCCACGGCTATTCCTTGCATCTTGACGAGGGCCGTCCGGTTCGATCTCGGAGCGTGGTCGTCGCTTGCGGTGCCACGTGGAGGCGGCTCGATCTCGATGACGCATCAAGATTCGAGAACAATGGCTTGCACTTTGCAGCAACATCCGTGGAAGCCGAATTGTGTAGTGGGAGCGAAGTGGTGGTTGTTGGCGGGGGGAACTCGGCTGGGCAAGCGGCTGTATACTTGAGCCGGTACGCTCGCTGCGTGCATATGTTGATCCGAGGTACTAGCCCAGCGCGGAGCATGAGCGATTACTTACTACGCCGGATAGAGGCGTCGGATCGTATCAAGCTCACGACCAACTCCTCACTGACTGGGCTCCATGGAGACTCGTGGCTAGAGGGCGCAGAGTGGAAGGTGGGTTCTGAGACTGTCTCGAAGCCTGTCAGGCACATCTTTTTGCTGATTGGTGCGATTGCGAATACCCAGTGGTTGAGGAACAGTGTGCAACTTGATGGGAAAGGCTTTATCTGTACCGGTGGGGCAGTTCACCGGCGCGATACGGAGGACGGTCTGGCATGGCGATCCGATCGTCCCCCGCACCCCCTCGAAACGAGTCTGCCGGGCGTGTTCGCCGCCGGCGACGTTCGCGCGGGGAGTGTCAAACGTGTGGCAAGTGCTGTTGGCGAGGGCTCGGTGTGCGTGCAGGATGTTCACAGGGTGCTCGACGAACAACGTGCCCAGTCGAATGCGTAAGTACAAAAGGTAAGGTACGCTATGAAGTATGTGGCCTACCCTCCCAGAAGTCAGGTCATCACCTGCGAAGATGCGGTGTGTAGACTAGTTTCTTGAGGCAACGGCCATAGCGCTGCCTTTGCTATGGGCTTGACCACAATCTCTTGGCTACAGATACCTTGCTACTAGTTGCTAAGCGAATACCGCAGATACTCGCCGTGAGTAATCTGTTGACCTCTAGAGGAGAATTCAGCGGAACTCACCCCGAGGCGCGAAAACGCCCGTTTTGGGAACTCATCTGGAACTCAGCGGGTGTTTCGTCTCGAAGAAACGGCCCTAGCAGGCGCTCAGACGGGCTATTTGAAGACAAGCGGGGTGTGATCCGGGATATGCCTTGACGTCTCTTGCGCCATCCAGAGCTGGGCACTGTGTGGCTTGTGTTTGGAGGTATCAAATTGAGCATTGCATCGAGAGCCGCGAGGTCGCCAGTCCGAGAGTCAACTGTGCGGGCTGCAGACAGGCACGGGTTCCGGGCAGATTGCAAGTGTCCGTTCTGTCCAAAATCAAGGTATGATACCAGCACTAAGTGTTTGATATTCCACATCTTACCGCAGTCCGCCTTCAACACTCCGGACATTGAAGAGGCTGGATGTTGAAGCAGGTTGCAGGGTCTAGAGTTGGTCCCGATGGATACTGCCGGATCCCATACGATACACGAGGTAACCAAACCGAATAAAACACTATTAGCAACGTTCCACAGCAGTTTCGAGGCATAGCCTATGACGCCTACCACTGGTTCGCCACACGCCGAGATCACCTACGGTGGTTCATCGATACGCCATGCAGGAACAATCTGGTCACCCGAGATTGCTCGTTTGAGATAACGCGGGTGTGCATTTGGTGTGGCCAGTGCATTCTGGCAACTGGGGTGAGAGATTCGATGGTGACCATCGACTGAACGACCGGGCGTGTTGTTAGCCGGGCCCCTTTTAGGACTGAATCGGGATAGGCGGACCAGCGTGGTCAGACGAAGCGATCTGGCTGTACCAGGGCTGATGTGCGGTACACGACGATCGCTTGAATCGGAACCGCTCGATCTGTGGTTGTGTCTGTGCTGTGCTTTGGTTTGGTCTGCGAGCGGCGAGGCCGACAGGCGGGGTGTGGGCGAGAACGCCTATGGTTCGCCGGCCGATCAGATGAATCGAAAATAGGAGGCGTCCATTATGTCGCGGGTGTTGGCCTTGGTGTCCTTGATCGCTTTCTTGGCAATGTGCGTCGGCTGTGGTGGCGGGAAGACCGCCGGCCGGTATGACGTGACCATGCAATTGGGTACAAGCGTTCGCGGAGCAGACGGCCAGGCCATCCCGTCATTGGAAGCCGACCTCGTTGGCGTGAGCGACTTCGACATGGAGCGATGGTCGAACCACTCCATGACGGAGTACTTTAGTGGGCAGGACACGTTGCGAGCCGAGGCTCCCAAGCACACGGTGCAGTTCTCGAACGAGAGCCCCGATCCAAAGACGCTCGATGCCAAGGACCCGATTTGGGATACTTGGAAACAGCGGTCGGCGACGCACGTATTCGTGATCATCAACCTCCCGGGCGTGCGAGAGGACCGGGCTGGCGACCAAGACCCGCGTCGGCTGATCCTGCCGTTGGCGAAGAACCGCTGGTCGAGCAAGCAGATCCTGATCGAGGTGCAACGCAGCGGCCTGGTTCCATTGACACGCGTTCGTCCGGCTGAAAACTAGCGTGGGGCTGGCATGATGCGGACTTCGAGCGGTGGCTCTGATGCCCGCCGTGAGATATCGCGAGGGGCGATCAGGGCGTGCGCGATCGAGCGTGGGCCGGATGGTGTGGCCGTCCGCAAGCGGCTCGTGGTCGATCGTGAGGTCGTGGGTGAGCGGCGGTGGCGCATCGAGTCCGACCGGTTTGCGGCGATGGCGGAACGCCAAGCTGAGTTGGCCGAGTCGTGTCCGGCAGTCGCTCGCGTAGTCGCGTCGGGCACGGGCGAGGTTGTTACTCCGTATTGTCCGTTCTCGGGCGAGACTCTGCTTCGCCATTGCATGAAGCCGTCACCCGAACTCTTGCGAGTGATCGCGATCGCCGCTCTTGAGAGCCTTCGTGTGCTTCACGCATCAGGTGGTACACACGGGAACGTGAAAGCGGGCAACATCCTGCTGCCACGGCTCTCGTTGCGGTCTGCCGGAGTTCTACTGACAGATCCCGGGTCTGATGTCAACGTCTCGGCGGACGAGGATGTCCGGAGTGTGGGGGCGTTCCTGCACTTCTTTGCCACGGGGCAAGCGAGTTGTGAGGACGGAGTGGCGTCGTTCGAACGATGGAGCCACTTGGGATCGAGTGCTGAGGTCTGGTGTCGCGTGGTCCATGGCCTGGTCGATGGGGACGTTGGCCCAGAAGAGGCGATCACTCAAATACGCGGTTCGACGCGCGGAGCCGCGCCACGATCACGAGTGGTTGCCGCAGTTGCGGTGCCACTGGTAGTGGTCTCGGTGGCTGGCGGCATCCTGGTGTTTCAGAACGAGCCCGATCCCAAGCCGGAAGCCATGACGTGGGATGCGCAGAGTCAGAAGCAGTGGGAGGCATTGTGTTCGGCGAGCGATCGTTGGTTGCTGCGATTTGTTCAGGAGGTCTCGACCGACGTATTAGAGCGTGACGAGCATCTGGACCGGGAGGTCGTTTCGAGCATTCGGGGGGTGCGTGATGGCTCGCTTGTGGTGGATCCACGAGCTATTGCTGGGGTCGAGGGGATGCCGACGTACGCGGATCTTGCCCAACAATGGAACGCGCTGGGTGGAGAATCTCCGGATGAGGCGACCGTTCGGCGGGCCGCTGGGGTGGCTGTTTCGATCGAGCGGGCACTAACCGAAGACCGGTGGCCATTGCTCGATCGCCTCGCGGATCTTGAGGTGTTGTTCAAGGATCGTGGTTGGAACGGATTGGCATTTATTGCTGCAGAGTTACGATCCGGCGTAAACCTCGATGCTCCGCAGGGGCTGGCCGCGGTTGTTGAGGATGCGATTGCGCGTGGGCAGCGGCTCACAAGAATCGAGGATGAGTGGCAGAACTTGGCAACCGGTGCCAGCTTGTTTGAGGCGACTGGTAATCCGTTGCTCGATCAGTTTTATGAGGCATTGGCTTCGGCTGCTCGTGAGGTCGATCGCGCTGGCGATCCACTGGGGGGGCTGGAGGCCATGATACTGACCTGGTCTAGTACGTACCAGCGGCTCGTTGCCATGGTGCGCGATCGCTGGGAAGGGCTGGATGCGCAACTGCTCAACTCGGAGACGCGTGTGCCTGCTGGTGCTGATGGTTTGTCTCTCGAAGCGTTCGAGACACTTCTTGTCCTGGCCGAGGATCCAATTTATCAGCGGATCGACTTGTCGGCCGATCCGCATCCAGCGATGGCGATTCGGGCCCGCATCGATGCGCTCGCAGTGCGTGCGTCTGGTGTAGAGGCTGCATTGCCCGGAGACGAAGAGGCCGAGGCGTTACTGGATCAACTGGTATCGGCTGCCGGAGAACTTGAGTTATTCGCAGCCCGATCGTGGAATCGCCGGACGCAGGAATCGGTGTCTGCGGACGCGGTGTCATTGTCGCGAACCGTTGGTGAGATTGAGCCGGCGCTGGCCGCGTTGGAGTTTGTCGCTAAGACGACAATGAGTGAGTTTGCGGATACGCTCGCGAGGGAATCGTCTATATCGGGTTCCCCACAGATTAATGCGGTGTGGCGTCGCCAGAGGGACATGCTCATTACAACGCACGCCGGCGATGCAGACGTTCGCCAGCTTGCGCGTTCTGTGCGTGAGATACGTGATACTCTGACGTTGGTGGAATCGTCCTCAGGTGCCTCGGCTGTGGACGACCTGGCCCAGCAACTGCCCGAAGGGGTTCGAGGCGAGGTAGTGTCCGATGCGTATCGGGTAGCTACTAATCAGTCAATTGGAACCATGCTGGCAGAGTTGGATTGGGCTTCGAGTGGTGGACTTGATGATCCGGAGGCTGCTGCTCGCCTTGCGGTATCACAACGCATGAACGAAGCGAGGTTCGGCACGGTCGTGTTGATGTTTAGAGAACTCGCTTCGGCTCGGCAGGACTTGTCACGAGGGTTGCTGGGCCACGTGCAGGGCGGCGCTGGAGCGGCACCACTTTCGACGTGGGATGCTTGGGCGGCCAGACCCGAGTTCACTGATATGCTGGTGCCCGAGGCGATGCCGGAATTTGGCACCATCATCACGCGGATTCGTGAGCTGCGATCCCTTGGTGCGCGAGAGTCGCTCGCTGCCATCCAGTTGGACGATCCGTTCGAGGTTGTGGTGGATGCGTGGGCTCGGATGTCAGAGGCAACACCAAACTGGCCCGCTGAGATCACCGAGTTTCGTCGCGAGCAAGAACTTCGCGGGATTCTAGCTGCTGCTAGCCAAGTAGCGGGTGAGCCGATGCGAACGCGGATGGCGACTCTCGGGCTCGAACGATGGCTCCGCGCGCACAGTGTTGTATCGACTGTCGCGGAGCTTGAGGAAGTTCTTGGCGCATCTTCGGAGTTCTTCGATGATGGAACTGTGCTTCCTGGGGAAGTAGCGTACAACATCGCGGTGCGTGACTTCTCACTGTTGTTGGCGGGCGCCGACGATGATGCGATGGCCAGGCAGGCCGCTCGGGCGTTTGTGGATCGGATTACGGCTTTGGATATGGCGCAATCATTGGTGCAAGCTCGTGAGACACTGAATCGCGCTCAGGAAATACTCACGGATACAGGGGTGTCCGCGGACCCGACAACACTGGGGCCGGCGACCGTCGGGTGGAGGGGCGTAGCTTCGCCAGATAACGCTCGGATCGTGTTCACTCGCAGCATCGATGGCATCGAGCGTCGGCTCGAATTCGCATTTGTTCCCGTTGCGGGCGGTGACCCGGTGTATCTCGCGACCGAAGAGCTGTCGATCGGGCTGTTCTCGGCCATCGCGAGCCGGAGCGATGCCTGGGAAGAACTCGCAACCGAGTGGCTCGAATTGGCCGGTGCTCGGCAAGGCGATACGCGATGGACCGGTGCGCGAGGCTGGGCGTGGAGAGGCGGCCGGCTGCTCGGCAACGGCAGTTGGATGGTCCAGGATCCGACGATGAGTGGTCGAGCGGTGCTTGCTGGCGGTCTGGATGCTGCCACGAATCCCTCGCCGACGATCGCGCACCCGATGCAGGATGTCTCCGTTCTGGCGGCTGCTCGTGTGGCGGAACTCTCGGGCTGCCGGCTGCCCCGGCGGGAGGAGTATCGCGACGCGTATCGCGAGTTGCGCGATGCTACAGGTGTTACCTGGAACCTGCGAGATTCCGCCCTCGCGGCTCAAAACGAGCACGTGAGTACGTTGCGAGCGCAGGGCGTTCGGATCTCGAACCCGGACGAGTCTGCTTTTGATGCCCAGCCAGCAACAAGTGGTGCCGATGACAGCACGGTGTGGTTCCTGCCCGTTGATGATGGTGACGGTGAGCCTTTCCGGCACCTCGTAGGGAATGTGGCGGAGTTTGTTGAGGCCAATGGGGGTGGGTTTGGTGTCGTGGGCGGATCGAGCCTTTCGGGTGATGCGGCCGACCGGTCATTTGAGATGTGGCCATTGCCGATGGCGCGGGCACGAACCGGGTTCAGTGATGTTGGGGTGCGGTTGGCGTTCGATGCGCCCGGGGTAATCTCTCGCCAACCTATTAGGGAGGCGTTGGCCGACCTGCTCGAAGCCGGAGCCTATATTCTGCCGAACGTGACGGGGGAGCCCTAGAGGTTCTTGCACGTGGACTCGAATTTATTCGTTCGGATTACACTAGGTAATCAATCGAGTGTTGGTAGAGTTATTGCCATTCGAGTGGGGGCCGTATTCGTGCCATCGGAGCCACACTTCACGCCCGCCTCCGCTGATCCGGAGCGCATGGGGATTACGCTTGAGCGCCTGATCGATCTTGGCGACACCCTGGATCGGGTTTCGACGGCGGCGTGGCAGCAGATCTCACCCTCGGCGCGAGCCCAGCAGGCCGAGCGAACACTGGGCGGAATCGTCAGGCAGTTCCTGGACGGCGAGGTCGACGCGTCCGAGTTCGAGGTCGAGGTCCAGCGGACACGCCGACTGGCCACCGCACTGATTTCCTCGCTCAGCCAGGCGGGGTTCTCCGCGTACCAGCAGATCGGGCGATTCGACCCTGACGAGATCGAGTCGCACGCGAAGCTCGAGAAGCGTTGGCATGAGGGCCTTCCTGCGGCGAATTGGCGTTCCTATCGGGCGCACGTTGGTTCTCTCGATCAAACAAGCGTCGAGGCACGCGTGCTTGCTGACCTTTCGAAGTATGTGGAACAACTGATGGGTGACTCCGAAACTCGTGAGAGAGTGGGCGACGATGGCTGAGCGTGTGCATTGGCATGAAGGGTTGTTCCTGCTTCCCCAGCACCTGCAGGCGCTGCAACGTCAGATCTATGACGTCGCCGCCGAAGAGCGTGGAATGGCCCGATCCGATGCCTATGGGCTGGTTTCATCGGAGCTTTCCGAGGATGGGTTGCGCAGCCTGGTCGTTCGGTACGACAGACTGCGGGCTGTGATGCCCAGCGGCGTGTTCGTTGACTATCCAGGCAACGCGGACTTATCGCCGCTGCAACTCGGCGATGCGTTTGATGGCAATCCTGATGGCGTAACGGTGTATCTGGGGCTTCCGCTGCACCACGAGCACGGCGCAAATGTCGGTGAAGGTACAGATGGATCGTCAGACCACCGCTTCGTGGTTCATGAGACCGAGCGGACGGATGAGAATACCGGTGATAGTGCCCGGCCCATGATGGTGCGCAAGCTGAACGCACGGCTTGTTCTTTCACCCGAGGCCGATCCGAACTTGGAGGTGATCCCGCTTGTTCGGCTGCGTCGGAGTGCCGAGGAGGCTGTTGTCCAGCCCGTGCCGGGGGCAACGGCGCCGGTGTTGGTGGTGGGTGGTTCCGTGTGGCTTGGGCACTTGTTGCGGGAGCTGTCGTATCAAGCCCAGGCCGCATCCCGCGAACTCTCCGCGCAGCTGACGCGGACCGGGATGTCGGTCGAAACCCTGCGCGGGGCCGAGATCGCCCAACTCCTGAAGCTCCAGGCCATCGGCCGGGGCAGCGCCCGACTCTCTGGCATCGCGGCCGCTCCGTGGGGGTTCTCTCCGCGGCACGCCTACATCGAGTTGAGCGCTTTCATTGCCGATCTTGCGGCCCTGCTGCCTGAGTCCGAGCGGCGCGAGCTTCCGGCATACGACCATGACCGGATTGGCGAGGTGTTTTCGACGCTCAATGCGTACGCGCGCTCGCTGCTCGCGCCCGGAGCGGCCCGTTCGTACCTGTCCACGAAGTTTGCCGAGCAGGATGGAGCCTGGGTCGCGACACTTACCAAAGACCACCTGGAACGACCCAACGAGTACTTCTTGTGCTTGCAGACGTCGGTCGATCCGGGCCTCGTCACCGAATTAGTGCAGGACGCGGCGACGTTCAAGCTCATGTCACAAGATTCGGCCCAGTTGCGTATCCGGGGGGTTCGGCTTTCCGAGGAACGCCATCCGCCCACGCAGCTTCCTGCTCGCTCGGACCACCGGTACTTCCGGCTGCTTCGGGCCGAGAGCGAGACGATGTGGGAGCGAATCGTTGGTGAGGGGGCAATGTCGATCGTCTCGCCCCGGATGGATGAACTTGAGATCACGAAGGCCACACTGTTCATGACGGTCCCGTCGTAGATCCCAATGGGAGGTCGATCCCTGTGAAGCTATTGTCTGCTTGCGAACCTCTACTGCTCTACATGTGCGGTCTGAATCGATCGGTCCGTAAGGGGGCAATGTTCGACGCGTCCGCGGTTCGCGCCGAGGTGCTCGGCAAGCTTGCCGAAGCCCGAGCGAAGTGCGCTTCGGATCCGGCCTTGTCGCGTCGCTTCGACCGGGTAGAGCTCGCGCTGATCTACTTCGTTGACTTCATGGTCAAGGAGAGCAGCCTGCCGTGGGCCCAGGAATGGAAAGAGATCGCCCACGATCGCGGCAAGATGGCCGGTGACGAGGAGTTCTTTGACTTGGTTGAAGAAGCCCTGGGCGAGACTGGGGCGGACGTGGCGCAAGAACTCGAGGTGTATTACGTTTGCCTTGGATTAGGCTTTTCTGGGCTCTACATGGGACAACCCGAAAAGGTGCGCGCGAAGATGGCCGAGCTCCGCGTCAGATTGCCCGATCGCTCGAACCTATCGGTCGATGAGCAACTCTGCCCGCCGGCCTACCAGCATACGGATTCGAGCGACCTGATCCAGCCTCCTGGAAGGCTCCTGGTGATGATTGGCCTCGTCCTGGTGGGCCTGATCGTCGTCCTCTTTGGCGCGAACACGTACTTGTATCAGTCGTCGGCGAGTTCGCTCGTCGATACGTTCCGTGACATTTCGGGAGCGGGCACGGCGATGGAGGATGGGCAATGAGTCTGGCCAAGATCGCCGAACTTCCGATGGCGGCCAAGCTTGCGCTAGTGGGCGTCGTTCTCGCCGTCGTCCTTGTTGCCGCGTTCCTGCTTGGTGGCTTGGGAGTGATGCTGATCTTCCTGGCCGGCTTCGTGTTCATCGCGCTGCTGCTGGTGGGCTACCGCTTAGTGCTGGCGCGCATTGATAGCAAGAAGTCCAACCCGTTCCTTGTGGGGCTGGCCGCCAACAGCGGTACGACACCCCAGGGCATTAGCGATCCATCTCGCCGAGCGCGGTTGGACGATCTCAATCGTTCGTTTGGCGCCGGGCTCGAGCGGTTCAAGGCGGCGGGCAAAGATTTGTATGCCCTGCCGTGGTACATGGTCGTGGGCGAGCCTGGTTCGGGGAAGACCGAGGCCATACGGCACAGCAACATTGGATTCCCGCCCGGTATGCAGGACGAGTTGCAGGGTTCGGGTGGCACGCTGAACATGAACTGGTGGTTCGCCAACCAAGCCGTGTTGCTGGACACCGCGGGCCGCCTGATGTTCGAGGAAGTCCATGCTGGCGAGACGAGCGAGTGGCAGGAGTTCCTCAAGCTGCTCCGTGCAAACCGTGCAAACTGCCCGATTAATGGCATGTTCCTGATCCTGCCGGTCGACAGCCTGATTAAGGACACGGCCGAGGAACTGGAGGGCAAGGCCCGGCGCATCGCGACCCAGCTCGATTCGATCCAGCGGGTCTTGGGCGTGCGGTTCCCGGTATTCGTACTCGTCACCAAGTGTGATCTGCTCAACGGGTTCCGAGAGACGTTCGAGGACCTTTCCGATCCTCGCCAGCAGCACCAGATGCTTGGGTGGTCGAATCCGGCTCCACTCGACCAACCGTTTGACCCGGCCAAGGTGGACGAGCATTTTGTCGAGGTGATCGAGCGGCTGGAGCAGCGGCGGACGACACAACTCGCCGACCCGGCTCCTCGGCTGGGCCCGGACGCGAAGCGGATCGACGAGGTTGACGCGTTGTATGCGTTCCCGCAGAGTGTGGCGTCGATGTTGCCCCGCTTGAGACGATATCTCGAACTCGTCTTCGTGACCGGGGAGTGGTCGAACAAGCCATTGTTCCTGCGCGGGATTTACTTCACCTCGTCGATGCGCGACGGCGAGGCCTTGGATGCTCAGTTGGCTGATGTACTCGGCGTGCCGGTGGACTCGCTCCCCGAGGGCCGGGCGTGGGAACGGGATCGTTCGTACTTTCTGCGCGATGTGTTTACCGAGAAGGCGTTCCGCGAGCGGGGGCTCGTGACACGGGCCGATAGCGCCGAGAAGCTCAAGCGACGCCGACGTACGGTCGTGCTTGGCAGCGCGTGCGCGGTTGTGGTTGTGTTGCTGACGCTGACTTGGATCGGGGGGCTTGGATTCAGGAAGGTTCTTGGGGAACCCAAGCTATTTTGGACCGAGTTGGCCGGTGTAACCCGCGACGCGAGCGATCAGGAAGTCTCGGCGCTGGCCTCGGACCCGCCGCGTAGCACGAACTTTGTGTCCAGGGCGTCCGATCCGTTCTCGACCGCGAGGTTCGACAGCACGGTTGGGACCGCCGGTGCCGACCTGCTCCCGCGTATGCAGCGACCGCTAAAGGTGCCGGCGATGTTCAGTGTTGTCGCCGCGTTCTCGGCTGACTTGGAAGCTGAACGGTTCGGAGCCTTCCGGCGCGTCATCGATCGTACTTGGCTCATTCCAACCATCGAGGCAGCCAGGCGAAAGATGGCCGAAGAAACCGACGAGCCCTGGAGCGAGCACGCATCGCTGGCGCTTGCCGAGCTTATGAGGTTGGAAACGCTCGCGGCTGGCCATACGCCAAGCGCGTCTCGCCGCAGTGTGATCGCGCTTGAGCCGCTCTTGGGGTACGTGGTCTCGGATGATTCCGAGGTCAGCGAAGGCGTAATCACCGATGCGCAAACTGCGACCGATTTTGCTTATGCAGATAGCGCGAGCTGGCCACCCGAAACGATGGAAGCGGCGACACTCGCGTCACGGCGGGCGATCGCTACAGGTATCGAGCGGTTTGAGGCAGCGTGGTCCGGGGGGGGGCAGTTGGCGGGTTCGGCTGGGGCCCTCATCGAGTTAGTTGATGCGAGCCGTACGTTCGAGCAGAGCGAGGCTGCGCTGCTCGTCGACGTCGGACTTAGCTCGGCCGAGACGCGGGAAGAGTACGACCAGGCGGTGAAGCTCTGGCTCGCACGGTATGACGTGCTGAAGGGTGCCCGAGACAGGCTAACTTTGGCTGTGGAGGCCGCAATAAGCGCCGGTTTGGATCTAGACGCAACGCCGAAGGAAATGGTAAGCAGGGTGAGCTCCGATGCCTTGGATGCGTTCGAGCTGGACTTCGTGACGCTGCGCGAGCAGTTACCGAAGACCCAAGTCGGGCTGCCCAGCGATCTCGGGCCGTTCCAGCGCAAGGCAGACGAACTTGTTGAAGACAGCGGCTCGCGAGTTGGTGCCGATATCGAGCCGGGCTCATTGCCTGGTTCGGTGGCTCTTGACATCGATCCTGATATCGCGATCATCGTGAAACGCCTGGAGTCGGCCCGCGAGGCCATCCGATCTTCCGTGGAAGATCAGCTTGCTCAGGCCGAGTCGTCTTTGGCTGGTAGCTCGGGGGCTGTCCTGGCTCCGTCTCAGTCGGCACTCATTCAGGATCGATCGTTTGCAGTTCGCTTCAAGATGTTCGAGGCTGCCCATGGCTTGCTTACAAGTCAGGCCGAGCGAGGCGACCTGACGGTTGGCAGCGGTGGCGTGGTTGATGCTCGTGAACGTGTTCGAGATACGATCAAGGAACTGGATCGGCTTCGTGTCGCTCGACCCGACGATGCGTCGTTTGTTCGCGTTCGGGAGTCGTTGAGGGTTGCAATGGCAACAGCGCAGCGGGCGTTGCAGTCTGATGCACTCGACGCGTTGTTTGACTCGTTGCCCGAGAGTTCGCAAGAGATCGCACTCGAAGTGGCCAAGCAAGCCGAGCTGCTGGAACCGATCCAGATGCCCGTCTTGCCCATGACGAAGATGCAGGGTGGGGCCATCGATCGTCGCTATCACCCCGACGCGGCCAACGGGCTTTTTCGGGCCTGGGAAACGGCGTTGTCTACGACGAGCCTGGAAGGTGAAGGAACACCTGCCGGAATGCTTGATCGCGAGGCGGTGCTCCGGCGGTTGCGATCGGAACAGGCAGTCATGGATGGATATCTGCGGCTCTATGTCGAGTACTGGACCCGAACCGTGCCCGAGATGGCGTCGGCCAAGTCGTATGACACTTGGAACGAGTATCGCGACGATCTTCGGCTGATGACCGTGTTCGAAGTGATCGGTACGCTTGGGACCTATGCGCAGCGTGTTCGGCGCGCGATGGATGTATTGCCGTCGGAACTCGACACGGTGTTGGCGGGCCGCGTTAAGAACGTACGTAATGCCTTGACTGCCGAGTCGGGTAGCCTGGGCAATGCCGCTGCGGAGACCCAATGGACCAACGCGATCAACACGTGGATTGAGATGGGCGAAGACGGCACTCGGGCGCGTGAGCGCCTCCTCGGGCTCACGCCGACCCAGTTCCGAAGCCGTTACTTGGGTGCAGCGTATAAGGGGTCCCAGGGTGGGGGGGCACCGTACTTTGAGAGTGTTGTGAAAGCTGGCATTCGTGTGCTTGCCGGAGGCAGCGAGAATGAGGCGCATGCGGCCTTTTCAAGGCTGGCAGGCGAGTATCGCGCCATTCCGTTCTGCACAGGCGTGGAGACTCAACTCGGGCCCGAGCAGTTGCTGACGGCGGCCGGAGATGTTCGGACCCTCGCCCGGTTGCAGTCGGCCTCACCTTCTTCCAGCACGGCTGCGGAGACGATTGGCGAGGGTGCCGAGACCATCTTCGCGGATGTCAACGCCCTGCTGCAGCGGATGACAGGCGGCCAGGTGCTCAACACATCGAGCGAGCGAGCATGGTTCGATGGCATCGAGCAAATCACGCAATGGCTGGCACCCGGCGGGCAGGGCTTGATGGCTGAACTGGTTATCCTGCCGTATGACCAGCAGCCGGCGACGGCTGGGGTGGATCGCTTTCGCCACATGCAGATCGATCGAGGCGGAGGCGCGCTCTCGACTTCCGACGGTATCTCGGAGATCCCAACCAACCTTGCGAAGCCTCAAACGGGGATTTCGGTACCCGTGGGCAAAGCCGGAGATGTTGAGCTGCGTTTCCGAACGGTGCCGAGCGAGGACTTTGTCAGCGTTGCATTGCTGGATGGTCCGTGGGCGATGGTCGGGCTCTTGCTCGACTCTGGGGCGTCGCCTGTGGAGGATGAGCAAGGGTTCGAGGGTGTCTGGCGCGTACCGGTTACGATCGTGGAGCCCAGCGGCGATCGTACGAACTACTGGATAGGGGTTCGTTTCAGCCATCCGGTACCGGAACGTTCGGCCTGGCTCGATGTGAGCGCGTGGCCTCGCCCGTGATGAACATGGTAGTGTGTGAAACACAATCTAAAGGATTGCTGTAATGCCCGGCGTGTTTGGATCTGTGCGAGACTGGCTACGGGGTTCGCCAGACGATCGCCCGCCGACCGCCCGGCTTGCGGTCTTTGGCAAGCATCCCGGTTGGGATGACCACATCGACGACATCGGGCTCGACACGGACGAACTCATTATGGTTCGGCGCATGTTGTATACCGGCGGCATCGCTTCAAACATCGATTCGGGCTATTGGGGAAAGCTCGAACCAGATGATCGGATCGCGAAGTTCGGACATGTGTTTCTATGGCAGGTTGGCCGAGTGTCGCTCGTTGGTCGGCTGTGGCCAACCTCCGACGGGAAGGGCCGGACGAAGTATCCGATGGTGGCGTGCGCTCAGATAGAGGGGCTGCCGCCTGCTGTCGCGATCAAGGTTGCATGGCCCGAGCTTGAGCGGCTGGAATCGGGCTGCGCCGCAACAACTGATGCGGGCGCTGTGCGGCAACTCACAGTCGACGCGGGCCAGAGCCTCCAACGTGCGGTTGCCCAACATCTCGAGACGTTGCTTCGCCCCGAAGAGGCGATCGCGGCGCTCCGAACGTCTGGAGTGTTCCCGGAACAGGGGCTCCAGCGTGTGATGTACCGCCTTGACCCGAACCGGACCGGCCTGCTCGACGACGCGTATCCCGAGGTGCGTGTGCCATCGATTGGCCGTGATGCTAATGCGTTGGCGGCGTGGGTGACGTTCCTCTCGCTGTGGGGTGGCTCGCCGTCGCGGCTCTTGATCCATGGGTTCGAGGGCGGCTGGATCGACACGATCCTGGGCGCGGCGCGGCCCGCGGCACTCTCGTGCCTCCTTCGGTCGCCGCTTAGCCTGCCGCTGACGAGTGAGGTTCCGTATTCCCTCGAACCCTCCTTCCTGAGTTGGGCCGATCACGCACTGACGCAGGTGGGCCAATGACCGTTTCCATCGTCATACGCCAGCAATTGGTCACACTGATGGTGTTGGTCTGCGTTGTGGCGTCTTGTCGGGTGCATGCCGCTCAAGTACCCGTTGAGCCGGTACCCGAGGAGGTGCCCGATGTGCAAACTCAGGTCGAGGCCGGCGATTCCGATCGCGAGCTCGATACAGGACCCGGCCCTATTCCGAGCGTTCTCGCCGAGCCCGCCTACCCGATCACACGGATCCTCCTCCAGTACGCCGACGACCACTCTGGCCTGCCCTTGCTGCTTGGTGCCCGCCAGATTCCGATCGAGTTGGGTGTTGCCCCTGACGGATCGCTTGCCTCGCCGCACGAAGGCCTCCAGACCGTCACGCTGCTGCTCATCGACCTACGCGATGATCAGCAGGTCGTCTTGAGGGCGAGCGCGATCGACGTGATCGCTTCGGCACTGGTTCGGTGGTTCAACGCGCAGGACATCATCGGTGTCTATGTCACGACAGAGGGCAGTGATGTTGACCCGTTCACGCGAGAGGATCTGCGTCCTGCGGACCGGCAGAGCCTCCGACTGGTGATTCGCGTCGGCCGCGTCACGTCGATTGCCACGATTGGCTCGGGCTCACGGTTCCAACGCACGGCCGAGGGCAGTACTGTAAATCTACCGCAGCACGAGCCAATCATCGAGAACTCGCCTATCCAACCCTGGGAAGGTAGTGGGGAGCGTCGGGATCTTCTAAGAGCCCGCGAATTGGATGACTACGTGCTCCGCTTCAGCCGCCATCCGAATCGTCGGGTTGATGTGGCGGTGGCGGCGGGGGCGGAGCCCAACGAGGCGGAGTTGCAATACCTCGTGCGTGAGAACAGGCCGTGGTCGCTCTTCGCCCAGGTCTCGAACACGGGCACGTCACAGACCGGAGAGTGGCGCCAGAGGTTGGGATTCAGCCACACTCAGCTGACCGGCCGCGATGACATCTTCCAACTCGACTACATCACCGCGTCGTTCGATGGTGCCCAAGCGGTCGTTGCGAGCTATGACACGCCCTTGGGGAGCGATCGGGTGCGTTTCCGGGGGAGTGCTTCGTATAGCGAGTTCCAGGCGAGCGACGTAGGAGCCGCAGACGAGACCTTCAGCGGCGAGAGTGTCTCGGTCGGCGGCGACGTGCGCGTCAACGTGTTCCAACGCCGCGAACTCTTCGTTGATGTGTACGGCGGAGTTCGTTGGTCAGGCGAGCGCATCCGAAACGACGTGATCGACATTACGGGAGATGAGAACTTCCTCCTGCCGCGTGTGGGCGTGTCGGTCGAGCGGAGGCGGGATACCTCATCGCTATTCGCTGATGCCCATCTGGAATTCTCGCTGCCGGGCATTTCTGCGACCAGCGCCGCCGGCGTTGAACGGCTCGGCCGGATCGATGTCTCGCGCGATTGGTATGTTCTTCGGGGCCAAGTGGAAGGATCAACGTTCCTCGAACCGCTGCTTGATCCGCTGGGGTGGAGGGACGTATCGACCCCAGAGACCTCGACGCTCGCGCATGAAATCGCAGCATCGCTTCGTTGGCAGTACGCTATCGACTCTCGGCTGATCCCGTCGTCGCAGTTCCAGTCCGGCGGGTTCTATTCCGTTCGTGGCTATCCCGAGTCAGCTGTTTCGGGCGACAGCGGGGTGATCGGGAGCGCCGAATATCGGTATTACTTTGCTCGATCACTCCCGGTTGAGCCGGAGCCACGTCGTGCGATGGGGCAGAAGTTCCGGTTCGCTCCGCCCCAGCCCTATGGCCAGGCCGATTGGGACCTGATCCTCCGGGCGTTTACGGACGTCGGGTTCGTGACCGACACAAGGGCACTCTCGTTTGAGGGGAACGATACACTTATCGGGGCTGGAGTCGGTGCCGAGCTGAGGTTTGGCCGGAGTGTGGGCGCACGGGTCGATCTGGCGTTCCCACTCCGCGATCTCGAGTCGGCTGGCGTAAAGAGTTGGGATGGCCGCGTGCATTTTTCGCTCACCGTGGTCTATTAGAGGTGGGGCATCCGCGTTTGCGCGGGTTCTATAGGGGGAATGTCATGGATGCTCGCCAATCTCGTCCTACGTCGGATCGGATCGGTCGTCTTCTCGTGCTCGCGGGGACGACGCTGACAGTGCAAGCCGTTGCTTTGGCTGGCCCCGAGGGCGGCCGCGTGGTGCATGGTGGGGCATCCATCGAACGGGCCGGCCCTATAACCACGATTCGTGCCCAGAACAACGCGATCCTGGCGTTTGATCGATTCGATATCTCGGCCCACGAGACGGTGCGCTTCCTCCAGCCGACAGTGAATTCGCGGGTGCTGAATCGCATCACCGGGAACGATCCGTCGATCATCGCCGGTTCATTGCTCGCCAACGGCCAGGTCTACATCGTGAACCCGGCGGGCATCTACTTCACTGGGACTTCGATCGTTGATGTGGGCGGGTTGTATGCCGCTGCGGGCAACATGACCAACCAGGACTTCCTGGCCAATGTCGACACCTTCACGCTTTCAGGGGTGGTGTCCAATCACGGCCTGATCCAGGGCTCGGCCATCCACCTCCTTGGGCGTGAGGTCGCGAACCACGGGACGATCATCGCCGACGAGGGCATCGTCGCGCTCGGCTCGGGCGACGAGGTGCTGATGGGTGCGCCGCGGACGCGGATCTACGCGAAGCCGCAAGTCGGGCCGAGCAACAAACCCCACGGGAGTGTTGAGAACAGTGGCAACATCCAGGCCGAGCGGGTGGCCATCGGTGCGGGTGATCTGTTCAGCGTGGCCCTACGGAGCAGTTCGAGTATTCAGGCGCGGCAGGTTGAGATCCGTGCCGGCCGTGGCTCTCGCATTGATGTCGCAGGTGACATTGATGCCAGCACGAGCGAAACTGGCCAACACGGTGGAGCGATCACGGTGGTTGGCCAGCGTGTGGCCGTGGATGACGCGACCCTTGATGCGAGCGGCCCGGGTGGTGGAGGGACTATCGAGATCGGAGGCGGGTATCGAGGTGCGGGCGAGCATCGTGCGCGCCGCGTCTCCATCGGATCTGGCACCACGTTGCGCGCCGATGCGACCGCGTTCGGTGATGGCGGCCGTGTGATCACCTGGGCCGATCATTCAACGACGTATGACGGCCTTGCTACGGCCCGGGGTGGACCTGAGGGCGGCGACGGCGGCCTCGTCGAGACCTCGGGCAAGGTTCGGTTGCGGGCGGCGGGCCTTGTCGATGCGAGCGCGCCGCGAGGGAAGGGGGGCCTTTGGTTGCTCGACCCGCTCGATGTTGTGATTTCTGACGCAACGACGACGCCTCCGGTCGGCGGAGTGTTCAGCCCCGGAGCCAGCGGTGCCACGGTGTCGGCCACGGATATTCGCGACGTGCTCGAATCTGGAACGAACGTTCTCGTGACGACCGACGTCGCTGGACCCGAAACCGGGAACATTACCTGGCTCGCCGGCAACCCGCTTGTGGCATCGCTTGTGGGTGTTCAGACGCTGACTCTGGACGCCAACGGTTCGATCGATCTCCAATCGGACATTACGGCGACCGGGGCGGCTCTTGATCTGGTGTTGGAGTCGGGCACTGGCGTGTTACCCGATTCGGTCGGCGATGTCGGGCTGGCCGACGGTATCTCGATCGATCTGAACGGCGGTGTGTTCACGGCCAGCGGTGCCGGGGCGTTCATTGCGGGTCAAACGCACACAATTGCGGCCTCGGCATTGGCGTTCGACTTTGATGGCAACGTCACTCTGCGGAATACCTTGGATACGAACCTCGCAGCATCGAGCACCGACGATACCTTCGACATAACGGCCCCGACGGTAACTGTCGCGGGCACGCTTGCGGCGGGTAACGGTGTCGTGCTTGACGGTGACGCCGTGCTGTCCGCGGATCTGTCCGCTGGAACTGGGGGTGTACGCATCACCGGAGCGACAGCTGTCAGTAATGATGTCGGTGTATCTACTACGGGTGGCGGGGATATCGAATTCTCGGGCGTAGTTGATGGTGCTGTGGCCGGCGCGAACGATCTTGATCTGTCGGCCGGTACGGGGTCGATCACGCTTGGCGATGATGTGGGTGGCACGACACGCCTCGGCGGGTTCACGATCAACTCGGCAAACGACGTGAATGCGACCGCGATTCGCTCGTCCTCGCTGCAGCAAGTGAGCGGCACTGGAACGACTTCGATCTCGACGCTCAATGTATCCGGAGCTTCGGGTGCGACGCTTAGTGGCGCGGCGTTCGATCTGGGCGCGATCGATGCTGCGACCGGCGGGCTGTCGATATCGGCGTCGGGCGACATAGACCTGGCGGGGTCGCTTGATGTTGCCGGAGACGTTGACGTGGTCTCAGGTGGTGTCGCAACCGTGTCCGGATCGTCGTTCGATGCTGCCTCGTTTCTCTTTGGTGGGGCCGGGTCCGCGAGGATCGGTTCGGACGTCAGCTCCAACGGAGACATTGTGTTCGATGTCCCGTTGCAACTCACCCAGGCAGCGGTTTTCGAGTCTTCGGTCGGCAACATCGAAGTAAACTCGACGCTTCAAGCCGGGGCGAACGATCTGGCATTGTCCGCGAACGGAATCAACCTCTCGGGTGGGGTTGGTTCGGTCGGTGGCACCGGAAACATCACGTTCCAGCCAATTGGGAACGGCGATTCCATCGGCATCGTGTCGGCAGGAGACTTGTCGATCTCTGGCTCGACCCTGGCCGCGTTGGATGACGGGTTCTCGAGAATTATTGTCGGTCGCGGGAGCGGCGCGCACGACATCGCCATTGGGGCGGTGAGTTTCTCTGACCCGGTCTTGTACAGAGCACCCACTGGTACGGCTTCGCTTGATGCCGGGCTTACCATGACCGATCTTGCGGGCGTGGAGTTCGACGCAGGCGAGTTGGTTGTCGCTACGGCTCTCGGTGTTTCCACCGATGGTGGCTCGATCACGGCCGGAGGCGTACGTCTGGCTGACGGGATCGGCGCTGCGTTCAGTTCGGCGGGTGGTCATATCCTGATCGATGGCCCGCTGCTCGGGACGGCAGGAGGAGCAGCCGAGTCGCTTGCGTTCGATGCCGGTGCCGGCGACGTCACTATTGATGGTGTGGTGTCCGGTTTGTCAGATCTGTCGTTCTTGTCGGCTCGGAACGCTTCATTGCAGTCGGTCACGCTCACGGGCACGCTGGAAACGACGGCATCGCTTACCGGAGATATGGCCTTCGGGGGTGCAGTGGATGTCGCTCGATTGGACGTGTCGGCCGCTACGGTGAGTTTTGCTGACGCATTGTCGAGTACCAACGAGATCGTGATTGCCACGCCCGGTGGAGCCACGCTCTTCGCGTCGATGGACGCGGGCGGGGATATCACGGTGGCCGGCCCCGTCGAATTGCGTGGTGATGTAGAGAGTGTCTCGGGCGACGTCACACTAACCGGTTCGACATTGCTCGGATCGACGGTTTCGGTGCGTGCTCTGGCGGGGACACTGCAACTCTCGGCTGTCGATACCGATGGGAACGATCTGGGATTGCGCGCCGGTGAGATTGATCTGGCTGGCGGAGCCTCGAGCGTGGGGGGTGGGGGAGCCCTTTTGATCGAGCCGGCAAGTGATGGGACAGCCATTGCATTGGGGTCGGCGGCCGGGGTGGGAAGTGGCCTTGATCTCGGGCAGGACGACCTTGATGCGCTCGCCCTCGGGTTCGATTCGGTGACGGTCGGTCGGGCAGCGGGCTCGCATTCGATCCAGATCGGCGACACGACGTTTCGCAACTCCACCGTGCTTCGATCGCCAAATGGCCAGTTGGCGGTTTCGGGCATCGTCGATTCCAGTGGCTCGGATCTCACACTCACCGGCTCGACGCTTCTGGGCAACACGATCCTGACGGGCGGTGGCGATCTGCTGCTCACCGGCGGGGGCGTTACGCTGCAAGTCGACGGCGTGCTCGACACGACCAACGGCGGTGCGGGCGGTGCCGTCACGATCATTGGCGACGTTGATTCGGCCGACGCTACGATGCCGCGAAGCCTGGCGATCACGGCAGGTAGCGGCGATGTCACGCTTGGTGACACGGGAAGGACGCGGTCGCTGGCCTCGTTCTCGCTTGGAACGACCGGTGCGGCTTCGCTGGGTGGTCTGGTGGTCAACGGCGACCTAGCCATCACAGCGGCGGATACGATGTTCCGTGAGAGCGTAACTGCTGGTGGAGACGCGACGATTACGTCGGATGTCATTATCACAGGTACATTTGAAGCGAACCAGGATCTTGTGATCGCCGGCAGCGTTGTGCTTTCGGGCGATTCGATACTCCGCAGCGGGAGTGGGGCCGTACGTGTCGACGGGCCGATCGAGGGTGATTCGTCGGCATCACCGCGCTACTTGACTATCGAGGCGAGCAACGGTGATGTTGAGTTGCTCGGTAGCGTCGGCGCGGCTGGCGGTGTGGGCGATGTGGTGATTGACAGCGGTGGCACAGTTTCGGCGCAGTCCATCCGATCGGCGGGCGACGTGTCGCTCAACGGTGCGGATCTCCTGCTCGGGGGTGGGCTCGTGGCCACAGGCTCGGTCGAACTTGATGGGCCGCTGCACCTTGGTGGAGACATCGACGCTGGCTCGAGTGTGCGCGTCAACAATCGTTTGACCTTACTGACCGATACGGAGGTGCGCGGTGAAGGCGTTCAGTTCTTCGGTACGATCAATGGGGATCACGAGCTTGCCATCGATGGGCGAGGTGATGCGGCGGAATTGCGTTCACCGGTTGGTGGTACCACGGCCTTGTCGAGCCTTCAGATCGGAGGGGCGTCCGCGAGATTTGGAGATGTCCTGCTCGACGGAGCGCTGGTTGTCGATGCCGCCGGGGACGTCTCGTTTGTTGGCTCGGATGTGGTTGCGGGTTCGATCGATATCACTGGTTCGCGGTTGGTTATCTTGGGGGCAGCGGCGCGCGAGCTTCGAACGACTGGTGGTGTACTCAGGCTACCAGACATAGAACTCGGTGCCAGTCCCGTGCTCACGCTGGCCTCTTCCGGTGGCAACATAGTCGTGTCGGGCCTGTCATCGGTATCGCAGGGATCGCTTGACGCATTCGCGGGTGCCGGCACCATCGAATTGGGCGGCGCATCCGGGCTCGAACGAATCACGATCGTCGCTCGGGACGTCGACTTGACTGGTTCCATTGAAGCGGACGAGTTTTCGCTGCAACCCTCCAACGCGGCGAGGCCAATCGTGCTTGGCGGGCCGGGTGGTTCGGCGGGCCTCGAACTCTCTGCGGCAGAACTCGCGCGATTGTCGGATGGATTCCGCTCGATCGTGATCGGCCGGCCGGACGGGACGGGTGGCATCGATGTTCTCGGAGGGACTTTGCGAGCCCCGCTCGTTCTCGACGGCGGGCTCGGTTCGGTTCGCGTCAGCGGGTCGCTTGCCGGCGTGGGCAACGCAATCCTCACGGTTCGTGGTAGCTTGATTGAATTCGGTGGTAGCATTACGACTCAGGGAGGTGCCATCCTATTCGAGGCCCCGGTGCTTCTGTTCGCGGACTCTTCGCTCGTGAGCCAGGGTGGGGACTGGAGCACGGCAGATGGCATTGAGGGCGCGTTTGCGCTCAACGCCGATGTGGGCTCTGGGGCGATTGACATTGGCGACGACGTGTCGGTCGCCTCGCTCGATCTCTCGGCGGCGGCTATTGATCTCGGGAACGAGACTCGAACGAGCGGCTCGCAGCGATTCGCTGGGGTGCTTCGTCCGGGCGAGCGACTCGTCGGCGGTTCGATCATCGTGCTGGGGCCGATGCAACTCACTGGTGACACCCGTATTGAATCGAGCGGAGACGTCGAGCTCGGCGCGGTTGACGGGAATGCGGCGCTCGTGATCCGCGCGGGCGATCGAGCCCAAGCAGGACCCATCGGTGGCACAACGGCGCTCCGATCGCTCGACATCGAAGCCGCAAGCGCGTTTCTGGAGTCGGTCCGCACATCCGGCAACGTCCGCGTCCGAGCGGGCGATATTTCTGTTGGTGACAATCTGCTGGCTCAGGGTACTGGGTCGATCTTGCTCGATGGCAGTGTCGACGTGGACGGTGCCGTGACGATTCGGAGCAATGCCACTGGGGCGGATGCCATCGTGTTCACCGGCAGAGTGGATGGTGAAAGTGACCTGCGCCTGCGGGCACCCAACGGCGACATTGCTCTGGCCTCCTCCGTTGGCTCGGAACAAGCCCTACGAACCTTTGATGTTGGTGCGAACTCGATCAGGGTCTCAGACGTTGCCACGAGCGGAATGCAACGATACGACGCTGGGGCACACGTGTCGGGCACACTAACCGGATCCGAGATCGCGTTTGAACGGGGTATCACCCTTGTCGGCGATACGAGTCTGCTTGGCACAGGCTCGGGTGGTGTTCACCTGCTGTCGACTGTGGACGGAGCGTTCGCCCTCGATATCGATGCCGACCAAGGCATTGTGCAACTGGAGGGCCCAGTCGGAACGACTGTGCCGCTGGCTCGCTTGTCTTTATCCGGCGAGACCAACAGGATCGGAGACGTGTTTACCGCGGGTGAACAGACGTACAACGGAGCGACCGAACTTCTCGGAAACCTGGAGGCGGTTGGGCCGGTCCGTTTCCAAGGTCGCGTAGTGCTGCCAGGTGACGCTTCTGTTTCGTCACATGTCGACGGCGGCGTTGGCATTGAACTCCTCCAAGGCGCCGATGGGCCGGGATCACTCACGCTCAGGGCACCGAACGCAGGCGTGGCGCTGCTTGGTCGCCTTGGTGAAGAAGCCGAGTTGGGCATGCTGACGATCGTAGAGTCCATGCGGACTCGGATCGATGGATCCGTCCGGGCGGATTCGGTCCGAGTCCTCGACGGGCTCGGTTCGGTGGTGCTCAATGGCTCGCTGGTGGCAACGGGGACGGGGGGCATCGAACTCACTGGGCAGAACATCGCTATCGACGCGAGCATCGCCGCACCGATGGGCCCTTTGGTTATCAACAACGCGGGCATGCTTGAGCTGAACGAGAACTTGGACCTGGCGGGCGTGTCGGTCTTGTCACAGGTCGGCTCTGGCGGCGTCCGACTCGGGACCGACATTTTGATGCCCGATGGGTCTGTGTCGTTCCTCGGGCCGGTGTCGTTATTGGAAGATCGTCGGATCGACGCGCAGAGCATCGAGTTTCGAGGGGCCGTTGATTCGGACGGCACCGCACGATCTCTGTCCCTTTTGAGCCAGGGCGATGTTTCGCTCCTCGGGCCCATCGGGCTGGATTCGACACTCGCATCTCTGGAGACGGATGCCGGCGGAGCGACTCGGCTTGGTGCCGACGTCGTTGTGCTCGGGGCCGTGACATTTGGCGATCCCGTCGTGCTCGTGGGCGATACCTCGATCCGTGCGGGCGAGACTATCAGCTTTGCGGGAGCCATCGATGGCGTGGCGGGCAACCCGGCCGACTTGGTACTCGCGACCGATGTCTCCGGTGATGGTTCGGACGGAGCACCGTTGCCGATCGTCGAGTTTGGGGGGGATGTTGGAGCGGTGGTGCCGATTGGCAGCCTCAGCGTGAATGCTGGCGGCCGAGACTCGGTGCCCGTGGTTCCCACGATTCTGCGGACTGCCGAGGTTGTGGACGGCCAGGTGGTTCCGGGCTCGGGTGACCTCCGCATCGTCTCGCTTGGCGACATCGAGTTCGGTGAGTTCGAGAAGCTCTCGGTGCTTGGTGACGTGGCGCTCAGCGCCGAGGGGTCGGTGACGCTGGGTGACATCACGGCGCTTGGCGAAGTCCGGGTGACTGCACCAGAGATCCGCCTGCTCTCAAGGCCAAGCGGTTTTGTGCTCACCAGGTTCGACTTCCTCGATGAGGATTCCGGTGTCGACTTCGTGTCTGGAAGCGGGTTCACGTTTTCGACCGAGCCGGTGGTAGTTGGCGGCGGGCCCGCACCAAGCTTCGCTTCACCTACAGGCGGCGATGATCGCCTGGGCACGCTGCGATCCTACCAGCAGCGTTTGTACGGTGAGGTCGCGCTGGAAGACATGCAGGCCGGTTCCACACGGCTCGATCTTCGATCCCTGGGGCCGTCGAACACGAATGTGGCCGAGGCCCTGGCCGGCGCCGCACCGCGGGTCGCCGGTGGCGACGCGGTGGAACGTGATGCGTTCGTTGATGCGGCCCAGCGTGCGAAGTTGCAGCGACTGGGTATCTTCGCCCGTGAAACGCCGGGTACGACACGTTGGCAGGCACTCGCTGGCCGTGCGCTGTATGAGGACTACGGCAGCTTCCATCGTGTGGGCGAGTTTGCCCGGGCCGAGGTCAACGAGGTTACCGTCGATCGGCTCTCGGGCGACCGTGTCCAGCGGGCCTTGGATGCGTACGACGCGATGTTTGCATCCGCCGAGGGCGAGGCAAGCAACGCGGCGATGCTGCGTGAGATGCTGACTGACGAGGTCGAAATGTATCTGACCGAGCAGGATGTTGCAGCCACGCTCGGCGCAGCCTTTGCAGAGCATGTGCAGCAGCAAGGCACGCTCGTGGATGATTTGCGTCGGCTCAGCGGGCTCCGCCGCGAACTCGAAGCGCTCGGACTGAGCCCGAAGGAGCGTCAGGACGCATGGGGTGTGGTGTTGGGGCAGGTCCGGCCCGAGTTCATGCTCACCTCGGAGTTCGAAGCGTTGCTAGCCTATCTTGATCGCCCCGTGAGCCTTGAACAGGAAACCAGCCCATGAGTACGCTCGACCTGGATGTGATTCTCGCCGGTGTGTCAGTAGAAAATCCATGCGGCGAAGACTTAGCCTACGACGCGGACGCTGTGGCGTTGTTCGATCTGGCCGCCGGAACACCCGAGCGGCAGATTGGCGATGTCGTAGTGCCGGCCGAGGAGCCCAACTGGGGCGAGGTCAAGAACAAGGCCACGGCGCTGCTCGGGCGCACGCTCGACCTGCGTGTCGGGATGCAGGTCCTGGCTTCGCTGATCGAGACCGAGGGCTTCGAGGGATTGCGCATTGGTGTGGCGTTGATTCGGGGCATGGTCACGCAGCATTGGGATGGTGTTCACCCGAAACTCGATCCCGAGGACAACAACGATCCGACCGAACGCATGAACATCGTCGCTTCGCTCGCGGCCCCGCCGGACGCCTTCGGCGATGACTCGATGCGCATCCAGGCCCGGATACGAGCGTGCCCTTTTACGGCGTCGGCCAGCCTGGGTCGATACGGGCTGCGGGACCTCCAGTTGGCCAGCGGTGAGATTTCGACCCAGGCCGATGAGGAGTCTCCGAGTATCTCGACGATTAAGGCTGCATTGGCCGATACACCCGCCGAGCAGCTCCAGCACTCGCTCCAGTGTCTCCAAGAGGCAATCGAGGGCGTTGACGAGATCGATCGGACGCTGACCGAGCGTGTCGGAGCCGGTAACGCACCGGACCTGAGCGCGTTTCAGAAGCTGCTTGAGACGATCGCCGAGCACATCCGTTCTGGTCTCGGAGAGCGCGGCTATTCGGCGGACTTAGGGGGCGAAGCTGATGGCGAGTTGCCAGCGGATTCCGCTGGAGGCGCCGCAGCCATTGCGGCACCAACCGCACCTACTGGCGCGATCCAGTCTCGACAGGATGTACTGGACGCACTCGACCGGATCTGCGCGTATTACGTTTCCAGCGAGCCTTCGAGCCCTGTGCCGGTGCTCTTGGTTCGGGCACGGCGGTTGGTCACGATGTCGTTCGTCGATATCGTGCGTGACCTGACGCCCGATGCGGTGGGGCAGATCGAGTTACTCGCCGGAGACCGGTCTGTGGCCGACGAGGATTCTTGATAGTTTCGGTTATGGGCTGACGAGGATTAGTGACTGACTGGGGACGCTCTGGGCAAACGCAGGCACGTTGGGGTTGCTCCCGTTGAGGCCCATCATTCCGGTCTGGTAGCCAACGCCTTTCCCTTCAACTTGCACCTTGGCGCTGACCTTCTTGTAGACCGCTGGTCCCATGAACACGCCCGACATCACGCCGCCGTTGCTGCCGGCAGAGTCGCCGGTGGTCGAGGGTGTCTGCGATTGCAGCAGTACGACGGGCTTGTTGCCGAAAGTCACTTTCGTGGATACTTGGGTCGCCTGCGGCAGCATCGCGATGCTTGGGTAGGGGATCGGGACTGGGCCTACTGGCGTGGGCGTGAGGCACACGTTCGGCATGGCGATGACTTGTCCGGCCATGGTTGTTGAAGCGGGGAACATCGGTTGATCACTCCCAGGCGTTGAGTATGGGTTAGCTCAAACTCAGCCGAGATGGATCTTGGCACCATCAATACGCGTGGTTTGCTGCGAACGCATGTGGGTGCGTCCACTCCGAAGATAGAAGCCCTCTTGGACCACCAGACGCATACGAGAAGCCGTTGCCTGGGCGAGGCGTGATACATCGGAGAAAAAGTCTTGCGTACGGCAGATGACCGTACTTGAAATACTCTCCAGCCGATCGACAGAGGCACGTACCGAGCCAAACACCACGGAAGCTCTGGTGCCGGCGATCGAGAACTGGCCAACGCTGGCGTTCGTGGTTGTGGCAGCGATGTCGAGCCGTTCTGTTCCAACACGATACTCCCCGGAGCCAAGAATTGTCGAAGCACGAGGCGTCATCGTGCGCACCATGCCAGCGCTGACGAGATCGATGCCAGTGCCTCCAGAGATGTGTACACGCTTTCCGGACGCCAGCGTCAGATCGCCCGCAGGCGTTGCGACTTCCAAGTCGCCAATGCCAACGAGTCGTACCTTGGAGGAATGCTCGTCGTACTCGAGTACGGCTTGGCCATTGATATCCAGTACTCGGATCGTGCTGCCATCGAACTCAACTCGGGTGCGTGACTCTCCGGGGATGATTCCGATTACGTATCCCTCGCCGTTCGACGCGGTCACGACCAACGCCGAGTCGCCCCGAACACACGTAGTTGACGCGGCATTCACTGCCCACAAAGCTTTGCCATCGGGGTCCTGAACACGGATGCGACGCCCGTTCTCGGCTGTTGAGAGCACGGCCATCGGTGTGGGTGTGGCTGGGTACGTCTGGGTAGGGTTCATCGGGGCATGCTCCAAAATCATGAATCCGTTGAAAAGTCTTCGGCCTGGGCCAGCGCGGGGTCGGTTTCGCGGACGCTATCACGACTCGTGCCCGCCCACACGGCACCGTCCGCCTCGACGCGATGCAGGTTAGAGCCAGAGATGTCGGTGCCGGCGAACGTTGCGGCTCGAATATTCGCGTGGGCGAAGTTGGCGTACGGAATCTGGGCGTTGTCGAGTTTCGCATTGCCAAGATTACACCCCACAAATTGGATCCCTTGGCCACGAGCACCAAGGAGCGACGCCGAAGCTGCAACTGCTCCCGTCGCGTTCCAGCCATCCAAGATGGCATTGTCGAGTTTGATTCGCGCAAGGTTGGCGTCCAGAAACTGGGCGTTGGTCAGGTTGGCCGAGGTGAGCACGGCTCCGGCGAAGTTGGCACTCAGTGCTCGCACGCCGCTGAGGTCGACTCCCGAGAGATCACTCCCGCTTGCGTCGGCGGCACACAGATTGCAGTTCGCGAGGCTTCCCCCTCGCATCGCGACTGTCTTGAGCGAAACATGTTCGAGGTTAGACAGCGTGATCTCGGTGCCGCGGAATCGCACGTCGTCGAGGTTGCCTCCCGACAAGTCGGATTCGGTTATGCGGGTGCCACTCAAATTAGCGTTCGACCATAGGGCATCCGTGAAGACCGATCGGGTGATCGAGGCATTGGCGAGTGATGTGCCCTTTAAACTCGCCCCAACAAAGGTACTCATGGTGATGAACGAGTCGGTAAGGACCGCTCCGGATAGGTCGGCGGCGTCCGCATTGGTCGATTCGAGCGTGCACCCGGCCAGGATGGCACCAGATAGATCAGCGTCAGAGAGGTCGGCATGTGACAGGTTGGTCTGTGAGAGGTCGGCTCCGGCAAGTTGGGCTCTGGTTAACTGCGCTCCCACAAGCGTTGCCCCACGAAGCGAGTTGCCGCCGAGTATCGCATCGCTGAGGTCGCAGTGGGAAAGATCGCAGCCCTCCATGTTGTGGCCTCGGACATCGGTGCCTGGGAACGAGCAGCGCTCTAAGCTGCTTGGGAAGACAGTTCGGCTGATGGCACAACAATCAAACCGTGCGCCTTGAAGTTCAGCCTTCGACAAATTGGTTCCGGCTAGAGTACTTTGGGCAAAATCTGCGTCTTGGACGCTGGCGTCATTGAAAACAACGTCAGTGAGATCGCACGAATCCCAGCGAGTTCTGGTCGCGCGTGCCGACGTCAGGTTTGCCCGGGCTAATTCACAGTTTGAGAATACGGTGGCTACGAGTGCCGAATTCGTTCCATCTATCGACCCCAATCGCATGTGATCGACCACGGCTCCGGATAGATCTGCGCCGACGAAGCTCGCACTCTCGAAGGTCGGAGCTTCAGGAAGAAAGTTCATTCGGCTGCTTTTCGCATGTTCGGC